>CAITOL010000192.1 GCA_903893975.1 uncultured Rhodospirillales bacterium | reverse complement strand
TTCAAAGCGGCGCCTACGCGTGACGGTCACCGTCTGGCGCATTGCCACGGATACCAGGACCTACGAGGCCGATGACCTGTCCGGTGCCGGCGCCAGGCGCACCGGTGGCCGATGGAATGCGGAAGGCGATGCGGTTGTCTACGCCTCGGACTCCCAGGCCCTCGCCTGCCTGGAAACCATCGTCCAGCTCAACGCCGGCGGATTGCCGTTCAGTCGTTACCTCGTCGCCATCCGCATCCCGCAGCACATCTGGGCCGCCGCCCGCACGGAAACCCCGGCCAGCCTGCCGGTCGGCTGGGATGCCGATCCCGCCGGCCGCGCCAGCCTCACCCTCGGCACCGCCTGGCTCCACGCCAGAACCTCCGCGCTGCTGCGCGTTCCCTCAGTCATCGTGCCGGACGAGTTCAACATCCTCCTCAACCCCGCCCACCCGGACGCTGGCGCCATACGCGCCAAAAAGTGCCGCAAATGGCTGTACGATCCCCGTCTGACCAAAACCGCCTGACCAAACCCGCCTAACCCCACCTTCCCTCCCCCGCCATCCTGCGCCACACTCCCGACAAAACGGGAGGCAACCACATGCCCACACTCACACGCGACGGCGTGGCGCTGTATTACGAGGTGCACGGCGCCGGCCCCACCCTGCTGCTCAGCCACGGCTTTTCCGCCACCTCCGCCATGTGGCAGGGCCAGATTGCCGCCCTCGCCGCCACCCACCAGCTTGTGTTGTGGGACATGCGCGGCCACGGCCAGTCGGACTATCCCGCCGACCCCGCCGCCTATTCCGCCGCCGCGACCGTCGCCGACATGGCCGCCATCCTGGATGCGGTTGGCGCCGATGCCGCCATCATCGGCGGCCTCTCGCTCGGCGGCTACATGTCGCTCGCCTTTCACCGCGCCCATCCCGACCGCACCCAGGCGCTGCTGATCATCGACACCGGCCCCGGCTTCAAGAAGGACGACGCCCGCGCGGCCTGGAACCAGCGCGCGCTCGGCACCGCCGCCAAACTGGAGGCCGAGGGCCTGGCCATGCTGCAATCGGCCAGCGCCGAGCGCGCCGGCAGCCGCCACCGCAACGCCCAGGGCCTCGCCCACGCCGCGCGCGGCATGCTGACGCAGCAGAACGCCGATGTCATCGAATCCCTACCCAACATCGCCGTGCCATCCCTTGTGCTGGTCGGCAGCCGCGACACGCCCTTCCTCGCCGCCGCCGACTACATGGCCGGCAAAATCCCTGGCGCCACCAAAGTCGTGATCCCGGATGCCGGCCACGCCGCCAATATCGACCAGCCCGCCGGCTTCAACGCGGCCGTAACCGCCTTCCTCGCCACCTTGACCTAGGACCGTGCCCATGACCGTTTACGCCGACATCGCCACCGACCTTACCGACCATGTCGGCCTGATCGAAATCCGCAAGCCGCCGCATAATTTCTTCGATGTGTCGCTGATCAACCAGATTGCCGATGCGCTGGCGGCGTTCGACGCCAATCCCGCCTGCCGCGCCGTCGTGCTCGCCGCCCAGGGCAAGGCGTTCTGCGCCGGCGCCGATTTCGCCAACCGGCCCGACACCGGCACCGTCTCGGAAACCGAGGGCGTGGTGGTCAAGCACCTCTATAAGGAAGCGGTGCGCATCTTCCGCTCGAAAAAGCCCATCATCGCCGCCGTGCATGGCCCGGCCATTGGCGGCGGGCTGGGCCTGGCCCTGGTGGCGGATTTCCGCGTCACCTGCGCCGAAGCCCGCTTCTCCGCCAACTTCAACCGCCTCGGCTTCCATCCCGGCTTCGGCCTCACCACCACCCTGCCCCGCCTGGTCGGCGGGCAGAAAGCGGCGTTGCTGTTCTACACCGGCCGCCGCATCGGCGGGGAGGAAGCGGTCGCCATCGGCCTCGCCGACCTACTGGTGCCAGAGGCCGAGGTCCGCAGTGCCGCGATGGCGCTGGCGACCGAAATCGCCCAATCCGCGCCGCTCTCCACCCAATCCACCCGCGAAACCCTGCGCCGGGGCCTGGCCGACGCCATTGAAGCCGCCACCGAGCGCGAACTGGTGGAACAGGACTGGCAGCGCAAAACCGCGGACTTCAAGGAAGGCGTCAAAGCCATGGCCGAACGCCGGCTGCCCAATTTCCAGAACCGCTAACGCCATGCGCAACGCCAACCGCGTTCTCACCCTCGCCGCCCGCCCCACCGGCTTCGCCGGGCCGGAGCATTTTACCGCCGCCACCCACCCCACCCGCGCGCCAGAGCCGGGGGAGGTGCGGTTGGAAACCCTGTACCTGTCCATCGACCCGGCGATGCGGGTCTGGATCAGTGAAAACCCCGGCTATGTCCAGCGCATCGAAATCGGCGACATCATGCGCGCCGGCGGCATTGCCCGGGTGGTGGAAAGCCGCGCCGACGGGCTGGCGCCGGGCGATCTGGTCTGGGGCCAGTTGGGCTGGCAGTCCGCCCCCACCTTGCGGGCGGCGGGACTGGAAAAGCTGGATCTGGGCCTGGGCACGCCGGAGAACTGGCTCGGCCTGATCGGCATCACCGGGCTGACGGCCTATTTCGGCGTGCGCGACATTGGCGGCATCCGCGCTGGCGAAACCCTGCTGGTCTCCGGCGCCGCCGGGGCGGTCGGGCAGATCGTCGGGCAGATCGGCAAGTTGGAAGCCTGCCGCGTGGTCGGCCTCGCCGGCGGGGCGGATAAATGCCGGCGCCTGGTGGACGACCTCGGCTTCGACGCCGCCATCGACTACAAGGCGGAACCCGACCTCGCCGCCGCCATCGCCCGCGCCTGCCCTGGGGGCGTGGACGTGTTTTTCGACAATGTCGGCGGGGAAACGCTGGAGGCCGCGATCGGCGCGCTCGCCATCGGCGGCCGCGTCGTCATCTGCGGCCGCATTTCGCAAACCTCGCTGGCGGTGCCGTACGGGGTCAAAAACCTCGGCCTGCTGATCGGCCGCCGCGCGCGCATCCAGGGCTTCGTGGTCAGCGACTTCGCCGCCCGCTTCGATGAAGGCCGCCACTGGCTGGCCACCCAGGCCAAAGCTGGCCGCCTGCAACAGAAATTACATGTAATTTCCGGCCTGGAATCGGCCCCGCACGGCCTGGGCATGCTGTTCCGCGGCGAAAATACCGGCAAACTGGTGGTCCACGTCGCCGATTGAGGAGGCCCCGCATGTCGCATGACCTGTTGCTGACCAATATCCGCCCGATGGGCGGCGAACCCACGGATATGCTGATCCGCAGCGGCCGCATCGCCGGCATTGGCCGCGGCCTCAGCGCCCCCGGCATCGCTATCGAGGATGGCGGCGGCGCGCTGGCGATCCCCGGCCTGGTGGAGGCACACACCCATCTGGACAAATCCCTGCTCGGCATGGGCTGGCGCCCGCATCAGGCCGGCCCGCTGCTGATCGACAAAATCGAGACCGAACGGCGACTGAAAGGCGAATGGGGCATCGACCCCGCCCGCCAATCCGCCCGCCAGGTGGTGCAATCCCTCGCCCTCGGCTCCACCCATATCCTCAGCCATATCGATGTGGACGACGCCGTCGGCCTCGCTGGGGTGGAAGGCGTGCTCGCCACAAGGCAGGCCTATGCCGAGGTGATGGACATCCAGCTGGTCGCCTTCCCGCAATCCGGCATCATGATCCGGCCGGGCGTCGCCGCCATGCTGGCCGATGCGATGCGGCTGGGCTGCGACATCGTCGGCGGGCTCGACCCGTGCGGCATCGACCGCGACCCGAAAGCGCATCTCGATGTGGTGTTCGGCCTCGCGGAGCAGTTCGGCAAACCGGTGGATATCCACCTGCACGAACTCGGCCGCCTCGGCGCGTTCAGCATGGAACTGATCCTCGAACGCACCCGCGCGCTCGGCATGCAAGGCCAGGTCACCATCAGCCACGCCGTCTGCCTCGGCGACCCCGATGCGGCGCTGGTCGCCCCGCTGCTGGACGGCATTGCCGCGCTGGATATCGCGATCATGTCCACCGGCTCGCCCAGCGCCCCGGTGCCGCCGTTGGCCAAACTGGTCGGCATGGGCATCCGCTTCTGTTCCGGCTCGGACGGCATCCGCGACACCTGGGGCCCCTATGGCAGCGGCGATATGCTGGAACGGGCCAAAATCCTCGGCCTGCGCAATAACCTGCGTTACGACGCCGATGTGGAAAAAGCCCTGGCCGTTTGCAGCTTCGGCGGCGCTGCGGTGATGCGGCTGGCGGATTACGGCCTCGCGCCGGGCTGCAACGCCGATCTGGTGCTGGTTGAAGGTGAAACCCTGGCGGAAGCCGTGGTCACCCACCGTCCGCGCCGCCTGGTCGTCAAACGCGGCCGCGTGGTGGCCCGCGCCGGCACCGCGTTGGTGCAGGCGGATTGAAGCCGGGAGAAATCGAAAGCCGGGATGGGGGAGAATTTGGTCGGAGCGGCGGGATTCGAACCCACGACCCTCAGTCCCCCAGACTGATGCGCTACCAGGCTGCGCTACGCTCCGACCGGAGCCGGGTCTGTAGCAGTGGGCGCGGCCCGACGCAATCCATCAACCGCATGCTATGGCAGCAACCCTCGCAGGCTTTGCAGTTCCGCCAGCGTGTGCGCCAACAAGGCCCGCAGCCGGGCAACCTCGCCCGCCGTCTCCGCTGCGGCCGGCTTGGCACGTGGCTCGGCCTTCACCGCTGGCTTGGCAGCCGGCTTGGCCGCCGGCACCGGTTCCAGGCCGGGCATCGGCAGTTGCGGTTCCCCGTCCGGTTTGTCGCCGACGGCACTCGCCACCTCAGCCTTTTCCTCCGCCGAGGGCGGCGGGATGTTATCAGCCAACCTACCCCCACCTTCGCGTAACAGGCGCTGCACGCCTTTGATCGTATAGCCTTGATTATACAGCAAATCTGATATTTGCCGCAGCAATCCGATATCGTCCGGGCGGTAATAACGCCGCCCGCCGCCCCGCTTTAGCGGCTTGACCTGCGGAAACTTGGTTTCCCAAAAGCGCAGCACATGCTGGGGAATGTGCAGATCATCGGCCACTTCGCTGATGGTGCGAAACGCATTTGGGGCTTTTTTGGCCTTGGACGGACCAGCAGCACCTTCGGCGTCGTCGCTATCGTCCGCGTCATCCACCGCCAGGGCAGCGTCGCTCATTCGTCATCCCCGGTCGGGATGGCGGTATGGTTCACATGCGCCTTCAAAACCTGGCTCGGCCGGAACACCAGCACCCGGCGCGGCAAGATCGGCACCTCGGTGCCCGTCTTCGGATTACGCCCGATTCGGCGGCCTTTCTGGCGCACAGAAAATGTCCCGAACCCGCTGATTTTAACGGATTGTCCATCCTCCAGCGCTGTGCTCATCCGGGCCAAAACGGCCTCAAGCAAGTCAGCGGATTCGTTGCGGGAGAGACCAACCTGGGTATAGATCGTCTCGGTCAAGTGCGCGCGTGTGACAGTGCTCATGCCGCCAACGCTAGGCAGACATGACCCTTTCGTCAAGAATAGAATCGGAACTATAGATTGAATTCAGCCGCTTGGCGCTTCAAGCAATATGTGAAGTCGCGTGCTATCCCAGCCGAACCAGCGCGGAGCCCCAGGTCAGCCCGCCGCCAAGCGCCTCCATCAGAACCAACTGGCCGCGCTTGATCCGCCCATCGCGATACGCCGCATGCAACGCCAGCGGGATCGAGGCCGCCGAGGTATTGGCGTGCTGATCCACCGTCACCACCACCTTGTCAGCGCCCAGGCCGAGCTTGCGGCCCACCGCGTCGATGATGCGCATATTGGCCTGATGCGGCACCAGCCAGTCGATATCGGCCGCCGTCAGGCCGCTCGCCTCCAGCGTCTGCTGCACCGTCTCGGCCAGCTTGCCCACGGCGTGGCGAAACACCTCGCGGCCGTTCATCACCAGATGCCCGGGCTTATCCGGCTGGCCCACGGCGCCATCGACATACAGAATATCGGCCAACGCGCCCTGCGAATGCAGCCGCGAGGCCAGAATGCCGCGATCGGCGTGGCTGCCATCGCCCTCGCCGGCCTGCAACAGCACCGCGCCGGCGCCGTCGCCGAACAGCACGCAGGTGCCGCGGTCTTCCCAGTTCATGATGCGGGAATACACTTCCGCACCGATTACCAGCACCGTCCGCACCTGCCCAGCGCGGATCATCGCGTCCGCCATCGACAGCGCATAGATGAAGCCGCTGCACGCAGCCGACAGATCAAACCCGAAGCCGCCGCAGCCCAACGCCGCCTGCACCCGCACGGCGGTGGCCGGAAACGCCTGGTCGGGCGTTGCGGTGGCCAGCAGAATGGCATCCACCTTGGCCGCGTCCACCCCGGCATCAGCCAGGGCCGCCCGCGCCGCTTCGGTGGCCATGAAGGCGCAGCTTTCATCCGGCGCTGCGAAATAACGCTGGCGAATGCCGGTCCGCTCGCGGATCCATTCGTCGCTGGTATCCACCCGCTTGGCCATCTCGTCATTGCTGACCAGCGTGCGCGGCAGATAGGCGCCGATCCCGGTCAATTGGCTGCGGATCATTCTGGAACTCCCGGTGAGGCGACGGTCTGCGGCTGGCCCTGCGCGGTCCGTAGCCGCTCCAGCCCATCGCGGATACCATCGTTAAAGCGATGCACAACCATGTCCATGCCCACATCCACGGCGTGGGCAAAGCCATTGGCGTCGGTGCCGCCATGCGACTTCACCACCACGCCCGCCAGCCCCAGCATCACCGCGCCGTTATAGCGTTGCGGGTCCAGCCATTCGCGCAGCCGTTCCAGGCCGGGGCGGGCCAGCAGGTAGCCAATCTTGGTCAGGATGGAGGTGGCAAACACCTGCCGCAGCATGCCGCTCATCAGCTTCAGCGTGCCTTCGGCGGTTTTCAGCGCCACATTGCCGGTGAACCCGTCGGTCACAATCACATCGGTGGTGCCGGCGGCGATGTCGTGGCCTTCGATAAAGCCATGAAATTGCGGCCCGAGATGGCTGGCGCGCAGCGCGTCCGCGGTCTGGCGCAGCTGGTCGTTGCCCTTCAACTCCTCAGAGCCGACATTGAGCAGGCCAATCGTCGGCGCGGTCAGCCCCAGCACGGTGCGGGCGAACACATCGCCCAACAAAGCGAATTCCACCAGGTTGCGGGTATCGCAGCTGACATTGGCGCCCAGATCCAGCATCACCACATCGCCGCGCGCCGACGGGCCAATCGCGGCCATGGCCGGGCGGTCGATCCCGGGCAGCGTCTTGATCACAATCTTGGCCAGCGCCAGCAGCGCGCCAGTATTACCGGCGGACACCACGCCCGCCGCCTCGCCATTGGCCACCGCATCAATCGCCAGCCGCATCGATGCGGTACGCATGCGCAACGCCGCGGTCGGCTTCATGTCGGAGCCGATCACCTCGGCGGTGTGGCGGATGGTGCAAATCGCCGCCGCGCGCTTGTAGCGGGCGAGCAACGGGGTCAACGCCGCCTCGTCCCCCACCAGCAGCAGGCGCGCGCTGGGGTGGCGTTCAGCGGCGATATCCAGCCCGGCGACAA
Source organism: uncultured Rhodospirillales bacterium (assembly GCA_903893975.1). Classification (GTDB taxonomy): domain Bacteria; phylum Pseudomonadota; class Alphaproteobacteria; order Acetobacterales; family Acetobacteraceae; genus CAITOL01. The sequence continues at coordinate 4,622 of CAITOL010000192.1, read as the reverse complement.
TGGCCGCCGGGGCGGCATCGCCGCCCATGGCGTCGATCGCAAGCGTGAATCGGTCAGTCACCGGGCGATGCTACCACAGTCGAGCCGACAATAAACGCCGTCGATTCCGACCAGGTCGCAGCCCAAATTCTGGGCGCAGCCAAAGCTAACGCAGAATGCCATGGCGCGCCCGATATTCGGTATTAGGACCCGGTGCGCCGCGTCAGGCGCGAACCGCGCCCTTAAGCGGCTTGCCAGCAACCACCACTTCGCGGCCATCATAATGGCCACAATGGCTGCACACGTGGTGCGGCTTCTTCAGCTCGCCGCAATTGCCGCATTCGGTATGCGCGACAGCGGTCAGCGCATGATGGCTGCGACGCATGCCCATCCGCGAGGGGGACGATTTCTTCTTCGGGACAGCCATGGGAAACCCAACTCCGGTCTAGGTGATCCGCCCCCGGTGCCCCACCAACACGGCAGGGCGGGCACGTTCACGTATTCAATGCCAATAACGCGAGCGGCGCGGTCTAGCAGACACCCCCCCGCCCCGCAAGTCATACCACGCCACCGCAACGCAGGTTCGGCCTGCGTGCGGCGTATTGCCCCGCCTAAGGCTTGGTGCGCAGCCGGGCCAGGGCGGCAAACGGCGATGGTTTAGCTGCCGCCTCCGGCGCCTCGCCCTCGGCAGACTCGGCAATCGCGGCATCGGGTTTGCGCGGATACGGGTCCAGCGCCAGCGCCAACTGCTCCGCCGCCGCCTCGCCCAGATCGATGGCCGTCCCTTCATAGGGGATTTCGTCATCCGAATCGGGGTCGTCGGTCTCGCTCTCCTGCCCGGCCGGCACGAACAGCACCCGGAACCGCTCATCAATGCGGGCGGCGAAATCCTCCAGCGTCACCACACAGGTCTGGGTGACCCGCGCCTGCAAATGCCCCTCCGCCAGAAACGCCCCATCGCGGCGCGGGTGCAGGGTAAAGCTACAGCGGATGGACTTGATCGCCGGCAGCCCCATGCGGGCCGCCAGGGCGATGCATTCGGCCGGCTCGGCGGCAATGGTCTCGGTATGCACGCCGGCAGCGAGTCGCAGAACCGGCAGCGGGCGCGGCCATTCCGGTGGCTGCACATGCAGGGTCATGATGTAACAAACTCCACCTTGCCGGCCCGCAGGTCGGCCAGTTCCTGGGTTTCCAAATGGCGGCTCTGTGCCAACGCCAGGGACGCCAACCGGCCGACCCCGGCCGGGGCCTCCGCCCCGCGCCACACATTGCGCGCCAACGCCTCCGTCAGCCCCGCCAGCGGCTCTGGCCCGTCCAGCGCGGCGGCGTAGGCGGCGGAGCGGCCATGAAACGCTTCCCACATATCGCGCACTCGACGGCCGACGGACAAATCCCCCACCCCCATCTCGCGCAGGTTCAGGTCCATGTCGTTGAACATTGCATCGAACATCGCCTGCGCCAGCGCCGGGCCGGGCACCGGCAGCGCGGTCAGCCGACGGATCAGCAGAAACGCATGCAGCCCGACCATATCGAAGCGCCCGTCCAGCGTGTCCGGCACGCCCAGCTCAGCATAGAAGACCGGCTGGCGCGCAGCCGCGACCGCGGCGCCGTACAGCGCATAGCCTGCGCGCTCATAGCGATTCCCGCGCAACAGGCGCAAAATGCCGCCCCGCTCGGGTTTGGCTGGTTTCATCTCTGGCATAAGCCCATTCTACCTTATTCCATGCCGCCTGGCGTGCGCGATCTGCCGCCCACCAGCGCCACGGCTACAGGTAGCGTCTCGCGCCCGCCTGTCAAACTGGCGCCGCGCCGCGATTTCACTTCAGGACTGGCGTTGCGGCGGCGCAGAAGCTACAGACCAGCCGTGGCGTCGGCACCTGCCGACCCGCAGCGATCGAGGGACCCATGCGACCTGCACGAATTCGGCATTCCCGCCTGCTCGCCAGCCTGACACTGGCGGCGGCTCTCGCCTCCCCGATCGCGCTGACCGGCTGCGACCTGCCAGACGTCATATCCTTCCCGCAGCAATCGCGCGGCAACCGGGTGGAAGCCGAGCGGCTGGCCCAGCTGGTCCCCGGCACCTCCACCCGCGCGGATGCCATGGCGCTGATCGGCTCCCCCACCACCAAAGCGGCGTTTGACGACAATACCTGGATCTATATCGGCGAAATGACCAAGCCGATGATCGCCGCCACCAACGTGGTGCGCGACCAGTCGGTCGTCGTGCTCGGCTTCGACCAGCAGGGCGTGCTGCGTCGGGTGGAAACCAAAGCCGCGGCCGATGGCTATGACGTCGCCGTGGTGCCCGACGCCACCCCGGCGCCGGGCAGCGATGCCAGCTTCCTGCAACAATTGCTCGGCAATATCGGCCGCTTCAACCCCGGCGGCCCCGGTGGCACCTCGGCCAGCGGCAGCAACCGCAGCAGCGGCGGCAACTACTAACCCGCCGCCGCCCGGATCGCTTCCAGCTTGGCGTGGTGGCGCGCGACCGGCAAACCATCGACGGTCATCGCCTGCAACGTGGTCACCCCGTCCACCGCCGGGCCGTCGAACACCGTCGCCTGCATGATCACCGCATCCAGCGCCGGGTCCAACGCCGCCAGCAATCCTGCCCGCCAATCCGGCCGCAACACCGCCAGCGCCGCCAGCACTCCCCAAGCGCCCCAGTTGGACACGCCGGCCACAATCAAATGCTCCGCCGCCGTCCGGCAGGCGATCCGCCCGCCATTCTGCACCGAGGCCGCGATCACCGCCGCCGGCAGGCTGCCCATGCCGATCTCGTTGCCGCCATCGCCGATCGCCAGCCGCGCCCAGGGCCCGGCGAGAAACAGCCGGTCGAGCGGCGCTGTCATCGGCGAGACATCTTCGCCGCGCAAATTACGTGGCACCCCATCCGCCGCCAGCCCGCAGCGTTCCACCGACAGCACATGGGTAATGCCCGCCGCCCGCCATGTGGCGACGATATCGGCCACCGGCGCCTGATCCACCGGCACATCACCCAGTCCGGCTGCCGCCAACGCCACCGTACAGGCCGCGGCACAGGGCGGATCGGTCGCCACCCGGCAGGCCACACCGGCGGCACGCAGCCCGCGCAGCAGCAGCGCCACCCCCACCGGCCCATCGGTTTCCGCTGCCGGCGGCGTGCCGCGCGGCACATAAAACCCGGTTATCACCCCCAGCCGCAGCGTGGGCGCCTCGGCCAGCACGCTGGCCACCGCCTGCAAGCCGCCGGTGGCAGCAGCGCACATCGCCTGGATGTTGCGGCCGACCTCTTCCTGAATCAGTGCCTCAATGGCGGCGATGCGGTGCAAGGCTACAGGCTGGCGAGGTTGGAATTGCGCAGATCGGTAATCAACATCGCCCCCGGTGCATGGGTGATGCAAAACGCCGGCTTGGCCGCCGCGATCACCGCTTGCGGCGTCACCCCGCAGGCCCAGAACACCGGCAGTTCGCCCGGCCGGATCGGCACCGCGTCGCCATAATCCGGCTTGCCGATATCGGCGATACCGATCGCCTCCGGCAGGCCGATATGCACCGGCGCCCCATGCACGGACGGAAAGCGGGAGGTGATCTGGATCGCCCGGATGGCATCCGCCGGCAGCATCGGCCGCATGGACACCACCACCGGCCCATGAAATGGCCCGGCAGCGGTGGTGGGAATGTTGGTGCGGTACATCGGCACATTGGCGTTGCAGGCGATGTGGCGGATTTCGATCCCGTCCTCGATCAGCGCCTGTTCGAAGGAAAACGAACAGCCGATGGCAAAGCTGACCAGATCCGCACGCCATAGCGCGGTAATATCGGTCGGTTCATCCACCAGCACCCCGTCCCGCCAGACCCGGTAGCGCGGCAGATCGGTGCGCAAATCCAGATCCGCCCCCAGGCTCGGCAGGTTGGGATTGCCCACCTCCCCCACCGCCAGCACCGGGCAGGGTTTCGGGTTGGCTTGCGCGAAGCGGAGAAAATCGCCGGCCAGATCGCGCGGCAGGATCACCAGATTGGCCTGCACGTTGCCAGGCGCCAGCCCCGCCGTCGGCCCGGTTAATGCGCCGGCGCGAATCCGCAACCGCTCCGGCAAGCCGAACGCCGCCCCGACCGGGCGCGCCCCCAGCGGCAGCGGCGAAGCAAGCTGGCTGTTATGGGCAAGGGTGGCATTCATGCGTCAACATTCTCCATAACGACCCGCAAAAGCCTAACCCCGGTCGACCAGACGGTCTAGCGCGGCTGTCACAGCCGGCCGGACCGTGAGCCACTCCGCAACACAATAAACAAAAAATGGACGACTAAAATTTTCCCGCTATGTTGTGCTGCGACGCAACATGCCGTGGCGGCGTTGCAAACTGCAATTCTACCGCCAGTCCGGCGCAGCGAGAAAGGGCGGTTTTTTGACATTTCCTGACCACGCCCACGCTGTTCCGCCGCATCAAGATCAGCAAAACGGCAGGGGAAGCTCACAAAAAATGCGCCAGATTGCGGCGATCTCTAGGCAAGCTTGCCAAGTATCGCCATGCTTTAGCCTGGATTTTAGTGTCCGTCCGGAAGGTTTGCGAGTCATTTGAATCTGCTTGCCCGGCTCGATTGATGTGTGAGTCGATGCCTCGCACCTATCAGCGAGACCTGCCATGTGGACACCCGAAACCCGC
>CAITOL010000191.1 GCA_903893975.1 uncultured Rhodospirillales bacterium | reverse complement strand
GAAAAACTCATGCGCAGCATCGAGCTATACGGGAGCAGGGTCATTCCATTGGTGCGCGGGATGATCGCCGACCAGGGATAGCGCCTTCAGGCATCCCCCCGGGTCACTCATGACTGAGCGTCGCTTGCAGAGATCACACGGCTCAAACGATGGACTTGCCAGGCTGAATGGATAGGCACCGGACAGGTTGAGTGCGCCGCGACAATTCGAAGTCGCGACAGGAGGAGCGGACGGGACACCAATTTTCCAGCGACCTGCAAATCAGTTTTCATTGAAATTGCTGCGGAAAAAGCTTGTCGAGTAAATCGGGCGACTCCCAAGCCTTAGAGAGAATGCGCCGTTGGGAGAGAGAATTCGCGCATCGTTCCGGAATTGGAATCCCAACCCTCACACGCAAAACCGCCCGGAAGCCGGCCTATGTGCCGGTTCGAATTGGGGCGGAGATTGGTTGGAAAGGAACTGATTGGAGGGGGTGATGGAGCTCGAACCCTCGACCCCGAAAACGATGGAGTCGTTGGCTTGTTTGCATCGCAACGCACCTAGGACGGCGACCGAAGCCGGAGGGACCAATGGGCAACAACCATTCTAATTGAGAATCATAGAACGGTGACAACCGCTAAGGCATTGATTTAAATGGTGCCGGCGCACAGAATTGAACTGTGGACCTACTGATTACGAATAACTTCATCTATCGATTTTATGCAATTAAATCAACGATTTATGCTAATGTAGCATAGTCGTGTAGCATACATCAAAAGGAAGATATAGGAAAATAATCATATTCTTACCTTCATGTCCGATTATGATCGCGCATCGCCTTGAGCTGTTAGCGCTACTTCGCTGCAAGCAACACATCCATACCTACCAGGTTCTCTCCACCCGTCGCCATTCTGTCAAGCGCACGGTGGCTCCGAAACACAGGAACGTGTCAGCGATGATGGGATTGTGTTGCCGGCGTGGTCGCGAGCCTCAGGCGCGGCGGCAACCGGGCCATCGGGCTGCGCGCCGATATGGACGCGCTCGCCATCACCGAAGCCACCGGCGCGGCCTGGACGAGCCGCAATCCAGGCCGGATGCATGCCTGCGGGCATGACGGCCACACCGCCGCCCTGCTCGGCGCGGCGCGCGATCTGGCGCGCGATGCATCGTTCGGCGGCACCGTTCACTTTGTTTTCCAACCCGCCGAGGAACATGGCCGCGGCATGCAGGCGATGCTGGCCGACGGGCTGCTTGACCGTTTTCCGATGGACGAGGCCTACGGGATCCACAACATGCCCGGCATGGCGCTCGGCAGTTTCGCCACCAGGGCGGGCCCGCTGATGGCCGCCGAGGACAATTTCGAAATCGTGGTGCATGGACGCGGCGGTCACGCCGCCCGGCCGCATATGGTGATCGACCCGATCCTTGCCGGAGCCGCCATCGTCCAGGCCTTGCAGCAGATCGTCGCGCGCCGGCTCGATCCGGTCGATCCCGCCGTCGTCTCCATCACCGAATTTCTCACCGACGGCACCCGCAACGTGATCCCCACCACCGCGCGCATCCTGGGGGATTGCCGCAGCTATCGGCCCGATATCAGCGCCGCCATCGAGGCTGCCATGCGCCGCATCGCCCAAGCCACCGCCGAGGCGCATGGCGCGCGCGCCGAAGTGATCTATACCCGAGAATTCATTCCTACCATCAATCACGCCGAGCAAACCGTCGCCGCGCCCCTTTTCTGAGGTGACGGACATGGTGCGCGCCGACTGGCTGCGCGACGCCACCCGCCGCGCCGCTGAGACCGAGGCAGCCGCCGTGCTGGCCAAGGTGAAGGAAGGCAGCTCGCTCGCCGATGCCGCCAGCGCCGCTGCACTGCAAGTGCGCGCCCTCCCCGCGACCAGCCGCAGCAGCGCGCCGGACGGTGTTCCCACCCAGCTCATCACGCCGCTTTTCGGCCTGAAGCTGGGCGAGCCTACCATGGTCGAAACGCCGGACGGCTTCGTCGTCGCTGTGCTGGTGGCGATCAACGAGGCCGATCCGGCAGCCGACCCCGCAGGCTTCGCCCAGCTGCGCGACCAACTCGCCAAGGCCATGGCCGATGACACCGAGGCCCTGTTCGGCACCGCCTTGCGCGACCGTGCCAAACCCTCGTTGAACCGTGCCCAGCTCAACAGCCTCGTGCAAGGCGAGTGAACGTGACGGATCAGACCCGCTTCACCGAGGATTATGTCGCCGGGCGTGGCCACCTGGTCTGGACCCGCTCGGTCGCCGATCTTGAAACGCCGGTCGCAGCCTTTCTGAAACTGGCGCAGGACCGGCCGAATTCCTTCCTGTTGGAATCCGTGGAAGGCGGCGCATCCCGCGGGCGCTATTCCATTCTCGGCATGGACCCGGACCTCGTCTGGCGCTGCAAGGGCGATGTCAGCGAGCTGAACCGCAACGCCTTGGCAGCACCTTTCGCCTTTGTGCGCGATGCCCGCAAACCGCTGGATTGCCTGCGCGCCCTGATTGCCGAAGCGCGGCTCGACGTGCCGCCCAGCCTTCCCCCCATGGCCGGTGGCCTTGTTGGCTATCTCGGCTACGATATGGTCCGCCAGATGGAACGCCTGCCGGATGACAATGCGGACGTGATCGGCACGCCCGACGCCATCATGCTGCGCCCCACGCTGTTCGCCATCTTCGACAATGTGACTGACCTGCTGACCTTCGCTGCCCCGGTCTATCCAAGGCCGGATGTGACCGCCAGCCAGGCGTGGCAATCCGCGCAGGACCGTCTGGCACAGGCCGCCACCGCGCTGATCCGGCCCTTGCCGATGGCTGCCCCGCCGGTTGAATTGCCGCCGCTGCCGGAGCCAGCCTCCACATTCTCGCGCCAGAGCTTCACCGATGCCGTGCAACGCGCGCAGGATTATGTGCGGGCCGGTGATGCCTTCCAGATCGTGCTGAGCCAGCGCTTCTCCGTGCCCTTCGGCCTGCCGCCGTTTTCGCTCTACCGCGCCCTGCGCCGCATCAGCCCGGCGCCGTTTCTGTTCTTTCTGAATTTCGGCGGCTTCGCCATTGTTGGCTCCAGCCCGGAAATCCTGGTGCGGCTGCGTGACAACACCGTCACCATCCGCCCCCTCGCCGGCACCCGCCCGCGTGGTGCCACGCATGAGGAAGACCAGCGCCTGGCCGCCGAGCTGCTGGCCGATCCGAAAGAACGCGCGGAGCATCTGATGCTGCTCGATCTCGGTCGCAACGATGTCGGCCGCGTCTGCGCCAGCGGCACCGTGCGGGTGACGGAAAGCTTCGCCATCGAACGCTTCAGCCATGTCATGCACATCATGTCGGACGTGCAGGGCACCATCACGCCGGGGCTCGATGCCGTCGATGCCCTGATGGCCGGCTTCCCCGCGGGCACGCTGAGCGGTGCTCCCAAGGTTCGTGCCATGGAGATCATTGACGAGCTGGAACCCGTGCGCCGTGGCATCTATGCCGGCTGCATCGGCTATTTCGCCGCTGACGGCACGATGGACACCTGCATCGCGCTGCGCACAGCCGTGGTGCAGAACGGTACGCTGCATATCCAGGCCGGCGCCGGGGTGGTCGCGGATTCGGACCCGGTCGCCGAATACGAGGAAACCCGCCAGAAGGCGCGCGGCATGCTGCGTGCTGCGGAGGAAGCGGTCCGCTTTGCAGCGGGGCGCGGCGCTTAGCCTCTCAACATCCCGGTGGGAATGCCGCAATCGTGCTGATCATTTCCGATAAAATCCGAAATGATAACCGGCGCGCCGTCTCTGCATCGCGGGCGCGCAAGGCGGTTAAAAGCGCCTGGTTGTCGGCGATTTGCGCATCACGTTGCTCCTGGCGGTCATTGAGCGGGATCAGCGTGCCCCACCCCGCCTTCACGCGGGCGGCGATAAGCATTTCATAGATCACCACCAGCAGCGGATTGCGGGTGGCGCGGGCGATTTCCAGGTGGAAGGCATATCCGGCCTTGCGAAATGCCACGAGGTCGCGCGCGGCCGCCATGTCAGCCAGGCGCTGCGACATGCGCTCGAAATCCTCCTCCGTCGCGCGGGCCACGGCGAAGTCACACATATTCGGCTCCACGACACGCCGCGCCTCGATGACATCAAGCGGGCTGACGCTTGGCGTTTGAAACAGCGTGGCACCCGCCCCTGTTCCGACCGCCCCCTCCTCCACCCATGACACGAAGCCACCGCTGCCGACGCGGCGGGTGATCATGCCCTCCTGCTCCAAACGGGCCAGCGCCTCTCGGATGGTTTTACGGTTGGCGGCAAAACGCGCGGCGAGGGCGCGCTCTGTTGGGATCTGGGCGCCCCGCACCAGCGCGCCGCTGCGAATGGCGGTCGCGAGATAGCCATGGATCTCCGCGGCCAGCAGGCGGGCGCGGGCGCGGGCGTTGGGGGCTGCCGCCTCCACACGGGCCAAAATGGTGGCTGGAGCGTGGTCCAGGAAATTTGCAGTGCTCATCATTTATATATACCAATTTCATACCAAAATAGATAATTTCTTTAAGGTCGCAACCAATGATTGACGGCGCACCGATTATTCTCGCTATAATCAAGGCAGGAAATCACATTGGATCATGATTGGCTCACATAAAGCCAGTTGCCACACTAATCCGGGAGGCCATCGTGCCATCACCACACAGCACCATCACAGCGCCATCAGGTGCCAGGGCATGACCAGCTACCCCAATTGGCGCGGCGTTTATGTCATCGTGCCAACGCCGTTTCACGATGATCTCAGCCTCGACCTTGAGGAGCGCCGTCTTCTGCTCCGCCTTCAGGCTGAGGTAGCGGCGGACGCCAATCTGCTTGCGCACCTTCGCGTCGCAGAACTCGCACTTCACGCGGCGCCGCGGATCCGCGATGCAGCGGACGTCCTCGAACCACTTGCTCTTGCCGTTCTTGCCCGTGCGCTCCACCTTGTGGAACTCCTCCAGCACGATCGCCGTGATCGCGTACGTGGGATCGGCCAGCACCCG
>CAITOL010000190.1 GCA_903893975.1 uncultured Rhodospirillales bacterium | reverse complement strand
GTGCCCATGCTGATGACCGCCGCTTTCAGCCTGTGGGAAGGCGGCGCCCATTACGGCTTCGCCGCCTTCCGGATTTTGCTACAATCGCCGCAATTGCTGGAGGCGATGGCGCTGTCGATTGAATTGTCGCTGGCAACTGTCGCCGCCCTGGTGCTGCTGCTGGTGCCGGCGATGATCTTCATGCACCTGTATGCGCCGAAGCTGAAACCGGTGTTCGACTTCATCGCCAGCCTGCCTTTCGTGGTGCCGGCCATCGCCCTGGTCGCCGGGCTGTCCAATCTGGTCACCGGGCCGGAATGGCTGATCGGCACGCCGTTTTATCTGGTGATCCCGTATTTCTTCCTGGCCTTGCCGTTCGTCTATCGCAGCCTGGACATTGGCATCGCCGCGATCGACCTGCCCGTGCTGACCGAGGCCGGGCAGTCGCTCGGCGCCGGGATGGGGCAGATTATCGTACTGGTGGTGTTGCCCAGCCTGCGCGCATCCCTGGTCGGCAGTGCCTTGCTGACCCTGGCGGTGGTATTTGGCGAGTTCACCTTCGCCAATGTGCTGCTGTTCCACACCTATGCGGTGTTTCTGAACCAGATCGGCCAGCACGAGGCCAATGCGGCGGCGGCATTGTCGGTCGCCAGTTTCCTGCTGACCTGGGGCGCCATGCTCGGCGTGTTGCTGCTCGGCCGCGCTAAGGCGGCCAAAACCGAAGGACGCTGAAAATGGCTGCGATTGATATTGCCGGGGTCAGCAAATCCTTTGCCGGGCGGCAGGTGCTGGCGGAATTGGATCTGCAAATCGCCAATGGGGAATTGATCTGCCTGCTCGGCCCCAGCGGCTGCGGTAAAACCACGCTGCTGCGCATTCTCGCCGGCTTCATCGCCGCCGATGCCGGCAGCATCCGCGTGGCCGGGCAGGACGTGACGAAGCTGGCGGCCAGCGCCCGGCGCATGGGCATGGTGTTCCAGTCCTACAGCCTGTTTCCCAACATGACGGTCGCCGACAATGTGCGCTTCGGGCCACGCGTGGCCGGGCGGCCGAAAGCGGAACAACTGGCCCGCGCCGGGGCATTGCTGGACCTGGTCGGGCTGTCGAGCCATGCCGGCCAATACCCGCATCAACTCTCCGGCGGCCAGCAACAGCGTGTGGCGCTGGCCCGCGCCTTGGCGATGCAGCCGCAGGTGCTGCTGCTCGACGAACCACTCTCCGCGCTGGATGCCAAAGTCCGGCTACAGTTGCGCGAAGAAATCCGCCGCATCCAGCGCGAAACCGGCGTGACCACGGTGCTGGTGACGCATGATCAGGAGGAAGCGCTGTCGATCGCCGACCGGGTGGCGGTGATGCATGGCGGGCGGCTGCTGCAAGTCGCCAGCCCCGCCACCATCTATCGCCAGCCGGCCGATGGCTTCGTCGCCCGCTTCATCGGGGCGGGCGCGGTGCTCGATGGCATTACCGAGCAAGCCGGCGTGCGGGTGGGCCAGATGCTGTTCCCCGCTGCTGCCGCCGCCGCGCACAGCGCCGGCAAAAGGGTGGAATTATTCCTGCGGCCGGAACATGTCCGCGTCGCGGCAACCGCCGGCGACGGCACCACCCCAACCGTGGCGGCAGAGGTGCGAGAGGTCACCTTCCTCGGCGCGCAAACCCGGCTGCGCATGGCCGTGGCCGGCGATAACGCGCTGTGGGCGGATATGGCCAGCGAACAGGCGGAAGCCTTCAAGCCAGGCGACCCAGTGTTCGCCAGTTGGGAGATCGGCGCGCCGCGCCTGATGCCGGTTTAAGCGGCGAGGTGGCAGGCCACGTCGTGCTCTGCCGCCACCGCGCGCAGCGGCGGCGGTACGGCGCAGGCGGCATGGGCCTGCGGGCAGCGGGCGCGGAAGGCACAGCCGGGCACATCCCCCAGATCCGGCGGACGGGGTGTTGCCGGGCGCGGGCGGTCTGGGTCCGGCACCGGGGTGGCGGCGCGCAGCGCCTGGGAATACGGATGGCGTGGCCGGTCCATCACCGCCGCCACCGGCCCCTGCTCCACCACCCGGCCGCGATAGAGCACCAGCACAAGCTGGGCGACGCTGCGGACCACGCCGAGATCATGCGTGATGAACAACGACGCCAGCCCCCGTTCGTCGCGTAGTTCGCGGAACAGCAGCAGGATTTGCGCCCGCACGGAGACATCCAGCGCGGAGACCGGCTCATCGGCCACCAGCACCGATGGGTTGGGCGCCAACGCACGGGCGATGCCAACGCGTTGGCGCTGCCCACCAGAGAGTTCATGCGGCAGACGGGTGAAAAAATGCTCCGCCGGCAGGCCGACCCGATCGAGCAGCGCGCGGGCCTGCGCCTCCGCCGCCGCCCGGCGCAGCCCGCCGGTCCACAGCAACGGCGCCATCACGCTGGCGCCGATGCCGTGGCGCGGGTTGAGCGCGGCGGCGTTGTCCTGAAACACCATCTGCACCTCGCGGCGGGGCGCGCGAATGGCACTGCCGGCGAAGCTGAGGCTGCCGGATTGCGGTGCGGTCAGGCCGACCACCATGCGGCCCAGCGTGGTTTTGCCGCTGCCGCTTTCCCCCACCAGCGCCAAGGTTTCGCCCTGGTGCAGGCGAAAGGACACATCATCCACCGCCAGCAGGCTGCGGCCGCCCGGCAGGGGGAAACGGTGGGAGAGGTGGTTTGCCTCTAGCCACGGCGCGGTCATGCCTCGGCCCGCCAGCAGGCAACACCGTCGCGCATCGGCGGGGCGGTGGTGCGGCATTGCGCCACCACCAGCGGGCAGCGCGGATGAAAGCGGCAGCCGGTGGGCATGGCGTGCGCCGGCGGCACCCCGCCGGGCATGGCAAAGGGGGGCGCGTCGCGGCCAGGGTCCAGCACGCTGGCCAGCAGGCCCTGGGTGTACGGATGGCGCGGGGCGCGGAACAGGCGGCGGACTTCGGCTTGCTCCACAATGCGGCCGGCATACATCACCGCCACATCCGCACAATTTTCCGCCACCACGCCGAGGTCGTGGGTAATGAGCAACACGCCCAGGCCACGCGCGCTGGCCTCGCGGCGCAACACCTCCAGAATGCCGGCCTGCACGGTGACATCGAGCGCGGTGGTGGGTTCATCGGCGATCAGCACCGCCGGGTCCAGCGCCAATGCGGCGGCGATCAGCACGCGCTGGCGCTGCCCGCCGGACAGTTCATGCGGGAAGCGCGCGGCGGCGCTGGCGGGCAGGTCAACCCGGGCGAGCGCGGCTTGCACGCGGGATGGCATATTGGTGGTGATGCCGTGGGCGCGGAAGGCTTCGGCGATATGGCGACCGGCGGTGAGCAACGGGTCGAGGAAGCTCGACGGGTCTTGAAACACCATGCCGATCTGCCGGCCACGCAGGCGGCGGCGGGCATCGGCGGGCAGGCCGAGCAGGTCGGTGCCCGCAAGCCGGATGGCGCCGCCGGTTACCCGGATGGCGGGCGCGGGAAACAGGCCGAGCACGGCATAGGCGGTCATCGACTTGCCGGACCCGGATTCGCCGACCAGGCCCAGGGTCTGGCCCGCGGTGACCTTCAGGCTGATACCGTCCACCAGGGTTGGGCCGCCGGCCACCGCCACGTGCAGCGCGTCAATGTCCAGCACCGCCGTCATCGGCCGCGCGGGTCCAGGTGCTGGGCGACCGCATCCCCCAGCAGGTTGAACAGCAGCACCGTCAGCCCGATGGCCAGGCCGGGAAACATCGACATCCACCACGCCGCACGCAGATATTGCTGGGCTTGGTTCAGCATCGCCCCCCAGGAGGCGAGGTTGGGATCGCCCAAGCCGAAAAAGCCCAGCCCGGCTTCCAGCAAAATGGCGGTTGCCACGTCCAGCGCCGCCAGCACCAGCACCGGGCCGGCGATTTGTGGCAGCACCTCGCGCAGCACGATGAGCCAGTCGGGCATGCCGGCCAGCCGGGCGGCGTCCACGAAGGCGGCTTGCCGCAAGGCGCCGATTTCCGCCCGTACCACTCGGGCGGTTTGCGGCCAGGCGAGCACGGCGATGACGATGATGACCTTGCCGATGCCCGGCCCGGCGAGTGCGATGACAATTAGCGCCAGCACGAAGCGTGGCAAGGTTTGAAAAAACTCGGCGATGCGCATCACCAGCGCATCAACCCAACCGCCATGCCAGCCCGCAACCGCGCCGGCCAATACGCCCACCAGCAGCGCGCAGGCGGACGAGGCCAGCCCCACCATCAATGACACCCGGCTACCGTGCAGCAGCATGGCCAGCATGTCTCGCCCGAGATCGTCCGTGCCAAGGGTGTGGCCGGATTGCAGCGGCGCCAGCAAGGCGTCCGCGGACCCGGCCAGCGGATCGCCCGGTATGATCCAGGGGGCCAGGATGGCGCAGAGCAGCAACATGAGGAGGGCGAGCAATGGCGGGCGCATCAGGCGACCCGCCGGTCGAGCAGGCGGTGCAGCACATCGGTCAGTAAATTGGCGATGACGACGCTGGCGGACACCATCAGCAAAATCGCCAGCATGGTCGGCGTATCACGGGCGGCGATGCTGTCGAACAGCAGGCGGCCAATGCCGGGCCAGCCGAAGACGGTTTCGGTCAAAGCGGAGCCGGCCAGCAGCAGGCCGGCGTTGTAGCCGATGACGGTGATGACCGAGGGTGCGGCGTTGCGCAGCACATGGTCGAGCAGCACACGGGTTTCCGACGCCCCACGCGCGCGCGCGGCCAGCACGTAGTCGGCCCGCAGCACCTCAACGGCGCGGGCGCGAGTGATGCGGGCGATCAAGGCCAGGTAGCGCAGGGCGAGCGCGGATGCGGGCAGCAACAGATAGCGCAGGCCTTCCACGAAGCCGGCCCAGCCCGCCGCCGCGCCGCGTAACGGGGCCGCACCCTGCGACGGCAGCCAGCCCAGCCCGATGGCGAAGGCCAGGATCAGCAATTGGCCCAGCCAGAATTCGGGCATGGCGTAGGACAAGGTGGCGCCAAAGCGCACCAGCCGGTCGACCCAGCCGCCCAATCTGGCGGCCAGCAACCCAAGCGCCACCCCCAACACGGCGGCCACTGCCAGTGCGGTGCCGGTGAGTTTCAGCGTCGCCCCAAGCCGGGCGGCCACCAACGTGCTGACCGGCATGCGATTGGCGAAGGAATAGCCGAGATCCAGGCTGGCGAGATGTTGCAGATAGCGGCCCAGCCGCACCGGCAAAGGCTGATCCAGCCCGTAATCCTGCCGCATTTTGGCGACGTATTCGGCGGGCGCGGGAAAATCGCCGATCAGCGCCGTCACCGGGTCCCCCGGGGCGGCGGCGATCAGGCAGAAATTCAGCACCGCCACCGCCAGCAGCAGCGGAATGGCGTGCAGCAGCCGGCGCAGGGTGTAGGACAGCAGCGACATCAGCCCGCCAGCGTCACGCCACCCCATTGGTCGCGCGCATCAATCGCCGGCCACAATCCGGTGAGCCGCTTGCTGGCGAAATCGGCGGTTTCTTCATCAAACAGAATCAGGCTGGGCAGATCGATGCTGAGCTGGGCTTGCAGTTTGCGATAAAGCTCCGCTCGATGGGCGCGGTCTGGTGCGGTGGCGGCTTCGGCGAGCATGGCATCCACCGCCGGGTTGGAATAGCCGGTCGGGTTGGTGAACGGCCGGCCAGAGGCGTCGGTTTCGTAAATGCGGTGATAGCCCAGCGCCGGGTCTCCGGCGGAGAAATACGATTGCAATGTCAGATCGAATTCCCGTTTCTTGAAAACCGCATCGATCTGCACGGAGCGCTCCAGGGCGACGATTTCGACCGGCATGCCGATGCTGCGCAGATTGTCGCGCAGGACGGCGGCGGTGGCGCGTAATTGCGGGCGGGCGCTGTCATGCACCAGGCGCACGGTCTGCCCTTTATAGCCGGCGGCGCTGAGGGCGGCGCGGGCGGCATCGGCATCGGGTTTGAAGGCGAGGTCGTAGCGGGCATCGGGGTTCAGCAGCCAGCCAAAGCCATCGCCGAACGCGCCATAGCCGGGCCGGGCCAGCCCGTTCATCACCTGGGTGACCATCCGCTTGCGGTCGGCCACCTGGGCGAGCGCGTGGCGGGCGCGGACATCGGCGAACACGCCGGCGGTGGTGTTGAACATCACCATATAGACGGCGGGAATGTTGATGCCTTTGCGGAATTGCAAGCTGGACACTTGCATCAGCCGGGGTTCGTCCGGCTTGGGCAGATAGAAATCCACCACCGCATCCACCTCGCCGGTTTCCAGCCCGTTGGCGCGATTGGCCGGTTGCGGGATGATCTGGAAGATCACTTTATCCAGTCCGACCTGGCTCCAGTATTTTTCGTTCCGCAGCAGGGTGATGGCGCTGCCACGGGCGAAGCTGGCGAAGCGGAACGGACCGGTGCCGATGGGCGCCTGGTTGGCCGGATTGGCCTGGATGTCTTGGCCTGCGTAGAGATGGCGCGGCAGGATCGGCGCTTCGAAGACCGACATTTGCACCAGGAACGGGGCGTAAGGTTTCGCCAGCGTGATCACCACGGTCATTGGATCTGGTGCGGTGACGACGGCGCCGACGGTTTTCAGCACGCCTGATGTGCGCGGATGGAATTTTGCCAGCACGTCCTGAAAGGTGAACAGCACATCCGCCGAGGTGAAGGGCGTGCCGTCGTGCCAGAGCACGTTCGGGCGCAAGGTGAAACGATATTCCCGCCCATCGGGCGACACCGTCCACGCAGTGGCGAGGGCGGGCCGCGGGGTCCAGGTACGGTCGATCCAGACCAGGCCTTCAAAGATTTTGGCGCCGATATCGCCGGCGGCGTAATCGGTGCTCAAAGCCGGGTTCAGGCCCGGGGGATCGGCATCGATGCCCAGCACCGCGACCCGTTCCGCCGCCTGCGCCGTGGACACGAAAGGCAGCGCGCCGGCAAAGGCGGCCAGACGACGACGGGTGAGGTTCATG
>CAITOL010000189.1 GCA_903893975.1 uncultured Rhodospirillales bacterium | reverse complement strand
TCTGCTGCGAACCGCATCCACCAAGGACTCCTTGCGCCTGAGGCGCAAGGTTGCAGCATGGGATGATGATTTCCTGGTCAGCTTGATCGCAGCATGAAAATTTCACCCGATTCCCCTGGCCGGTCGGTCAGGTCTTCCTCCACCCGCACATCGAGGCCGAGCCGGCCGAGGCCGCGGCTGACGGCGAGGGCGCTATGCATGCCCGGACTGCGGCCTTCCAGACGCAGCCAGGCGGCGATGGCCGGATCGGCGGGGTTCAGCGGCGCGTCGGCCACCAGCTCGGTCATCACGATCTGGCCGTGCGACTTCAATGCGCTGATGATGCCGGCCAGAAAGGGCTCCAGCGGGGCATCGCGCAGCGCATCCATCACGATGGCGTGGTTGCAGTAGCGCGGACGGAAAGCGGGAGCGGCCGGGTCGAAGCCGGCGATGGCAGTGCGTTTGGCGATGGCGCGGGGCGCACGAGCAATCCGGTCGGCGCTATGCTGACACAGGACCGAATCGGCTTCATGCGCCACCACCCAAACGCCAAATTCCTGCACCAGGCTGGCGGGTGGGCCGCCGGTGGCCGTGCCAAGCAACAGCACGGTGCTGGCCGATGACAGGCCGAGCGGGCGGGCCAGCCGGGCCAGTTCCACGCCGGCACCGGGGGAAAGGAAGCCATCCCCCCAAAGCTGCGACTCGATGGCTAGACGGCTGGCCGTCCAATGCGACGCAACGCCGGTATCCGCCGAGCCATCGGCAAAGTCTGGCAACACGACGGTTGGTGCCAGCGCATCCATCGTCTGGCCGCCAGGGCGGGCAATGACGTGACGAAACCAGGCTTTAAACGATGGAAGATGCATGTGGTCGATCTGTCGGACTTGGGTGTCCTACCCTAGATCGACTAAAATGAAATCTAGCTTAACGCAGCCAGAGCCGCCGTGCTTGACGTGCCCGACGCAGGGGACGAAGACGGGCGCAAATCCGGAAGTTGGACATGTCGCCAAACACCCCTGCCCCCACCCCTCCTGCCCGTCGCTTTACCTCGGCCAGCGGTTTTCTGCTGATGTGTTTTGCCGTCGTCGGGCTAGTGGGGATTATGACCACCTATGTCGCGCCTTTGCCGATGGCGCGCGCGGTGCGGCGGGACACGACGCTGGACCAAGTGTTGTTGGCGTCGCACGCTGCCAATCCACAGGCGGCGCTGGACGCGCTCCGGCCGATGCTGGCCGAAAGCGCGGATGCGGTGCTGCCGGCCGGACAGCCGATTGACCCGGCTGCGCTGGTTAACCGGGTGGCCGCCCAGCGACTGGCGGTGCGGCTGCGGCTGGAGACCGAGCAGGCGGAGTTATCGTTGCGGCTGCGGGTGCTGATCGGCGTGGTAACGCTGATGGGAGCCGGGTTCGGCCTGGCGATATCCCGCGTCGGCGTATGACACGCTAGAACATGATCGTATGAGGTTGCGGCAGGATCAGAGTCCGATCATGTTCTATATCTTTGTTTAATCGTGCAATTTTATCGCTCGGTTGAAGCAACCTCAAGCGATAATGCACTAACGATAATGGCCGTGACCGTACCAGCCGCCGACGACGACGGGTGGGGCGTAATAAACTGGACCGCCGCCATAATAGCCACCCGGAGGGGCCACAACGCAGCCGGTCAGCCCGAGCAGGCTGATCGCGCAGAGCAGTCCGAATAGAACGGCAAGTGTTGAAACACGTGGACGCGGGCGTTGCATGGTAATCTCCATCGGGGCGCCGTCTGTTGGGCGCCGCGGAGATATCGCGGTGGATTACGGCGAGAAGGTGAAGTTCTGGGGGCGGCGGCGTGTCCATTGCGGAGATGAATAGGATTTCATCTGCGGCAGGGCTGGCCGTCGTTGTTTCGCCACGAATCACGCTCATGATCACTGCTATGATTGGTTTGCGATCTCGTTTGGAGCGTCTGTCATGTTGACCATTCCCACCACCGCCGCACGCACTGGCTTTGATGTTGCGGGGCGCGTGCTCAGCGCCCTGGCAGTAACCGGCCTGCTGCTAGGTGCCCCCGGGCTCACGCCCGCCGCCCTGGCGCAAGCCGAGCAGGTGGGCATTGATCCGCCCGGCCGGGTGGGCCGATTGGCGCGGCTGACCGGGACCGTGTCGTTCCACACCGCCGAGCAGACCGAGTGGCAGCCGGCATCGCTGAACTTTCCGGTGACCTCCGGCCAGGCCTATTGGACCGAGCCGGCGGCGAGTGCGGAGATTGAAATTGGCGGATCGCGCGTGGTGCTGGACCATGGCACCGAGATCGATCTGGAAAAGCTCGACGACCACACGTTTTCCGCCACCCTGCCGCAGGGCAATCTGTATCTGGCGCTGACCCAGATGGACCCGGGTGACAGCGTGACGCTGCGCACCCCGCGCGGCACGGTCACGCTGGGGCAGGCGGGGCGATATGTGGTGGAAACCGGCGACACGGCGCAACCGACCGCGGTGACGGTGCTGGATGGGCGGGCGCAGGTGTTTGGGCCCGGCGTCTCGTTGGCGGTTGGACCGCATCAGACCGCGCGCATCACCGGCACCGAGACGTTCCAGGGCATGGTGGGGCCGCAAGCGGCGGACCCGTTCATCGCCGCCAACGCCGCGCCGCCGCGCCCGCTGCCGACCGGGAATTACGCGCCGCCGGCGGCCGTGGCGCAAATGACCGGGGGTGAGGCGCTGGCGGAAACTGGCACCTGGGACAGCACGCCGGACTATGGCCAGGTTTGGTATCCGCCGGTGGAAGCCGGCTGGGTGCCGTATCGGCATGGGCATTGGGCGTATGTGATGCCGTGGGGCTGGACCTGGGTGGACGATGCACCCTGGGGCTTCGCGCCGTTCCATTATGGCCGCTGGGCGCAGTTTGGGCCGCGCTGGGGCTGGATTCCCGGGAGCTATGAGGGCGAATACCGTCGGCCGATGTATGCGCCGGCGCTGGTGGCCTTTGTCGGTTTTGGCGCGGGGGTGGCGGTTGGCGTCAGCCTCGGCTCCCCGGTGGGGTGGATTCCGTTGGGGCCGCGCGAGGCGTATCGCCCGACCTATCGGGTGAGCCCGGCCTATGAGCGCAATGTGAACATCACCCATGTGACCATTGTGAATAACAACAACTTCGCCAACCGGGGCGCGGCGACGGTGGTGCCGGCCTCGGCCATGACCAACTCGCAGTCGGTGGCGCGCAGTGCGCGGATGGTCTCGCCGCAAACGTTGAACAGCGCGCAGCCTTTGACGTCCATGCCGGTGCGGCCGACCCAGGCGACGGCGGGGCTTGGCCATCAGACCGGCCTGCCGGCGGGGCCGGCCGGGGCGCCGACGCCACGCCCGGCGCCGGGGCCGGCGTTCAGCCAACGGCCGCAGGGCACCGCGCCATCGGGGCTGCCGCAATTCCAGCGCCAGCCGAGCAGCGTGCCGCAGGTCGGCCAGCCTGGCGGGCAACCGGGGGGGCAGCGCCCGGGCGGTGTGAACCTGCCGACGGCGCAGCCTGGCGGGCAGCAGCCGCAATCCTTGCAGCGGCCGGCGCCGCAGCCGGGAACGCAGGCACCCGCCGCGCCGCGACCGGTGATCCCGCAGGTGCCGCAGGTGCAGCCGCAAGCCGCCGCGCCGGCGCATCAGGCCCCGCCGGTGATGCCGCATGTGCAGCCGGCACCGCAGGCGCCGGTGCATCAGACGCCGCAATATCAGGCCCCGGCGGCGCGGCAGGCGCCTTCGGCCCCGGCACCGCAACAGCAGCAGCATTATCAGGCGCCGCAGCAGCATAATAATCCGCCGGCACAGCAGCATAATGGCGGGTCCAAATCCTGCCCGCCGGGCCATCCGAATTGCTGAACCCCGCGGAGGCCAGAGCCGCGCGCCGTCGGCGGGCGCGGCGCTGGCTCAACCTGCTGCTGCTGCCGCTGGCGTTGCTGGTGGTGGTGCTGGAGGATGTGCTGTGGGCCGGTGCGTTGGCGGTGTTGCGCCGGCTCGCCGGCCTGGCGGCGTTGCAGCGCCTGCGGGCGGTGCTGGCCGCCCTGCCCGGCTGGCTCGCTCTGCCGTTGTTTCTGGTGCCGGAAGCTTTGGGCAAACTGGGGGAGTTTTGGGCGCTGGCGTTGCTGGCGCATGGGCGGGTGGTGGGCGGCGTGCTCGCCTATGTCGCGGTGCGCGCGGTGGCGACGCTGATTGTGGTGTTCATCTACCACGCCTGCGAGCCGGCATTGTTGCGGGTGCGCTGGTTTGCCGCCGTGGTGCGGGCGATGCATTGGGTGCGGGATTGGGCGCTGGCGAAATTGCGGCCGGCGCGTGACCGGGTGCGCGCGTTTATCCGCCGTCGCCGGTCCGTGCTGCGGGATCGGTTTGCTGCGGCGCAGATTTGGCTGCGGCGGCGCCTGCCGGTGCGATGAGGGGCGGCGATGACGGGGCCGATGACGGCGAGACGAGCGGTGCTGTGGGATATTGGCGGGCCGATTGATACCGAGGTTGCGGCCGAGGCGATGATCGATACGGTGCTGCAAGACGTCGCCAGCCGGCATCTGGGGCGGGCGGTCTCGGCGGCGGACTACGCCGCAGCGAATGAGGCCGCCGTGGCGCAGTTCGCGCCCAATGCGTATCAGGCGATTTTGTGGATGTTGCTCGGCCCGGCGGCACCCGCTGCGTGGCCGGAGGTGGTGGCGGCGTTACCGGCGCGGCGGTTTGAGTTGCGGCCGGGGATTGCTGATTTGTTGCACGACCTGCACGCGGCCGGAATCGCGCTGGGGCTGGCGGCCAATCAACCGGCCGCCGTGCACGCGGATTTGCAGGCGGCGGGGCTGCTCGCGCTGTTCACCGCGCAAGGCGTGTCCGGCACGATCGGCTATCGCAAGCCGGACCCACGGCTGTTTCTGCAGGCGTGCGACGCATTGGCCGTGCCACCCGGCGCGGTGGTGATGGTGGGCGACCGGATTGATAACGACATCGCCCCGGCGCGCGGGCTGGGCATGGCGACGATCCGCTTTCGCACCGGGCGGCATCGCCGGCAGCGTCCGCGCAGCTGGCTGGAAACGCCGCAGGCTGAGGTGGAGGATGTGCCCAGCCTGCGGGCGGCGCTGTGGCCGATGCTTCAGATTTCGTAGTTCAGCCGCAGACCCGGTACGTCCCACCCCGCATCGGTCCAATCCAGCGCCACCAACTGCCCGGTGGAGGAGAGGGTGACGAAGGCGCGGCGCAGATCGGGCCCGCCGAAGCAGATATTGGTGGTCATCGCATCGGGGAATTTCACCACGCGCAGCACCTCCCCGGCCGGGGAGATCACGGTGATGGCGCCGGTGACCAGGGTGGCGACGCAGATATTGCCGGCGGCGTCGATCGCCAGGCTGTCGAACATCTGATAGCCCGGCAGTGTCGCCACCAGCCGCCCGCCATGCGGTGAGGGCGCGGGGGCGCGCTTGATTTTTCCGGGGCCGGCGAGGTCGAACGCCCAGACCCGCGCGGTGGCGGTTTCGGCGGCGTAGACGGTGCTGCCATCTGGCGACAGGCCGATGCCGTTGGGCGTGGTCAGCGGATAGGCAACTTCGGTGATGAAGCTGCCATCGATTTTGGCGTAGTAAATGCCGCCCTGATCGCGGTCGCGCGGGCGGGTTTTGCCGAGATCGGTGAAGTAGAAGCCGCCTTCGGTGTCGAAGACGATGTCGTTCGGGCCGCGCAGGTTATGCTCGCCGCAGCGGTCATACAGCAGGGTGACGGCGCCGGTGGCCGGGTCCACCCGCTCGATTCGGCCGGTGACGTAATCGGGGGGTTGGTAGCCGGGGCGGAGCAGGCCGTCGCGTTCATGCCAGGTGAAGCCGCCATTGTTGCAGACGTAAAACGCGCCATCCGGGCCGACGGCGAGGCCGTTGGGGCCGCCTTCATGGCGGGAGAGGATGCGTTGGCTGCCGTCTGGCGCGACGATGGTGACGGTTTTGCGCTCGATTTCGACCAGCGCGATCGCGCCATTCTTGAGCCAGACCGGGCCTTCAGGGAAGCGCAGTCCGGTGGTGAGGGTTTGCATGCGGCGTCTCTCCCGGTTGGTGGGCAATGGATTTAGCGGATCAACCCCGAGGCTACGGCTTTGGCTTTGGCCTGGGCCATGCTGTCGGCGACCGCGAGGGCAGCGGCGAGCGCGCGGCGGCCGGCGGCGGCATCGACCCGGATGGGGGCGCCATCGAGCACGGCGGCGACGAAGCCGGCATGTTCGGCCGCGAGGGCATCCTGCTCCGGCCAGGTGATCTGCTGCATGGTCGCCTCCGGCATGCCCGGCACCGGCAGGCCGGCGCCGCCACGGCCCATGCGCAGCAAGGTGCGATTGGCGAAATCGACGTTGAGGTAGCCGTCCTGGCCGAATAGCCGCATTTTGCGTTCGGTGCGCAGGGAAATGCGGCTGGCGGTGATCATGGCGACGGTGCCGTTCGCAAAACCGAGGCGGGCATTAGCGATATCCTCAAACGGGCTCGCCACCGGAGCGCCGATGGCGTCCACCGTTTCCAATTCCGCATCGACCAGCGACAGCACCAGATCGAGGTCGTGGATCATCAGGTCCAACACGACCGAGACATCGGTGCCGCGCGGCTTGAAGGGCGCGATGCGGATGCATTCGATGAAGATCGGGTTGGGCATCTGCGCCCGGATGGCGGCGTGTTCGGGGGTGAAGCGCAGCAGATGGCCCACTTGCAGCACGCGTTGATGCTGGGCGGCGAGGACGGCCAGACGGTCGGCTTCCTCCAAGGTTGCGGCGATGGGTTTTTCCACCAGCACGTGGCGGCCGGCTTGCAGGGCGGCGGCGGCGAGGGGGAAATGCGCCTCGGCCGGGGCGGCGACCACCACGGCGTCACACGCAGCCAGCAGGGCCGGCCAGTCCAAAGCCGTGGTGCCGAGTTCGGCCGCCACGCTGGCGGCGCGGGCCGGATCGCGGTCGTAAATGCCGACCAGTTCGGCGCGCGGATTGGCCGCGACCTTTTGACTGTGGAAGCGGCCAAAATGGCCGGCCCCTGCCACGCCCATCCGTAAAACGCGCTCGGTCATGCCCGGTTCCTTCTGCAACACGGTCCTAGCAGCCCTGCTGGCGTCGCTCCAAGGCCCTGGAAATGACGAAAGGGGTTGCCGAGCGGGCCGGCGCAGGCTACGGCCCGCGCTTCGGATTGATCGAGGGTGCGTTTCGGCATGATGTATTTCAGCCGCCTGAAAACCTGGACGGTGCTGGGCGTGTGTCTGGCCGGCCTGCTGTTGTGTCTGCCCAACCTGTTCGCCCCGCCGACGAACTGGATGCCGTGGCGCACGATCCACCTTGGGCTCGATCTGCGCGGCGGCAGCTATTTGCTGCTCGAAGTGGATATGACCACGGTGATGAAGGAGCGGCTGGACAGCCTGGGCGATAATGCCCGGCAGACCTTGCGCCGGGCCGGGATCACCCGCTTCGTGGTGTCGGTGCAGCAGGCGCAGCAGCGTTTGCTGGTGCGGATCAACGATGCCGACAAGCAGGCGGCGGCGATGACGGCGCAGCGCGAACTGGCGGCGGCCACCGTGCCGGGCCAGCGGCCGGACCTGCTGTTCGATACCCAGGATGACGGGCAGATTACCATCACGCTGTCCCCGGTGGCGCTGAAGGAACGGGCCGCCGCCGCAGTGGCGCAATCCATCGAGATCGTGCGGCGCCGGGTGGATGAGACCGGGGTGTCCGAACCGATTATCGCCCGCCAGGGCGATGCGCGCATCATCGTGCAACTGCCCGGCATCGAGGACCCGAACCGGATTAAGCAACTGCTCGGCAAGACCGCGCGGATGACCTTCCGGCTGACCGACGAGACCGCCAATATGACCGGCGCGCCGCCGCCGGGGGTGGATTTCCTGCCGATGGAAGGCAAAGGCGGGCAGAAGATCGCCGTGCGCCGGCGGGTGGAAGTGGATGGCGCCAACCTGACCGACGCGCGCGCCGGGCAGAACAGCCAGAACGGCGAATGGGTGGTGAACTTCACCTTCGACTCGCTGGGCACCCGCCGCTTCGCCGAGATCAGCCGGGCCAATGTGGGCCATCCGTTCGCGATTGTGCTGGACGACAAGGTGATCAGCGCCCCGGTGATCCGTGAGCCGATTACCGGCGGGCGCGGGCAGATCAGCGGCAGCTTTACCGCCGCTTCGGCCACCGATCTTTCGGTGCTGTTGCGCGCCGGTGCGCTGCCGGCGCCGCTGACGGTGGTGGAAGAACGCAGCGTTGGGCCGGAACTGGGCGCCGATGCGATCCGGGCCGGCGCCATCGCCCTCGCCGTCGGCTTCGTGCTGGTGATGGTGTTTATGGCGGTGTTCTACGGGCTGTTCGGCTGGTTCGCCAATGTGGCGCTGCTGGCCAACCTGATCTTGATGGCGGCGATTTTGTCGCTGCTGGAAGCCACGCTGACCTTGCCGGGGATGGCCGGCATCCTGCTGACGCTGGGCATGGCGGTGGATGCGAACATCCTGATCAATGAGCGTATCCGCGAGGAGGTGCGCAATGGCCGCAGCCCGCTGAATGCGATGGAAGTGGGCTTCCAGCGGGCGTTTTCGACCATTATCGACAGTAACGCGACCGCGTTCCTGGCGCATGTGATGCTGTTTGCCTTTGGTGCCGGGCCGGTGCGTGGCTTTGCGGTGACCATTACCGTTGGCATCGTCACCTCCATCTTCACCGCCACCATGCTGGCGCGGCTGTTCATGGTGCGGTGGTATGCCAGCACCCGCCCCAGCGTTCTGCCGGTATAGGAGAGCATCGATGTTCATGCGCCCGATGTTCCGGCTGGTTCCGGATAATCTGAACTTCCACTACATGCGCGGCCGGTTTTTGGGGCTGGCGGTGTCGGCAGTGCTGTCGATTGCCTCGGTCTGCCTGTTTTTCTATCCCGGCCTGTCGCTCGGCATCGACTTCAAAGGCGGGATCATCATGGAGGTGAAAACCCCCGCCGCCGCGGATATCGGCAAAATCCGCGCCGCGTTGTCAGGCCAGGGGCTGCGCACCGAGGGGGTGCAGCGGTTTGGCGATGACAGTTCGGTGGCGATCCGGCTGGAAGCGCAGACGACCGAAGCGGCGACGCAGGTGGTGGTGAGCAAAGTGCGCACCGCGCTGGAGGCGGCGCAGCCGGGCACCCGGGTGTTGCGCACCGATGCGGTCGGGGCCTCGGTGTCCAACGAGTTGTTTCGCGACGGCATGGCGGCGCTGGGCTTCAGCCTGGCGATGATCCTGGTTTATATCTGGTTCCGCTTCGAGTGGCAGTTCGCCGTCGGCGCGGTGGTGACGCTGATCCTGGACGTGACCAAGGCGATCGGCTTCCTGGCGGTGACGCGGTTGGATTTCGACCTGGTGATGGTGGGCGCGATCCTGACGATTATTGGCTACTCCACCAATGACAAGGTGGTGGTGTATGACCGGATGCGGGAAAATCTGCGCAAATACAAAACCATGCCGCTGCGGGAGCTGATCGACCTGTCGATCAACGAGACGCTGGGGCGGACTTTGGGCACCTCGCTGACGGTGTTCCTTGCCAGCCTGCCCTTGGCGTTGTTTGGCGGGTCCACACTGTCTGGGTTTGCGTGGTGTATGTTGTTCGGCATCGTGGTCGGCACGTCGTCCTCGATCTTCATTGCCGCGCCGATCCTGCTGTTTCTGGGCGAGCATCGCCTGCGGCGCGATGCGCAGCCGGCCAAGGCGGAGCCGGGGGTTTCCGCGGCAGGGGATTCGTAAACGAACGTTTCATTTTTGATAATTAGTTCGACTTTTGCGCCCATTCATGTTTTGTTAATCCATCACAGCCCGATGGAGCATTGCATGTCCGAGTTGGTTTCACAGACGTCGCCGCAAATCGGTTCGGCTGAGATCATCGCGTTTCCCGGACGTGCAAAGCCGGCGCCGGCCAGCCGCCAGGAGGATGCGCAGGCACGGTTGCGGACGGCACTGGCCGCCCTGGATACGGCGCTGGAGCGGCAACGGGAGGCAGTGGCGCGTTGGCGGGCCCAGATGGATGCGTTGCAGGGCAATGTCGGCGGGTTGAGCACGGCGTTACAGACCTTGCAGGCACGGCTTGGCACTTTGGATGGGCAGGTGCAGGACTTGAACGCGAGCGCCGCGCAGCTCGATGCCCAAGCGGACCTGCTGCTGCAGGCCAGCGCCCAAACGCGGTAGCCGATCCGGCGGCGACATGGCATTGTCGGCCGGCAAGGAGAGCCGATGATGCCAGCCGACAAGACCAGCCTGATTGCCCAGTTGCGCGCCGCCCGTGTGGTGCCGGTGATCCGCACCTCCGACGCTGCCACCGCTGCCACGGCGGTGGCGTGGTTGCGGGCGGAGGGGCTGCGGATTTTCGAAATTACCCTGACCATTCCGGACGCCCCCCGGCTGATCGCCGAATTGGCTGCCGATCCGACCTTGTTGATTGGCGCTGGCACCGTGCCGGATGCGGCCAGCGCCAAAGCCTGCCTGGACGCGGGGGCGAAGTTTCTGGTGGCGCCCTGGGTGGATGCCAGCCTGTCCGCGCCGTGCCGGGCGGCGGATGCGGCGCTGATGCTGGGCGCGCTGACGCCGACCGAGGTGCGCGCGGCACTGGCGGCGGGGGCGGATGTGGTGAAGATTTTCCCGGCATCCTCCGTGGGTGGCCCCGGCCATATTAAGGCGTTGGCGAGCGTGTTTCCGGGCGTGGCGTTCTGCCCGACCGGCGGGGTGGAGCCGGGCAATGTGGCGGCCTTCCTGGCGGCAGGCGCCGCCTTCGTGGGCATGGGCGGCGCGCTGGTGGATGAAAAGGCCATTCGCGCCGGCAATCGGGCTGCCATTGCCGCCGTGGCGCAGGCGTTGCCGGGCATGGCGCCCAGCGCATGAGCGTGGACTTTGTTGCCATCGGCGAGCCGATGCTGGAATTTAACCAGTTGCCGGTGGGTGCCGATGGTGCGCGGCATTATCTGGAGGGCTATGGCGGCGATACCTCCAACGCCGCCATAGCCGCCGCGCGACAAGGGGTGCGCGCGGCGTATCTGACCGCGATCGGGCAGGACTGGCCGGGCGACCGGTTTATGGCGTTGTGGCAGGCGGAGGGGGTGGATGTGTCCGCGATCCGCCGCGATCCGGCGCGGCAGACGGCGGTGTATTTCGTGACGCATGACACCAACGGCCATGCGTTTCTGCCGTATCGGCGCGATTCGGCGGCCTGTTTCTTCGGGCCGGACGATGTACCGGAGGCGCTGATTGCCGGGGCTAAGATGCTCTATGCCTCCGGCATCAGCCAGGGGATTTCGCCGGTTGCCGATGCGGCGGTGCGGCGGGCGATTGCGATTGCCCGGGCGGCCGGGGTGCCGGTGGCGTATGATACCAATTACCGCGCCAAATTATGGGCGCCCGGCCCGGCGGCGGCGGCGATGCATGCGGCGATTGCCGAGTGCGACATCGTGTTGCCGAGCCTGGATGATGCGATCACGCTAACTGGCCTGACCGAAACGGATGCGATCATCGATTTTTATCTGCGGCTTGGCCCGAAGCTGGTGGTGCTGAAGCGCGGCGCCGAGGGTGCGGTGCTGGCCACCGCAGAACGGCGGGAGGTGATCCCCCCCTTCCCTTGCCGTCCGGTGGATGCCACCGGGGCGGGCGATGCGTTTTGCGGCAGTTTCCTGGCGCGGCTGATCCTGGGCGATACGCCGGCGCAGGCGGCGCGCTATGCCGGATGCGCGGCGGCGTTGAAGTGCGAGGGCTATGGCGCCGTGGCGCCGATCCCGCATGCCGCGCGGGTGTTGGAGATGCTGGCCGGATGATCGCCACCGAGCGCCTGTTGTTGCGGCCGTGGTGGGACGATGACTTCGAGCGTCTGGCCGCCGTACATGCCGACCCGGAAACGATGGAGATGCTGGGCGGGCCGATGGACCGGGCGGCGTCCGACGCGTGGATTGCGCGCCAGATCGTGCATTGGGGCCGGCATGGCTTCGGGCTGTGGGCGGTGGAGGCGGCCGGACGGGTGTCGCCGCTGATCGGCGCGGTGGGGCTGCTGCGGCTGCGGCCGGGAATGCCGAATGCACCGGGGGTGGAGATTGCCTGGCGGCTGGGGCGCGCCTGGTGGGGGCGCGGCTTCGCGACCGAGGCGGCGCGGGCGGCGTTGCAGGATGGGTTCGACCGCTGTGGGCTGGATGAGGTGATCGCCTTCACCGCAACCGGCAATGCACGGTCGCAGGCGGTGATGCAGCGGCTGGGCATGACCCGCGATGCGGCGGCGGATTTCGACCATCCGAACCTGCCGGAGGGATCGGTGTTGCGGCGGCATGTGGTGTATCGGCTGGCGGCGGCGCGCGATCAGGTCTGAGTCCGCAGCTAAACCGGCATGACCACCAGCGCCATCAGCCCACCTTCCGGGCGGTTGCTGAGGGTTACGTCGCCGCCATGGGCGCGCAGGATGTTGCGGGCGATGGTCAGGCCGAGGCCGACGCCGCCGGTTTCCCGGCTGCGGCTGACTTCGCCGCGCTGAAATGGCTGGAAGACCTGATCCAGCTTCTCCGCTGGGATGCCGGGCCCGTTATCCACCACGGCCAGTTGCAGCAGGCCATTGACGCTCGGGGTCAGCCGCACCTCCGCCCGGCCGCCATAGGCGAGCGCGTTGAGCACGAGGTTGCTGAGCGCGCGTTTGAGCGCCAGCGGACGGGCATGGATCGGCAGGCTGTCGGGGCCGACATAGACCAGATCCCCGTCACGATCCGGATACGTGTCGGAAATTTCGTCGAGCAAGGTGCGCAAGAGCGCCACCAGATCGACCCGGGTGGCCGGTTCATCGGCGGTGATGTCGCGCCCGACGGCGAGGGTCGCGGAGACCATCGCCTGCAATTCATCCAAGTCGGCCAGGATTTTGCCGCGCAATTCCTCATCCTCGACGAACTCGGCCCGCAGTTTCAGCCGGGTGATCGGGGTGCGCAAATCGTGCCCGATGGCGGTGAGCATGAAGGTGCGGTCCTGCACGAAGCGGCGGATACGCTCGGCCATGGTGTTGAAGGCCTTGGCGGCGGCGGCGAGTTCGGTGGGACCATCCTCCGCCAGATCTGGTGCGTTAACGTCGCGCCCCAGCGCATCGGCGGCCGAGGCGAGAGTGCCCACCGGGGCGATCAGCCGGCGGGCGGCGATCAGCGACATCAGCCCGGCAAAGGCGGTCATCAGCAGGAAGGCGGCGAGGAAGTTGGGGGAGTGCCAGGCGCGCGGGGGCGGCAGGGTGACGGTCATGTTCACCCAGTTCCGGTCCCCCAAGGGGATGCCCAGGATCATCCTGCCATAGGCCGGGCCGCCGAGGAGCACCATTTGCAATGGGCGGTCCGGCTGGGGCATCGGTACCAGCAACATGTCCGCGCGGATCTGGCGTTGTAATTCTGGCGTCGCGAACGGCAGGTCTGAAATCGGCGGGGCGGTTGATAGGGTGGCGGCGATGTCCTGTACGCTACCCGCTTCGACGATGACGGCGGCGCGGCTGTCGGGCGGTGACAGCGCGACTGCGCGGTAGAGGCTGATGGACCGGACAGCCGCGTCGCGCAGTTCGGCGATGGTTTGCAGGTCTAGCCGATCCAATGCGTGGATCAGCAAGCTGGTGCCTTGCACCAGCGACAGGCCGAGCAATAGCAGGATCGCGGTGCGGCTGGCGAGGCTGCCGGGGAGCCACGCACCCAGGCGGTGGTGCCAACCGGGCCAGTGCATCCTCAAGCTTGCCGGGGGGCGGTCAGCGCAGCGACACGTGGGCAGCGAGCACGTAGCCGCCGCCGCGAACGGTTTTGATCAGTTGCGAGTTACGGCCATCATCTTCCAACTTGCGGCGCAGGCGACTGATCGCAACATCGATCGCGCGATCGAACGGGCCGGACTGGCGGCCACGCAACAGGTCCATCAGCATATCGCGGGTGAGGACCTGATTGGCGCGTTCCACCAAAATCACCAGCAGTTCATACTCGCCACCCGTCAGAGGGGTTTCGACCCCATCTGGGTTGAGCAGGCGTCGGCGCGACAGGTCCAACGTCCAGCCGCTGAACACCATGCGGGTGGGCTTGCCGCTGCTGGGCGCCGCTGCGGTTTCCCCCGCGCGGCGCAGGACGGCGCGCACCCTGGCCAGTAATTCCCGCGGGCTGAACGGCTTGGCCAGATAGTCGTCGGCGCCGAGTTCGAGGCCGATGATGCGGTCCACCTCCTCCCCCAAGGCGGTGAGCATGACGATGGGGATGTCGCGATGTTCCAACGTGCTACCGTCGCCAGAGGGGGTGCGCAGGGCGCGGGCGAATTCCAGCCCGGTTTCACCGGGCAGCATCAGGTCGAGCACGATGAGTTGGAAATGCGCTGCCGCCATGGCCTTGCGGGCCTCTGCCGCATCGCGCACGGTGACAACCTTGAAGTTCTCGCGTTCCAGAAAGCGGGCGAGTAACTCCCGGATTTCGCGATCATCGTCCACCACGAGAATGCGTGGCGCGGGCGCGACATCATTGGATCGAGCGGTGGAGAGTTCGAGATGTTGCATCATGGTGGTATTATACACCCGTCCCCAGGTTGGTTGGAACAACATCTGCTGTGCCCGGCATGAAACAAAGTGTGAGTTTTCCCCACCCGCCGGCCGAAGCGCAGGCCGGGTTGGCGGCACTGGTGCGGCTTGATCCGGATCTGGCGGGCATTATCCCGGCCGCCGGCCCCCTGCCCTGGCGCAGCCGTCAGCCGGGCTTTGCCGGGTTGTTGCAGGCGATTGTTGGCCAACAAATCAGCAATGCCGCCGCTGCCGCGATCTGGCGCCGCTTGCAGGCGGTGGATGGGGCGCTGGAGCCTGGGCGGTTGTTGCTGTTGGACGAGGCGATTTTGCGCGGCGCTGGACTATCGCGGCCCAAGGTGGCGCACGCGTACTCATTGGCCGAAGCCTTTGCCAGCGGCCGGTTGGCCACCGCGCAATTGGCGACGATGGAGGATGCCGAGGCGATTGCGGCGATTTCTGCCGTGCGCGGCATGGGGCCGTGGTCGGCGGAGATTTACCTGTTATTCGCGCTGGGCCGGCCGGATGTATTCCCCGCCGGGGACCTGGCCTTGGCGGCAGCGGTGGCGGCGTTGAAGGGGCTCGATACCCGGCCGACGCCCAAAGCGTTGCGGGCGCTGGCAGAGGGATGGCGGCCCTGGCGCGGCCTGGCGGCGCGGCTGTTGTGGCACCATTGGCGGTTTTTGACCGGACGGCCGGCGATGGATGATCTGACCGCGGTGAAAATGGCGCCGTAATCGTTCGCATTGATCCGGTGCTGGCGGATTGGGGAAAGTGTTCGTTCATGGTTTTGGCGGACACTGCGGCCAGCGAGCTTTGCAGGTATCCGCATGTCCCAAGCCATTAACCTGGCGCAAGTTGCGCCGATCAGCGACCAAACACCGCCGACCTATGCAGAGCGTGGGGCGTCCGTGCCGTTTACCACGCCGGTGCTGGGCGGGGCGTATGTGCGCAACGGCCCCAATGGGGCGGCCGAATTGATGGTTTGCAATCCGTCTGGCGGCCGGGGGGTCTACATTCTGCCGCTGCGGAACATGCAGGCTATCTGCCAGCCAACGCTACACGATACCAAATTGCATGCCGAGATTACCCCGTTGGCCGCTTTTACCCCTGGGGCGATTCGCAAGGCGGTGCGCACGGTGGTGGCGACCGGCATTACCGGGCGTGCGGCAATGCGGAGCGCCGAACTGGCCGAGCCGGCGTTGATGACCGCGCAATTCAACGCCCGCATCGCCTTGCGGCAGGCGTTGGCCGAGCAGACGGGATCAGACAACGCCATCGACGCGTTAGCGGCTCGGCTGAACTGCCCCGGGAAAATTCTGATGGCGAGTTTGCTGGCCTGCGCCGACATGCTCGCGGAAATCGGTATCATGCCGCAAACGCGCAACCACAGCATGGCGCGCCGCGTGGCACGGTTGGGCGCGATGGCCCGCGCGTTGCCAGATCCGGCGACCGCCGCCGGGGCGACGCGGGACATGTTGACGCTGGCCACGCTGAGCCAGTCCAGCCACACGCTGGCGGCGGCATTGCTGGCCGATGTGGAACAGCGGCTCGCCGATCTGCCGGCCTTGATGCTGGCGTTTCAGCGCGAGCCGCTGGTGGTGTCGCAGGCGTTGTGCCGGATCGACTGGGTGATGGATGGTTGGGACCGGATTTGCGCGTTGTGGCAGGAAGCCACCAGCCGGCAGCCGATACCAAACCGGCTGGCATTGTTGGAAATGGCCAGCCAGGCACCGAAACTGCCGACCGAGGCGCTGAGTTGGGGTATGCCGGGGGTGACGCCGCCGCCGGATTTGCGCGGGGCGGAGGGCGCGGCATCGGCTGACGCGGCCGGAGGTTTTATCGATTGGAACAGCCAGGTCACCCTCGCCGATCTGGTGGCCCGCAATGAGCGCGTGGTGGCGACGTTGGTGAAAGCGGCATGAGCGGCACGGAACTGCGTCGGTTGGGCGGTGAATTGGTCTCCGCCCAGGACGATAAAATCATCCGCGTGGTAGCAATGCTTGACAAGTTGCCGCATCGCGGCGCGGCCGATGCGCTGCTGGTGCCGTTGCGCCCGCGGCTGGCGCGACTGCGCCCGGTGCGACCGTTGACGTTTGAGCGCCTGCTGTTCACCCCGCTGGACAGCCTGATTTTGCAGCCGGCGGACTGGAAGCGCGACGCGCCGGGCATTCCGCGGTCCGCATTGCGGCCGCTGGCGGACACGGTGCGGCAGAACCAGCCGCAGCTGGCCAGCCAAATTGATGCCAGACTGGCAGGGCAGCGGGCGGATGCGACGGCGACGGTCATTGCGGTCGGGGATTTGCTGTGGCCTGAGGCCGCCAAATGCCTGGCGTCCGCGCCGATGCCGGCCAACTGGACGGTCGCGAGCGGCCTGCGTGAACAGGATTACGCCGCCCTGGCCCCGGTGATTGCCGCGATGCTGGGCTGTGCCATTTCGTTGAACGTGCTGCAACAGATCCATCTGGCCGGCTTGCCGGTGCCGTTGGATCGGCTGGAGCCCTTGGTTTCCGCCGTCGCCCGCGCCGGGCCGCTGGCGTTGACGACGCTGCTGGCCATCCTGACCGAAATCATCCCCGACCAACCGAGCCTGCGCAGCCTGACCGAGCGGCTGGCGGGGACGGACATTGATCCGCGCCTGCGCATGGCGGCGGAGCAGGCGATGGATTTTGTGGTCGATCGGCTGGAAACCACCGCGCCGCTGCCGCGAGATCTGGTGGAGGCGGAGCGCGATGTGAGCCGGCTGGCGGTGTTGTTCGACGATTTGGAAAGCCGGTCACGGGAGCGGCCCAGCCGGCTGGCACGGCTCCGGCGGGCGCGGGAGCGGGCGGATGCGGAATGTCGCGCGGCGTTTGGCGAGGCGCTCAGCGAACAGGTGCTGCTGCCCGCCGGTGGTTTGGCCAGCGCCGATGATGCGACGGTGATCCATCTGGAGGGCGCGGCGCATAGCCTGCGGCGGATGGAACAGGCGGCGCGACGGATTGGCGGCGCGGCGCATTACGACCGCGCCTTGCAAGCCTGTGCCGAGCAGTTGGCACCGCAAAATGGCGATGGGCGGGAGACCAGGATGGATCGGGCCAGGCTGGTGGAAATTCTGCTTGGCTCCGAAGCCGCCCAATCCTGGTTGGCGACGCTCGCGGGTTAGCTCAGCGCCACCGCGAAGCCGCGGGCGGTGGCCGGGCGGGCCATCATGGTTTCATACCAGCGTTTGACGTTGGGGAAATCCGCGAGGTCCACCAGATGGCGTTCGTGGCGCCAGGCCCAGCCGAGGATGGCGAAGTCCGCAATGGAGATATCGCCGGCGAAAAATTCGACCTCGGCCAGACGGCGATCGGCCACGCCATACAGGCGGCGGGTTTCCTTGCTGTAGCGTTCCAGGCCGTAGCGGCGGTCGGCCTCGTTTTCCACTTGCAGGAAATGATGCACCTGACCGGGCATGGGGCCGAAGCCGGCCATTTGCCACATCAGCCATTCCAGCACCGGCACTTGGGCGCGCAGGTCGGCGGGCCAGAATTTGCCGGTTTTCTGGCCGAGATAGATCAGGATCGCACCGGATTCGAACACGCTGATCGGAGCGCCGCCGGGGCCGTTTGGGTCCACGATGGCGGGGATGCGGTTATTTGGGCTGATTTTCAGAAAATCCGGCTTGAACTGCTCATTCTGGCCGATATTCACCGGATGCACGCTGTAGGGCAGGCCCATTTCTTCCAGGGCGACGCTGATCTTGCGGCCGTTGGGGGTGTTCCAGGTCCAGAGTTCGATCGACATTGGCGGTCCCTTCAGTGGCGTGGCTGGCCGGCGACGATGGCGGCGAAGCGCGGTGCGGTATCGGTGTTGTAGACCTGATAGCGCGGCAGGGCGAACAGGGGCGAATCGGCCAGCACCGGGCGGGAGCCGAGCGCGAAGGCGGCGCGGAAGCCGGCGCGGCTGGCGGCATCGTGCAAAGCGGGGTTGTTGATGCCGTAGGGCCAGGCGAGCCAGGCGCCGCTATCGCCATGCGCCAGCAGATCGGCGCGCGAACCGGCGATTTCGCGGTCCATGAAGGCGGTATAGGCGGCCGGGGTGAGCTGGGCGCGCTGATCGTTGAAATTGGGGTGGGATTGGGTGTGCGCTTCGATGTCCACCAGACCAGAGGCGCGCATTTCATCGATTTGCGCCCAGGTGAGATAGGCGCCGCCATGGCCGATGGTGGGCGGGTTGATGAACAGCGTGACCGGCAGGTTTAGCTTGCGGATGATCGGGAACATCTGGGTGTAGACGGTGCGCCAGCCATCATCGGCGGTGATGGCAACCGCCGGTTCGGTAACCGGCGGGGCTTTGTGGTCGACGATATCGACGACGTCGCGCAGGCGCAGCACCTGGACGTGGTGGGTTTGCAGCCAGTCCATCTGCGCGGCGAAGACCGGGGTGGTGACGATTGTGGAGGCATTGGCCTGCGCCGGGTCGAAGCGGTGATAGGTCAGCACCGAGATCGGCTGCGCCGCCGCTGGCATCGCCAGCAGCAGCGCGGCCACGATGAGGCGCCAGTTCACCCCAGTTTGGCCTTGATGGCGGTGTTGACCAGGGCCGGATTGCCTTTGCCGGCCATGGCCTTCATCACCTGACCGACGAAGAAGCCGAAGAGTTTGTCTTTGCCGGAGCGGTATTCGGCGACTTTGTCCGGGTTGGCGGCCATGATCGCATCCACCGCAGCGTCGATGGCCGAGGTATCGGTGACCTGGCGCAGGCCCTTGGCTTCCACGATGGCGGCCGGGGCGGCGCCGGTGGCGACCATCTCCTCAAACACCTGTTTGGCGATTTTGCCGTTGATGGTGTTATCGGCGATCAGGTCGAGCAAGGCGCCGAGGTTTTCGGCCGAGACCGGGCTGGTTTCTATGCTGGTGCCGGTGCGGTTGAGCGCGCCGAACAAATCGCCGGTGACCCAGTTGGCGGCCTGCTTGGCGTCGCGGCCCTGGGCGACGGCTTCGAAGAACAAGGCGGTGGATTGTTCCGCCACCAGCACGCCAGCGTCATACGGGGTCAGGCCGTAGTCGCTGATGAAGCGGGCGCGTTTGGTGTCCGGCAATTCCGGCAAGGCGGCGCGCAGGGCATCGACCCAGGATTGTTCCAGCACCAGCGGCAGCAGATCCGGATCGGGGAAGTAACGGTAATCGTGCGCGTCTTCCTTGCTGCGCATGGAGCGGGTTTCGCCGCGCGCGCTGTCGAACAGGCGGGTTTCCTGCTGCACTTCGCCGCCGCTTTCCCAGACCTCGATCTGGCGGATGGCTTCGACTTCCACCGCCTGCATGACGAAGCGGATGGAGTTGACGTTCTTGACCTCGCAGCGGGTGCGATAGGCCTCGCCAGTTTTGCGGACGGAGACGTTGACGTCCGCCCGCATCGAGCCTTCTTCCATGTTGCCGTCGCAGGTGCCGAGATAGCGCAGGATGGAGCGCAATTTGCGCAGATAGGCGCCGGCTTCCTCGGGGCTGCGGATGTCCGGCTCGCTGACGATTTCCATCAGGCCGACGCCGGAGCGGTTCAGGTCGACATAGGTTTTGGTCGGGCTCTGGTCGTGCATCGATTTGCCGGCATCCTGTTCCAGATGCAGCCGGGTGACGCCGATCTGGCGGGTGCTGCCATCGGCGAGTTCGATTTCCACCACGCCGGTGCCGACGATGGGGTGTTCGAACTGGCTGATCTGATAGCCGCTGGGCAGATCGGCGTAGAAGTAGTTTTTCCGGTCGAACCGGCTGGTCAGGTTAATCTGCGCGTTCAGGCCCAGCCCGGTGCGCACCGCCTGGGCGACACATTCCTGGTTCAGCACCGGCAGCATGCCGGGGAAGGCCGCATCGACGAAGCTGACCTGGCTGTTGGGCGGGGCGCCGAAATCGGTGGCGGCACCGCTGAACAATTTGGCCCTGCTGATCACCTGGGCGTGCACTTCCAGCCCGACGACGATTTCCCACGGGCCGGTGTTGCCCTCGATTGTGTAGGCCATCGGCTAACCTTTCGCCCGGATGGAGGGCTGGGTGGTAAATTGCGCCGCCGTTTCGATCGCCTGCGCGACCGCGAAGACGGTTTCCTCATCAAACGGTTTGCCGAGCACTTGCAGGCCGAGCGGCAGGCCGTTGGCATCGAGCCCGGCGGGGACGGACATGCCGGGAATGCCGGCCATGTTGGCGGGGACGGTGAAGACGTCGTTGAAATACATCTTCAGCGGGTCGTCCATCCGTTCGCCGAGGCCGAAAGCGGCGGAGGGGGCGGTGGGGGTGAGCAGCGCATCCACCTTGGCGAACACGTTGGTGAAGTCTTGCAGGATCAGGCTGCGGACTTTCTGCGCGCGGATGTAATAGGCATCGTAGTAGCCGGCCGAGAGCACGTAGGTGCCGATCATGATGCGGCGCTTGACCTCGGCGCCGAAGCCTTCGGCGCGGGTGTTCTCATAGAGGTCGATTAGATCCGCGCCCTGGCTGCGGGCGCCGTAGCGGACGCCGTCGTAGCGGGCGAGGTTGGAGGAGGCTTCGGCGGGGGCGACGATGTAGTAGGTCGCCAGGCCGTATTTGGTGTGCGGCAGCGACACATCGACGATTTCCGCCCCGGCGTCGCGCAGCCAGGACAGGCCCTGCTGCCACATGGTTTCGATTTCCGCAGGCATGTCGTCTGAGCGGTATTCGCGCGGCACGCCAATGCGCAGGCCCTTGACGCCGCGGCGGCAGGCGGCGGCGAAATCTGGCACGGCGAGGTTGGCGGACGTGCTGTCTTTCGCGTCGTAGCCGGCCATGGAGCCGAGCAGGATGGCGCAATCCTCCACGGTGCGGGCGATCGGGCCGGCTTGATCCAGCGAGGAGGCGAACGCGACCACGCCCCAGCGCGAGCAGCGGCCATAAGTCGGCTTGATGCCGGCGATACCGCAGAAACTGGCGGGCTGGCGGATGGAGCCGCCGGTATCAGTGGCAGTGGCGCCGAGGGCGAGGCGGGCGGCGACGGCGGCCGCGGAGCCGCCGGACGAGCCACCGGGGACGAGTTGGCGGTTATCGCCGGCACGGGTCCACGGGTTGATCACCGGGCCGAAGGCGGAGGTGGCGTTGGAGGAGCCCATGGCGAACTCATCCAGATTGGCCTTGCCAAGGAAGATGGCACCATCGCGCAGCAGATTGGCTGAGACCGTGCTTTCATACGGCGGCACGAACGGTTCCAGAATGCGGCTGGCGGCGGTGGTGCGCACGCCCTGGGTGCAGAACAGGTCTTTGATCGCCAGCGGAATGCCGGTGAGCGGGCCGTGGTCGCCGCGCGCCAGCGCCGCATCGGCGGCGGCGGCCTGGGCACGCGCCAGGTCCGGGGTGACGGTGATGAAGGCGTTCAACACCGGGTTCAACGTGTCGATCGCGGTGAGGAAGTGGTTGGTGAGTTCCAGCGCCGACACGTCGCGCTGGCGCAGCGCGGCGCGGGCGCCGGCCAAGGTGAAATCGGAGATCATTACTCAACCACCTTCGGCACGGTGAAGAAATCGCCCTCGCGGTCCGGGGCGTTGGCCAGCACTTTTTCCGGGTAGCCGCCATCGTTCACCACGTCGGCGCGCAGGGCCTGGGTCATGCCGGGGGCGCCGGCCAGCGGGGCGACGCCGTCGATATTGACCTCATTCAACTGCTCGATCCAGCCGAGGATGGAATTGAGCTCGCCTGCGAGGACAGGGAGTTCGGCGTCATCGACGCGGATGCGGGCGAGTTTGGCGATGCGGCGAACCGCCGCGGGGTCGAGCGACATGGGCTTCCCATACTGTATAAGACGCAGAGGAACTTCATACCGGCGCGGACCGGCGGGTTCAACCAGGGAGGATGCGATGCAGGCAGTGGTGTGTGAGGCGTTCGGCGGGCCAGAGGTGCTGGCGGTGCGTGAGTTGCCCGATCCACCGGCCCCTGCTGCCGGCGAAATTCAGGTGCGGCTGGAGGCGCGTGGGGTGCAGATGGTGGATGTGCTGATGCTGGCCGGCACCTACCAGTTTCGCCCGGAGCCGCCGTTTATTCCCGGCAGCGAGGCGGCCGGCACGGTGGTGGCGGTGGGCGCGGGGGTGGCGGTGGGCGCGGGGGTGGACGGGTTTGCCGTCGGCGACCGAGTGATCAGCCGGCACAGCCCAGGGTCTTTCTGCACCCTGGCCAATGCCAAGGCGGCGGCT
Source organism: uncultured Rhodospirillales bacterium (assembly GCA_903893975.1). Lineage (GTDB taxonomy): Bacteria > Pseudomonadota > Alphaproteobacteria > Acetobacterales > Acetobacteraceae > CAITOL01. Next base: position 15,631 of record CAITOL010000189.1, on the reverse strand, counting down.
TGCGACCTGATTCCGGCCGGGTTTTCGGTGGAGGAGGCGGCGGTGTTCAAAGGCGCCTATCACACCGCGTATCACGCGCTGCTGCAGAAAGGCCGGTTGCAGGCTGGGGAATGGGTGCTGATCCATGGGGCCGCGGGCGGGATCGGGATCGCGGCGATCCAGATTGCCAAATTGTTTGGCGGCCGGGTGATCGCCACCGCCGGTAGTGAAGCCAAGCGGGCGGCGTGTCTGGAGGAAGGGGCGGATCATGTGCTGGATTATCACGGCGGCTTCCGCGAGCAGGTGAAGGCGCTGACCGGGGGCAAGGGGGTGGACATCGTCTACGACCCGATTGGGGCGGCGGTGTTCGATGAAAGCATGCGTTGCCTGAATTGGGGGGCGCGGCTGCTGATTTTGGGCTTTCTGGGCGGGGCGCCGGCTTTGGCCAAGACCAACCATCTGCTGATCAAAGGCGCGGAAGCCATCGGGGTGCGGATTGGCGGGGTGCAGGAGTTTCAGCCGGCGCTGGCGGCGGCGAATATCAAGGCGCTGCTGCAGCTGGCGGGTGAAGGGAAGCTGCGGCCCAGGATCTCGCACCGGTTTCCGCTGGTGCAGGCGGCGGATGCTTTGCGGGCGGTGATCAACCGGGAGGTGATCGGCAAAGCGGTGCTGCTGGGGTGACGGGCGGGCAGCGCCGCCGGTGCCGGCGCTTTACAGCTTCGCCCGCGCGGCCGATCATCGCTGTGTAACAGGACGACACAGCGATGGCAGAGCAGCAGGACCCACAGGCGCCGCACCCGGATACCTCACCGACCTGGCCGGTGACGATGTGGACGATGGTGGCGGTGCAGGTGATTATGACGCTGTCGTTCACGTTTCTATCGCCGGTGATGCCGTTGTTTTTGCCGCATCTGGGGGTGGAAACGGCGGAGGGGGTGGACCTTTGGTCGGGGGCGCTGTCGTCCATCACGTCGCTGATCGCGGCCTTCGCGGCGCCGATGTGGGGGCGGATGTCGGACCGGTATGGGCGCAAGATGATGGTGCTGCGCTCGGCGTTCGCGATCGGGCTGTTCACCATTATGATGGCGCTGGCGCAGAACGTTTGGCACATGCTGGGCCTGCGGATTCTGATGGGCGCGGGGGCCGGGTTTTCCGCCGCATCCGTCGTGCTGATCGCCAGCCAGGTGCCGCCGGCGCGGTTGGGCTATGCGCTGGGGATGCTGTCCACCGGGCAGTTGGTGGGGTCGCTGATCGGGCCGCTGCTGGGCGGGATTCTGGTGGATGTGACCGGCAGTTACCGGCTGCCATTCGTGATCGGCGGGTCGCTGTCGATGGTGGCGTTCGTGCTGTGCTGGGTGCTGGTGCCGGAGCGGTTTACCCCGCCGAAGGGCGATAAGCCGAAGGTGAAACTGTCGGTCGCGTTCCGGGCGATGACGCTGATCCCGGGCATGGCGGCGCTGGTGCTGGTGCTGATGTTCACCCAGTTTGCGGTGCAGGCGATCCAGCCGGTGATTTCGTTGCATGTGAAGGAGTTGGTGGGCGATGCCGGCAATGTGGCGAGCCTGGCGGGCTTCGCGTTTTCGGCCACCGGGCTGGCGGGGGTGATTGCGGTGCCGCTGCTGGGCCGGTCATCGGACCGGTTTGGCGAGCGGGCGGTGTTGCTGCTGGCCTTGGGCGGGGCGGCGGTGCTGACGCTGCCGCAGGCGTTTACCGACAGCTACACCTGGTTTGTAGTGGAGCGGTTTGGCGTGGGCATGTTTGTGGGCGCGATTGTGCCGACGGCCAACGCGCTGATCGGCAAGCTGACCAATGCGGATGAGCGCGGGTTTATCTATGGCATGACCAGTTCGGTCTATTTCCTCGGCAACTCGCTGGGGCCGATGTCCGGCGGGGTGGTGGCGGCGGGGTTTGGGCTGCGCTGGGTGTTTTTGCTGACGGCGGTGCTGTTGCTGGGCACCTGGGGGCTGGTGTTCCTGGCGGTGCCGAAGCTGGAGGCCGCTAACCAATAAGGTCCCAATACGGGCGGGGGCCGAAGCGGTCGGCGAGGAAATCCACGAAGGCGCGAACTTTGGGGGAGAGGTGGCGCCCTGGCGGGTAGACGGCGCTCATCGACAGATCCTGCACCGCGAAATCGTCCAGCACCGTCATCAGGGTGCCGGCTTGCAGATCGGCGCCGACGATAAAGGTGGGCAGGTTGGCAAGGCCGAGGCCTTTGAGGGCGGCGACGCGCAAGGCGTCGCCATTATTGGCGCTGAGGCGGCCGCGCACATCGACGGGCCATAATTTGCCGTCGGCGGCGGCGAAGCGCCATTCATGCAGCACGGCGATGTTGGAGTTGCACAGGCAATCGTGCTGTTTGAGGTCGTCGGGCGCCAGCGGGGTGCCGCGGGCGTTCAGGTAGGCCGGGCTGGCGCAGACGACGCGGCGGATGGGGGCGAGTTTGCGGGCGATGAGGCTGGAATCCTCCAGCGCGCCGATGCGGACGGCGACATCGACGCCTTCTTCGATCAGGTCCACGAAGCGGTCGCTCATGCTGAGATCGACCGAAAGTTCGGGGTAGAGGGCGAGGAAATCCGGCAAGGCGGGGGCGAGGTGGAGGAAGCCGAAGCTCATCGGGGCATTCACCCGCAGGCGGCCGCGCGGGGCGGCTTGCAGTTGGGTGACGGCGAGGTTGGCTTCATCGAGGTCGGCGAGGATGCGGGCGGCACGCTCAAAATAGCCGCGCCCGGCTTCGGTGAGGGTGAGCGAGCGGGTGGTGCGGTGCAAAAGGCGGGCGCCGAGTTCGGCTTCGAGCCCGCTGATGGCGCGGCTGACCGCGGATTGCGAGGCGTGCAGGCGGCGCGCGGCTTCCGAGAAGGAATGGGTTTCGGCGACGCGGACGAACGCTTCGATGGCGGCCAGGCGGTCCATATTATTGCTCCAGCTGCAACAGTCTTGTTCATAAAACGTCGATTGTTGGTGAAGCTAGCACAAATTAACTCTTAGCGCATCAACAGCCCGGCAATCGCGCCGGGGTTGCGAGCTGAATGAGGTATCCCATGTCCGCCACGACGACCACACAGACCAAGCCGATTGTGCCGTTTTTCGCCAGCATCGAGAACGCGCTGACCCCGATTGCCGAGCCGATGGTGCGGGTGGTGACCGGCGCGCTGCTGTTGCCGCATGGCGCGCAGAAACTGTTCGGCGCCTTCGGTGGCTATGGCGTGGAAGCCACCGGCCAGTTTTTCGCCGCCAAGCTGGGGCTGCCGGCTTCGTTCGCGTTGCTGGCGGGGTTGATCGAGTTTTTCGGCGGACTGTTCCTGATGCTTGGCTTTGCCACACGGGTGATGGGCGCGCTGGTGTTTGCGGTGATGGCGGTGGCCGCGGTGACGGTGCATTTGAACCTGGGCTTCTTCTGGACCTCCGGCGGCTACGAATATCCGCTGTTGTGGGGTATTGTGGCGCTGTCTTTCGCCATTCGTGGCGGTGGCCGGTTCTCGGTTGATGCGGCGATTGGCTACGAAATTTAACGCTTGATGGCTTGATGGTCGCGGGGTGCGGCTGACCGCACCCCGCGCTTAGGAGAGTGACAATGTCCGTTATCGTTCGGCCCGCTTTGGCGCGTGGGCACGCCAATCATGGTTGGCTGGATAGTTACCACACGTTTTCGTTCGCCAGTTATCACGACCAGCAGCATATGGGCTTCGGCGCGCTGCGGGTGATTAACGAGGACCGCGTGGCGCCGGGGCAAGGCTTTGGCACGCATGGGCATCGGGATATGGAGATTATCTCCTACGTGATCTCAGGCGCGTTAGAGCACAAAGATAGCATTGGCACCGGGTCGGTAATCCGGCCCGGGGATGTGCAGGTGATGTCTGCCGGGGCGGGCATTCGGCATAGCGAGTTCAATGCGTCCGCCGAGCAGCCGGTGCATTTCCTGCAAATCTGGCTGCTGCCGGATCGGCAGGGGCATACGCCGCGCTATGACCAGAAGATGTTCGCGGCGGCGGAGAAAGCCGCCCAGTTGCGGCTGGTGGTGTCTGGCGATGGGCGCGATGGGTCGCTGATGATCCATCAGGATGCCTCGATTTACAGCACGGTGCTGGCGGGCGCGGCGGCGGTGCGGCTGGAGCTGGCGCCGGGGCGGCGGGCTTGGGTGCAGATGGTGCGCGGGGCCGGCGCGGTGAACGGTGTGAGCGTTGCGGCCGGTGACGGGGTGGCGGTGAGCGCGGAGGCGGCGGTGGCGCTGGTGGCCGGGGGGGATGGGGCTGAGGCGTTGGTGTTTGATTTGGCTTAAGGTGTTCTTTTTGTGAACAAAAAGAACCAAAAAAACTTTTTACGACATCCTTGCCTTCGGCGTACGCCATCCGGTGAGAGTACGCCGTAGGCTAGGAACAAATAAAGTTTTTTTGCTTCTTTGTTTTCAAACAAAGAAGTGCTTTTCTAATGCCTTGATAGGTATTTTTAACCCAAAACCTCCGCAATAAACCGGACCATCGCCGCCAGACTCTCCGCCGGCGCTTCCTGATGTGGCGCGTGGCGCACGGGCAGGACGAGGGTTTCGGCGGTGGCGAGGCAGTCGGTTTGCGCGGTGGTGCCGTATGGGTCGTTGGTGCCTTGTAGTTGCAGCACTGGCGCGGTGATGCCGGCGAGGTCGGCTTTCAGATTGAAATCGCGGAAATCCGGGTCGAGCCAGGCGTCGCACCAGCCGTAGAAGGCGGCATCGACGTTGCGGTGGTAGCGGGCGAGTTTCGGGCGCAGATCGGAGCTGGTGTAGGCGATGCGGGCGGCGGCGATGGCGTCGAGCGCCGATGGTTCGACGAAATAATGTGGCGCGATGAGCACGGCGCCGGCGATGCGCGGGTCGCGGATGGTGCCGAGATGGATTGCGGCGATTGAGGCGCCGTCGGAATGGCCGATCAGGAGCGCGCGGGTGATGCCGGCGGCGTTGAGCACGGCGGGTAGGATGTCGGTGGCTTCGGTGCGCATGTAGTCTAGCGGGCGTGGCAGGGTGCAGGGGCTGGAGGCGCCATAGCCGAAGCGGGAATAGGCCAGCACGCCGCAGCCGGTGCTGGCGGCGAGTTGGGCGGGCAGGTCGCGCCAGAGGGCGATGCAGCCGAGGCCTTCATGCAGCAGCACCAATGTGGGCCGGTCGGTCGGGGGTGGGCCCCACCAGGCGCAATCCAGGGTTCCGGCGGGCAAAGTGAGGGTGAACGGGCGCATGGCGCATCAAACCGCGCGCAACCCGGCTTTGCCAAGCCTTGCCTTGCCGGGGCCGAAATGGACCCGTAGGGTCGGCTGATGTCCGTTCTTTCCGATGCCCCCACCCTGCGCTTCCCGCATCCCGTGCCGCCACCGACCGATGGTGTGCCGGTGGAAATTGCCCCGGGGGTGTTGTGGTTACGCGTGGCGCTGCCATTCGCGTTGAACCACGTGAACATCTACCTGATCGAGGACGGCGCGGGCTGGGCGATCCTGGATACAGGGCTGGCCGATGCGCGCACCGAGGCGTTGTGGACGCATGTGCTGGAAACCCAGTTGCAGGGGCGCAAGCCGACCCGGTTGATTGTGACCCATGCGCATCCCGACCATGTGGGCCTGGCCGGCTGGCTGAGCGAGCGCTACGGGTTGGAATTGCTGATGAGCCAGGTGGAATACCTGACGGCGCAGAACCTGCGTTACAACCCGATTGCGATCGGCAAAAGCCGGCATCGGGAGTTTTATGTCGAACATGGGCTGGCGACATCGGCCATTGATAGCGTGCTGGACCGCGGGCATTCCTATATCCGCATGACCACGGAAATGCCGGCGGCTTTTACCCGATTGCAGGCGGGCAGGACGCTGGATATTGGCGGGCGGCGGTTTGAGATATTGTCCGGCGAGGGGCATTCGCCAGAGCAGATTATGTTGCTGTGCCGCGATGAAAAGCTGTTTTTCGCCGCCGATCAGGTGCTGGCGAAAATCTCTCCCAATATCGGCGTGTGGCCGTGGGAGCCGAAGGCCAATCCGCTCGGCGCGTATCTGAAGTCGCTGGCCGCGTTGCAGGCGGCGATCCCGGAGGATGTGTTCGTGCTGGCGGCGCATAATCTGCCGTTTTACGGGCTGCACACGCGGACCGAGGAATTAATCGCGCATCATGACGCGCGCTGCGGCGATATTCTGGCCGGCTGCGCCGAGCGGCCGCTGACGGTGGCGGAGGTGCTGCCGTTCATGTTCCGCCGGCCGTTGGATGCGCACCAGACCGGCTTCGCGTTTGGCGAGGCGCTGGCGCATGTGAACTACCTCGCCGAGGAGGGCGCGCTGCGGTTTGGGCGTGACCAGGACGGGGTGATGCGGATGGCGAAGGTTTAGCCGCCTCCCCTGCCCCCCGCCCTGGCGTGGTTCCGAGGTTAGCGCCGCAGCCCCTGGCCGCCATTGACGCTGATGACCTGGGCGGTGATCCAGCTGGCCAGTGGCGAGGCGAGGAAGACGGCGACATTGGCCACTTCCTCCGGCGTGCCCATGCGGCCGGCGGGGCAGGATGCGAGGGTGGCGGCGTAGAGCGGCGGGTTGTCGCGCTTGGCGACGTCCCAGGTGCCGCCTTCAAAGAAAATCGAGCCAGGGCAGATGCAGTTGACCCGGATATTCTGATGCGCGACGGAGGCGGCCTGGGTGCGGGTGTAGTGGATGGTGGCGGCTTTGGCCGCGCCGTAGGCCGGGGTGCGGACCGAGGGGTTGAGGCCGGAGCCGCTGGCGATGTTGATGATGCTGGCATCGCCTGAGGCCAGCAGCGCCGGCATGGCGGCGCGGGAGGCGCGGACCACGGCCATGACATCGACATTCAGGCTGGCATCCCAACTGGCTTCATCATCGCCGCGCCCGAAGCCGCTGGCATTGTTGATCAGCACATCGAGCCCGCCCAAGGCGGCCTGCGCTTCAGCGATGTAGCGTTCGATTTCGCTCTGCTGCGACAGGTCGCAGGCGGCGGCGTGGACCAGGCCGCCGAATTTGGCCGCGTCAGCGCGGGTGGCTTCCAGCGCGGCGGGGCCGCGGGCGCAGAACGATACGGCGGCACCGGCTTCGGCGAAGGCGAGCACGATGGCGCGGCCGATGCCGCGGCTGCCGCCGGCGATGATGGCGCGTTTGCCCTTGAGGTCGATGGTCATGATCTTTCCCCGCATGATGATATGGCGCAGACTTGCCCGACAAATCTTGGGATGGGAAGCCAGCATGGGCCTTGTTGTGGATTACTATGTCAGCCTGAATTCGCCGTGGACGCATCTGGGGGCGGCGCGGATTGAGGCGATGACGGCGCAGCATGGCGCAACGCTGCAGATCTGGCCGGTGGATTTTGGCACGATCTTCGCGGCCTCCGGCGGGTTGCCGTTGCCGAAGCGGTCGCCGCAGCGCCAGGCGTATCGGTTGCAGGAATTGCCGCGCTGGCGGGATTTTCTCGGCATTCCCATTGTGATTGAGCCCAAGCATTTTCCGACCAGCGAGGCGCTGTCCTCGGCCTGCGTGATCGCGGTGCGCGAGACGATGGGGCACGGGCCGGCGATTAAGCTGGCGCATCGGGTGCTGAAGGCGTTGTGGGAGGAGGAGGCCGATCCGGGTGATGCGGCGGTGCTGGGGCGGCTGATCGGTGAGGTGGGGTTGGATGCCGCCAAGGTGCTGACGCTGGGGGCCGAGCCGCGCTGGGCAGAGATGAAGGCGGCCGATTCGCAGGCGGCGCTGGCGCGCGGGGTGTTTGGCGCGCCGAGCTATGTGATTGGCGCGGAGATTTTCTGGGGCCAGGACCGGTTGGATTTCGTCGCGCGGCGGCTGGCGCGCGGCTGAGGCTGGGTTGACGCACGTCAAGGACAAATCGCGACAAAACGGTAAGGGGTTGGGCAGGTGAAACGGAGTTTGCCCCATGTCCCCCGCCCCGGAATTGCTGCGATGGTTTGACACCATTGGCCTGGCTGATGTGCCCAGCGTGGGCGGCAAGACGGCGTCACTGGGGGAATTGTATCGCCGGCTGACGCCAGCGGGGGTGCGGGTGCCGAATGGGTTTGCGCTGACCGCGCAAGCCTATGACGCGGCGCTCGCGGCGGCAGGGGTGGTGCCACGGTTGCGGGCGTTGCTCGACGGGCTGGATGTGACCGATATGGCCCGGCTGGCGGCGGTGGCCGAGGCAGCGCGGGCGATGGTTTATGCCGCGACCGGCACCGAGGCGCTGCGCGTGGCGGTCGCCGAGGCGTATCGCCGGCTGGAGGCACAATATGGTGCCAAGGTGGCGGTGGCGGTGCGCAGTTCGGCCACCGCTGAGGATCTGCCGACCGCGAGTTTTGCCGGGCAGCACGAAAGTTTCTTGAACGTCAGCGGATTAGATGACGTTTTTGAAGCCTGCCGTCGCTGCTTTGCCTCGCTTTGGCTGGCGCGCGCGATTGTCTACCGGGTGAATAACGGGTTCGATCATTTCAAGGTCGCACTGTCGGTCGGGGTGATGAAGATGGTGCGGTCCGACCGGTCCGCCAGCGGGGTGATCTTCACCCTCGATACCGAATCCGGCTTTCGTGAGGTGCTGTTCATCACCGGATCTTACGGGTTGGGTGAGAATGTGGTGCAGGGCAAGGTCGATCCGGACGAGTTCTATGTGCACAAGCCGACGCTGAAATTGGGCCATCGGGCAGTGCTGCGGCGCACGCTGGGGCGCAAGGAACTGACCATGGTGCTGGCCGAGGGGCATACCGGGGCCACGACGCAGGATGTGGCGACGCCGGCGGCGATGCAGGCGCGGTTCTGCCTGGAGGATGCGGAGGTGCTGCGCCTGGCCGAGCAGGCGATGGCGATTGAGGCGCATTATTCCGCCGAGGCCGGGCATGCGGTGCCGATGGATATTGAATGGGCCAAGGATGCCGATGACGGCGAGCTGTATATCGTGCAGGCGCGGCCGGAGACGGTGGCATCACAGCGCACCGGGGCGACGTTGGAAACCTATCGCCTGACCGGCAGCGGGGCGGTGCTGGTGACCGGGCGGGCGGTGGGGGAGCGGATCGCGAGCGGACAGGTGCAGGTGGTGACCCGCACCGAGGACCTGGCGCGGTTCCGCCCTGGCGATGTGCTGGTGGCGGCCACGACCAGCCCGGATTGGGAGCCGGTGATGAAAACCGCCGCCGCGATTGTGACCGACCATGGCGGGCGCACCTGCCACGCGGCGATTATCGCGCGCGAGTTGGGGGTGCCGGCGCTGGTCGGGGCGGGGGATGCCACGACGCGGTTACGGTCTGGGCAGAGCGTGACGGTGTGCTGCGCCGATGGCGAGACCGGGGTGGTGTACGAGGGCGCGCTGCCATTCGCGGTCGATCGGGTGGATATTGCCGGGCTGCGGCTGCCGAAGACCGAGATTATGGTGAACCTCGGCAACCCCGACCTGGCGTTCCGCACCGCGATGCTGCCGAATGCGGGGGTGGGGCTGGCGCGGATGGAGTTTATCATCGGCGAGCATATCGGGGTGCACCCGATGGCGCTGGTGCATCCCGAGCGACTGCCGCCGGAGGAGCGGGCCGCGATTGCGTCGCGGACCGCGGGGTTCGACACGCCGGCGGAGTATTTTGTGCGCAATCTGGCCGAGGGGGTTGGCACCATCGCCGCCGCTTTCTACCCCAAGCCAGTGATTGTGCGGCTATCGGACTTCAAGACCAACGAATACGCGGCATTGCTGGGCGGCAGGACGTTCGAGCCGGTGGAGGCGAACCCGATGCTCGGCTTTCGTGGTGCGGCGCGCTATGCCCACCCCGCCTATGCCGCCGGTTTCGCGCTGGAATGCGCGGCGCTGGCGCGGGTGCGCGGGGCGATGGGGCTGACCAACCTGGTGGTGATGGTGCCGTTCTGCCGCCGGGTGGCGGAGGCGGAGCAGGTGCTGGCGGTGATGGCCGAGCACGGGCTGGTGCGCGGCGCCGATGGGCTGGAGGTGTACGTGATGTGCGAAATTCCCAATAACGTGATTTTGGTCGATGACTTCGCGCGGGTGTTCGACGGGTTTTCCATCGGCTCCAACGATCTGACCCAGTTGACGCTGGGGGTGGACCGGGATTCGGACATCGTCGCCTTCGACTTCGATGAACGCGATCCGGGGATGTTGGAAATGCTGCGCCTGGCGGTGTCCGGCGCCCGGCGCAACCACCGCAAAGTGGGGATTTGCGGCGAGGCGCCGGCGAATTATCCGGAGATTGCCCGGTATCTGGTGGGCTTGGGCATCCATTCGATCAGCGTCAACCCGTCCAGCGTGTTGCGGACGATTGCGGTGGTGGCGGCGGCGGAAGCTATGGCCGCAAGCTCATGATATAGGCCGCCAGCGCATTGGCTTCGGCCGGTGGGCGGGCGGTGTCGAGCATGTGCATGTGCGGCTGCTGGATGAAGCTGCTGAGTTTAGCGGCGGAGGCACCGTCGCGCTTGGCCAGCGCCTGGAAGGTGGGGGCATCGGTCCAGCCAGTGCCGCCGCCTTGGGCGATGACGTGGCAGCGGGTGCAATATTGCTCCGCCAGGGCTTTGCCGCCCGCGACCTGCGCGGCGGCGGGTGCTGTGGTGAGGGCAGCGAGGCTGAGGGCGATGGCGAGACGGGCGAGGTTTTGCATGATGGCAACTCCTACGATGCAGCCGGTATCGGGGTGGAACGATACGCCAGCTGAACGCTGCCGCCAATCTGCGATTAGGCGGCGGCGATGTGGGAGCGGAGTTGCGCCAGGCGGGCGATATCGACAGTGACGGCGTGGTTGAGCGGGCCGTGGCCGCCGCCGAAGCCTGGGGCGGAGAACAGCGCGGCCTGCACATAGGCGCGGGCGCGGGAGACGGCATCGAGCAGCGGCATGCCCTGGGCGAGCCCGGCGGCCAGGGCGCTGGCCAGGGTGCAGCCGGTGCCGTGGGTATGGCGGGTGGCGATGCGGGTGGAGCGGAAGCTGACGATGCCGTGCTCGGTGGCCAGCAGGTCCACCAGGTCATTGCCCGGCAGATGGCCGCCTTTGAGCAGCACCGCCTCTGGCCCCAAGGTCAGCAACGCGGCGGCGGCGCGGTGCATGGCGGCGAGATCGGTGATTTCCAACCCGGTGAGCGCCTCGGCTTCCGGCAGGTTGGGGGTGAGGACGTGGGCCAAAGGCAGCAACTCGCGGCGCAGTTGCGCCACCCCGCTATCGGCCAGCAGGGAGGCGCCGCCTTTGGCGACCATCACCGGATCTACCACCAGCGGCACCGTGCGGGCGTGGCTGCGCAGCATGGCGACGACAGCGGAGACGGTGGCGGCATCGCCGAGCATGCCGGTTTTGATCGCGTCGGCCCCGAGATCATCGAGCACGACGCGGATCTGGCTGGCGATGAAATCTGGCGGCACCGGATGCACGCCGTGCACGCCGTGGGTGTTCTGGGCGGTGAGCGCGGTGATCGCCGTCATGGCGAAACCGTTCATCGCCGTGACCGCTTTAATATCGGCCTGAATGCCGGCACCGCCGCCGGAATCCGAGCCGGCGATGACCAGCACCCGGCCGTGCATTAATGCGATCCGTTGCCGCTGTCGCCAGCGACTTCGTTGATCAGAGCGCAGAGCCCATCGACCACGCCGGCCACCAGGTCGCTATCGGCGCCTTCGGCCATGACGCGGATGACAGGCTCGGTGCCGCTTTTGCGGATCAGCAGGCGGCCGGTGCCGGCGAGGCTGCGTTCGGCCTCGGCGATCGCCGCTTTCATGCGCGGGTGTTCCAGCGGGGCGCCGCCATCGAAGCGGACGCTGCGCAGCAATTGCGGCAGCGGGGTGAAAACCTTGCAGACCTCGCTGGCCGGCTTGCCGGCCTCCACCAGCACCGCCAGCACCTGCAAGGCGGCGAGCAGGCCGTCGCCGGTGGTGGCGTAGTCCGACATGATCATGTGGCCGGATTGCTCGCCGCCGACATTGAAGCCGTCCGCCCGCATGCGCTCCATCACGTAGCGGTCGCCGACGGCGGTGCGGTGCAGCGCGAGGCCCTGGGATTGCAGGTAGTGTTCCAGGCCGAGATTGGACATGACGGTGGCGACCACGCCGCCGCCGGTGAGGCGGCCGGCTTTGGCCCAGGAGGTGGCGATGAGGCCGAGCACCTGGTCGCCATCGATGATGTTACCGAAATTGTCGCACAGGATCAGCCGGTCCGCGTCGCCATCCAGCGCAATGCCGAGATCGGCGCCGTTTTTGCGCACCTCGCCGGCGATGAATTTCGGCACGGTGGAGCCACAGTCGCGGTTGATGTTGAAGCCATCGGGTGCGACGCCGACGCGCACCACATCGGCGCCCAGTTCCCAGAGCACCGTGGGCGCGACTTTGTAGGCGGCGCCGTGGGCGCAATCGATGACGATTTTCAGCCCGTCGAGCCGCAGGCCACGCGGGAAGGTGTTTTTGGCGAATTCGATGTAGCGGCCGCCGGCATCTTCCATGCGCGAGGCGCGGCCGAGGCGGGCGGGGCGGGCGAGTTGCGGGCCGAGGTCGCGGTCCATCATCGCTTCGATTTCAATCTCGGTCTCGTCGGACAGTTTATAGCCGTCCGGGCCGAACAGCTTGATGCCGTTATCCTCGAAACTGTTATGCGAGGCGGAAATCATCACCCCCAGATCGGCGCGCAGGCTGCGGGTGAGCATGGCGATGGCGGGGGTGGGGAGCGGGCCGACCAGCACCACATCCATGCCGGCGCCGATGAAGCCGGCGACCAAAGCGGGCTCTATCATATAGCCGGACAGGCGCGTGTCCTTGCCGATGACGACGCGGTGGCGGTGGGCGCCACGGGTGAAGCGCAGCCCTGCCGCCTGGCCGAGTTTCAAGGCGATTTCGGCGGTCATCGGTAACGCATTGGCGGTGCCGCGGATGCCGTCGGTGCCGAACAGGCGTCGTTTCTGGGTCATGCAATGGGCTCGCTGAAATTCGGTTGGTGGGCCTGGACTTGCTTGCTGCTCCAGCCCGCCAACCCTACCCCATCGCCCCAAGGCCGCGCCAGACCCGAACGGCTTGCGCGGTTTCGGATGGAATGAGCAACCTGGTGCATGCCCCCTCCCCGCGCCGGCCCCGAGCGATCACCGGCACTGCCTGTTCCTGCGCCATAGCTGTCTTCCGCCCATATTTCGCTGCGCTGCGTTGGCTGCGCGGGCCACACGCAGAGGCCGACCGCCGGTACTGTGCCACACGCCGATCAAGCCGCACCCAAGGTGGTTTCTGGATCGCCAGAGGTAAATACCGCCTCACCAGCAAACGCTGATGGGGGGAGGTTAAAATATTTCGTACATAAATCAAACGCAAAATTATAACATTTCTCAATATATCTTATAAAAATATTATCTGTTATAAAGTAAATAATCGTAAATGTTGCGGATATTCGGGCATAAGTGTAGAAAGACCAAAACGTATTTGGCTGGGGGCGCGATGCTGCTGGATCGCTTTGCGTATTGCCATACAACGGATCGCGATCTCGCACTTGAGAACGTTACCGGACGTACCCGCGAGTTTCGGAGTATCAAGCTGCCGCCGAAAGGGCGGTGGCAATATAAACATAATCAGGCGCGGCTAAATTCGTTGCTTATTATGTCATATTTTGTCACGACAGCTCAATATAAATCAGACGACATGAATGGCATCACGTTGTCCGCCGTTGTCTCGGGGCGTGAGCTGCGGTCCGTCAGGGGCGATATCCGCGTTATGCCGCAGGTCGCGGCCTTCTGGTCGAATGCGCCGACGCAGGGGGAGATTGAGCAGTGCCAGTTTTTCACGGTCAGTCTGGAACGGACCCGCCTGCAACACGCGTTAGAGAAACTTGAGCGCCGTGTGGATGTGGATGCGTTTCTGGCCGGCAACTGGGGTAAGCCACTCCCTGGCGCTGCGGCCTTGGATGCCGCTTTGCGCAGCATGTTGCACAGCCTGGACAGTTTTGGCTCGTTGTCGGCAGGCCAGGCGCAATTGTTTGAAGACCTGGTCTACGGTTTGACGGCGCAGGTCATCGCCGAGAACACCAGCGGGTTGCCAGTGCGGTCAGCGGACCAAAAGGCGTTTTTGCGCTGCGTGGATTATATTGAGACGCGACTTGACCAGCCGCTTTCAGTGTTCGACATCGCCGCCGTTGCCGGCGTGTCGTTGCGCAGCACCCAATTGCTGTTTCAGCGCCATGCTGACTGCAATATGACCCAGTTTATCCTGCGTCGTCGCCTACATCGGGCACGGGCGATGCTTTTGGCCGCGCGGGCAGAGGACACGGTGCTCTCAGTGGCGCTCGCCGTCGGGTTCAGCAACATCAGCTATTTCACCCGCTCCTACCGCGCCGCGTTTGGCGAAACGCCGACGGTGACGCGCGGCCGCTAGCCGCGCCAGGTCGGCATGACAAAACATTGCCTTTGGAATTTCGTTTGCGTGCAAGCCACGTCGCTGGGGTGTGAGACATTGAAGCCGCCTCCCGCCTAAGGGATCGCGCTTGGCTGCCGTGCCCCCTTCGTTTGGGGGCGCGCCCAGCCGTGCTGATCCGGAGTGCGCGCGATGACAGACGATGTGACGGCCCAAGCTAATTTCCGCCACGCGGACGCTGGATTTTGTCGCGTGCTCGCCGAGCGCAAACTCGCGCTGGCGGTGAGCCTCGTGCCCGGCGGACTGGTGCTGATCGGCACCGGGCCCAGCGGCAAGCTGTCCGTGGAGGTGTTCCCGCTGCGCACAGGTGATGCCGAGAAGGGGCCCGCGCGCGTCTGGGGCCTTGCGGCCAATCGCAACCGATTGGTCGTGGCCGGCCCAACCGAAGTCACCGTTTATGCCAACTCGCCCATGCTCGCGGCCCAGCATCCGGAACGCCCCGGGCACTACGATGCGTTTTTTACCCCGCGCGTCAGCTACTTCACCGGCGCCTGCATGGTGCATGACATTGTGATCGGCACCTCCAGCCTCACCATGGCCGCGACCGCTTTCTCGGCGGTTTGCACCCTCGATGGGCGCTATAACTTCGACCCGATCTGGCATCCCAACTTCATTTCTGCAGTGGTGCCCGAGGACCGCTGCCACCTGAACGGGATTGCGGTTGCGGACGGCGCGCTGCGCTACGTGACCGCCTTTGGGCCGTTTGATGCTGCGAGCGGCTGGCGCAGGCGGGCGTTGAATGAGGGCGTGTTGCTCGATGTTGAGCACGACCGCCCCTTATGTGCCGGCCTGGTGGCGCCACATTCGCCGCGCCTGTTCGATGGCCGCCTGATGGTGCTCGAATCGGGCGAGGGCGCCGTGCTCGACGTGGATCGCGCCAGCGGCGAACGCCGCACGCTCGCCAAATTGCCCGGCTTCACCCGTGGCTTTGTGCAGCATGACGGCGTGCTGTTCGTTGGCATGTCGCGCCTTCGCCCGACATCGGACGGCTTCCCCTTGCCGGTCGCCGCCCGCTGCCCGGACCTGCTGTGCGGTATCGCCGCGCTGGATGCGGCGACGGGTGCCGAGATCGGCATGTTGGAATTCCCCCCAAGCGCCCAGGAAGTGTTCGACCTCGCGCTGCTACCGGGGGTCGCCTGCGCCGGCGTGGCGGACCTGTCCCGCCCCGACGCGCCCTACCTTCTCGATGGTCATGCCGGAACCTACTGGATGCAGCCGCAGCCCACGCACCGCTAGCCACCACCGCCTCCAGCGCCTTGACCAGCTTGACCACTCATCATTTTGAATTTATTATTTGATTCTATATCTTTATCC
>CAITOL010000188.1 GCA_903893975.1 uncultured Rhodospirillales bacterium | reverse complement strand
CTCGAACTCGCCGCGATATTTCGCCCCGGCGACCATCGCGCCCAGATCGAGCGACAGCAGCTTCTTGCCCTTCAGTGCCTCCGGCACGTCACCGTTGACAATGCGAATGGCCAAGCCTTCCACAATCGCCGTCTTACCCACGCCAGGCTCGCCGATCAGCACCGGATTGTTCTTGGTCCGGCGCGCCAGCACCTGAATCGCCCGACGAATTTCCTCGTCGCGGCCGATCACCGGGTCCAGCTTGCCGTTGCGCGCCAGTTCGGTCACGTCACGGGCATATTTCTTCAGCGCATCGAAATTCGACTCGGCCGCCGGGCTGGTCACCTTGCGGCCCTTGCGGATATCGGCCACCGCCTTCTCCAGCGCCACCGGCGTCGCCCCGGCCTGGCGCAGCGCATTCGCCCCCGGCCCGGTGCCAGCGGCGATGGTGATCAGCAGCCGGTCCTGGGCGACGTATTCGTCCCCCGCCTTCTGCGCCGCCGCCTCCGCCGCATCCAGCAGCCGCACCAGCTCCACCGTCGGCTGCGGGCTGCCCGCGCCGCCGCCTTGCACCTTCGGCAGCTTGGCCAACGCGGCCTCCACCGCGTTGCGCGCCTGCATCGGCTCGCCGCCAGCCGCCTTGATCAACCCAGCCGCCGCGCCTTCCTCATCATCCAGCAGCGCCTTGAGCAAATGCTCCGGCGTCAGCTGCTGGTGGAAGTCACGAATGGCGATGGTAGACGCCGCTTGCAGAAAACCGCGGGCGCGTTCGGTGAATTTCTCGATGTTCATGGTCATATGTCCCTTATGAGGCGACTGGCTCTCCCGTCCCTCCCTGAGGCAACGGGAACGCTATGCGTCAAAGCCGATTTGGGGAATGATCTAGCGCAAGACAAGAGGAGCACGCCATGCAGATTGATCACCTGTATCGCTACCCCGTGAAGGGGCTGACGGCCGAGGCGTTGGAGGCGGTGGACCTGTCACCCGGCCAGGCTTTGCCGTGGGACCGCGCCTTTGCGCTGGCGCAAGGCGATGCCCCGTTCGACCCCGCCCAGCCCGCGTGGCTGCCCAAGCACCATTTCATGTGCCTGATGCGCAACGCACGCATCGCAACCCTGCGCTCCACCTTCGATGAGCGCAGCGGCGTGATGACGCTGATCGCCCCGGACGGCGCCATGCTGCAAGCCCACGCGCTCTCCCCCGCCGGCCGGGCGCAGATCGCCGCCTGGCTCACCGCCTTCCTCGGCGATGAAGCCCGCGGCACGCCGGTTCTGCACCACACCCCCGGCCACGTCTTCGGCGATATGCGCGGCCAGGTGATCAGCCTGATCAATCAGGCCAGCCTGCACGCGCTGGAAGCCGCCGTCGGCGCCCGCCGGCACAAACGCCGCTTCCGCGCCAATATCTGGTTCTCTGGCGTGCCAGCCTGGGCGGAACATGACTGGCTCGGCCAAGACCTGCTGGTCGGCGGCGCCCGCCTGCGCGTCACCCGCCGCATCCCTCGCTGCAAAGCCACCGAGGTCAACCCGATCACCGCCGACCGCGACGCCGACCCGGTCGAAGAACTCCGCGCCGCCTTCGGCCATGTCGATCTCGGCGTGTACGCGGAGGTACTGGAAGGCGGGCGCATCGCGATGGGCGACGCGATTGAGCTGGTGTAGCTAGGCCGCTTCGGCGCGGTTGGGCCGCAACCGCGCCAGCGCGCCCTCCACCCGCCCGCGCAGCTTCCCAATCCGCGCCACTCCGGCCAGCCTGCGGTCCAGAAACGCCAGCGTCGCGCTGTCATCCTCGGCGTGGTCGCCGAGCCAGAACAGCAAGGTGCTGCTCCACACCCCGGCCAGAATGGCGCGCTTGGTGTACCAGCTGAAATCCGCCGAGGCATCGCCCGCCGCGTGCCAGATGCTGTCCACCGTGCGTGCGGTGCAGCGCGCCGCCAGCGCCGCATGGCAGGGCCGGGCCAGCTGCGCCACCGCCCGCCGCACCGCCGCGCGGTGTGCGCCCGCCTGCTGCAACCGCAGCGCGATCAGGCTGCGCACCCGCCGGCTCAACCGCTGCTCGGCCACGCCCAGCGCGATCGCGCCCTGTTCCATGTCCCGGTCCGCCAGGTCGCAAAACGCCTCCAGCAGCGCCGGCGTGCCGCCCGGAAACAACAATTCCGCTTCCAACGGTGCGACTCCACCGGCCACCAGCGCCGCCTGAGTCCAACCCAGGCGCTCAACCCATGGCAGCATCGCGCGCAGCGCGGCATCCCGCTCCGCGCTGCGCTCCACCGCGCCGATCACGACCCGCTCGCCTTCGTCGCCATCTGGCTCTGCGCCGCGCGCATCAACTCCTCATTGAAGCCGAACAGCGAAAAATCGGTCATGCGCATCGGATACATAATGCCGTCCAGATGGTCATATTCATGCTGCACCACCCCGGCATGGAAGCCGGTCACCTCGCCCCCCACCGGCTGATTATCGGTATCCACCCCGGCATAGCGGATGCGCCAGGCACGCGGCACCGCGGCGCGCAATCCGGGGATGGAAAGGCATCCTTCCCAGCGTAGCCGCGCATCTTCGCCGATAAAGGTCACGCTCGGGTTGATCACCACACGGTGCGGCAGCACCGCCGTATCGTCCGCGTCCCCCGTCGCCCGGTCCGGATTCACCCGAAACACAAACAGCCGCAGCGGCACATGCACCTGCGGCGCCGCCAGCCCCGCGCCTTGCGCGTCCTCCATCGTCTCGATCATGTCCGCGGCCAGCCGGCGGATCTCCGGCGCCGTCGGGTCTTCCACGGGCGCCGCCCGTTGCAGCAGGACCGGATGGCCCATGCGGGCGATTTTCAGGATGGCCATAATGCGCTCCAGGGCGGAAGGTTTGCAGGAAGGGGTTGGATTGCAGCTGGGGTCATGTTATAGCGCCGGCCTTCTCAGACGGGCAGCCCCGTTCGGAGACGTTTTTTTGCCGCCCCGATAAGCGGGGCGCCCTTGTATCAGGAGCTGTCGACCAAGTGCAGGTTCTCGTTCGCGACAACAATGTCGATCAGGCGCTCAAGGCGCTTAAGAAGAAGATGCAACGCGAAGGAATCTTTCGCGAAATGAAGCTTCGTCGCCACTTTGAGAAGCCGTCGGAGCGCCGTGCGCGTGAGGCTGCTGAAGCGGTGCGTCGCGCGCGCAAGATGGAGCGCAAGCGTCTGGAGCGCGAAGGCTTCTAACAGCCTCGCGTCCCTTCTAAATCGACTGAGCGGTGTGGGCGGCACGGACACAGGGTCCGGTGCCGCGTTTTGCATTTCTGCTATGCAGTGGCGGGCAAAGTCGCCGCCACCAGATCCGCCGTGGCATGCTGCCCCTCAGACCGCAGGCCGGCAATCACCCCCTCACGGTCCGCCACGCTGCGATTCTGGCTCAGTTTCCACTGCGCCTCGATGCGGGTGGAGCGCAGCCGGAACGCCCGGATGCCGCGCAACATGCCAGCCAGATAATCCGACGCCAGCGCGTCCATGTCGAAGCCCGCCGGGTCATGCGCCGACAGGCCGCGCAAAATCTCCGTCGTCCCGGCAAAATCATCCACCGGCTCCAGCACCCCATGCACGTGCACGGCCACGTAGTCCCAGGTCGGCACCGCCGGCTGCGTCGCATACCAGCCCGGCGCGATATAGGCGTGCGGGCCGCTGAATACTGCCAGCGCCGGCCCGCCCTCGAACGCCGCGCATTGGCTGTTCGGCCGACCGAGATGCCCGGACAGCACCACGCCCTCGCCCGCACGCGCCACCAGGAACGGTACATGCGATGCCTCCATGCCGGCTTCGGTGCGGGTAATCAGGGTGCCAAAGGCATTTTCCGTGATCACCGGCACAATCCGGTCGAGATCGTCGGAGGTGAAAGCAGGGCGCAGATACATCGGATCATCCTGTTGGCTTGTGGAGTTGTAGCGTTAGGCTAGAATTGGCCCATCATGCTGCACCAAATTCCACCGATTGAACCAGACCAATTACGCCAGCAGGCGGTTTTTAACCGGCTGCGCGATGGCATCCTCGCCGGCACCCTCGCCGCCGGCGCCCGCCTGCCGCCCAGCCGGCACCTGGCAGAAGAACTCGGCGTCGCCCGGCAGACCGTGGTGCTGGCCTATGAGCGGCTGGCGGCGGAGGGGTATGTGCGCGCCCGCGTCGGCAGCGGCACCTTCGTCGCCGCAGACCTGCCAGACGCGCCCCCGTCCGCCGGCGACTGGGGCCAGAGCCACGCGCCGGCAGACGGCCCGGTGCGGCTCTCGCAACGCGGCGCCGCCATTGCGGCAACCCCGATCTCCGCCGCCGGGCCGGTGGCCGGCGGCAGCGTGCTGCTGGCCCCCGGCATTCCCGCGCCAGACCTGTTTCCCACCATCGCCTGGTCCAGCGCCGCCGCCCGGGTGCTGCGCGGCCTCGCGCATGACCAACTCGGCTACCCGGACCCGCAGGGCCTGCTCAGCCTGCGCGTCGCCATCGCCGGCCATCTCGCGGCCACACGCGGTCTGATCACCACGCCAGACCGCATCGTCGTCACCTCCGGCACCCAGCAGGCGCTGCGCGTGGCCGGTGAACTCCTGCTCGACCCTGGGGAGCCGGCCTGGGTGGAAAGCCCCGGCTACATCGCCGGGCGCGGCGCACTGCGGGCTGCGGGCGCCAGCCTGGTCGCGGTGCCCAGCGATGCCGATGGCCTGGATGTCGCCGCCGGCATCCGCCTCAGCCCGGCGGCGAAACTGGTTCTGGTCGCCCCCTCACACGCCACCCCGCTCGGCGGCGCCCTGCCGATTGGCCGGCGTCTGGCGCTGCTGGACTGGGCCAGCCGCGCCGGCGCCTGGGTGCTGGAAGATGACTGCGACTCGGAATTTCGCTGGGAAGGCAAGCCGCTGCCGCCGCTGGCCACCTTGGATCGCGGCCAGCGCGTGATCTATTGCGGCACCTTCAGCAAAACCCTGGCCCCGGCCTTGCGACTGGGCTTCGCGGTGCTGCCAGCCAATCTGGTCGCCCCGTTCGTGCGCGCCCGCACCCTGGGCGACCGTGGCCCGGCGGTGCTGGCGCAAGCCATTCTGGCGGATTTCATGCAGTCCGGCCGCCTCGCCCCGCATATCCGCCGCATGCGCACCGAATATGCCCGCCGCCGCACCGCCTTGCTGACGGCCTTGCAGCGCCACTGCCCGGCGATCACCGCGCATGCCGCGCCGGGCGGGCTGCATCTGGTGTGCGAACTGTCGCCCAGCGCCGATGAAGCCGCGATCGTCGCCGCCGCCCGCGCCCGCGGCCTCGCCGTCGCTCCGCTCGGCGGCTATTTCGCCGGGGTGGCGCGCATGACCGGCCTGGTCATCGGCTTTGCCACCACTCCGCCCGCAAGGGCGGCGGAGGCTGCCAAGGCGCTGGCGACGGCCATCCGGGTAGGGCAGGGAGGTTAAGCCCTCCTTTTTTGAAAAAAAGGAGCAAAAATCTTTCCCAACTGGCCGTGACGCTCAAAAAGCGGATGAAGTTTTTTTGGTTCTTTTTGTTCACAAAAAGAACACCTTACCTTCCCGCTTTTTAAGGCTGCTCCAACGCCATAGCCGAAGCATGCTGCCGCCCCGGCGCCACCGATGTGCAATCTGCCGAATCCCGCTTCAGCACCTTCAACCGGTCGAAATTGGCAATTTCCCGATAATGCGACCACGCGCGGGCAAATTCCGGGCTAGACCCGATCAGCACGCCGACATAGTTCACGCCGGATTTGGTATCCACCACCGCGATATCCGGGCAGTTGGCGACGAAATCCTTCACCACCCAGTCGCGCACCGGAAAATCCTTGGACGCGCCGCCATCCTGCCGCGCCCGCCACAACTCACCCTTCAACGCCCACATCGAATCGAAGCGCGAGGCCCAGGTCACCCCGGTATCGTTGACCACCGGAAACCCCAGCGCGATCCACTCGGAAAAGGCGATATAGGTGTGGGCCTTCTCCCGCTTGATCAGCCGCTCCAGCTTCACTTCGGTGGACAGGTTCGGCTCCACCGCCGCCACCACCCAGGGCCGCATCCGGTCGTAGCCGGCCAGGGTGAAGTCCACCAGGCTGATCGCCAGCAGCGGCGCGGTCAGCACCACCCGCCGCCGCGGCAGGTCGCGCCAGACCAGCAAGATCGCCAGCCACAGCAACAGCGCCAGCACAATCGCCGTCGTCGCCGGCAACTGGTGGTAAAACCAGTTCTTGCCCTGCAACACATAGGAAATCGTCGCCCCGACGGCGAACACCGTCAGCGCCAGCAGCATATGGCGCAAAAACGGCGAGTAGCGCGCCAGCGTTTCGCGGTTGGCCCAGTACAACACCAGCACCACACCCTGGCCGAACAACAACCGGCGGCTTTCCCACATAATCTGCAAGCACGGCGTGTCGGTGCCGCCATACAGCGCCAAGGCTAACGGCACCGCCTTCTGCAGGAAGGCCGGGTCGAAAATCACCACCGCCGCCGCATACAGGATCGCCGCCGCCGCCGCGGAAAGCGACGCCACCCGGAACAGCCGATGCCCGCGCAGCGCCCCGGCCAACTCCATCAGCACAAAGGCGATCGCATAGGTCGGCTTCAGCGCGCAGCCCAGCCCGGCCACAACCCCCACCGCCAGCGCGGTCCAGCGCGGCTCCCGCTCGCCCTCTAATTCGCGCACGAACAGCACCAGATACGGCAGCACGGACGCTGCCAGCAAATGCTCCCGCTGGCCGAACTCCACCCCCGGCAGCAGCAGCAGCAAGGTCCCGATCACCGCGAAGGTCGGCACACGATGCGCAAACAACGCCGCCCGGCCGCGCAGCAAACACGCCGTCCACCAGGCGAACGCCAACACCAAAGCGGCGAAGAACGGGCTGGCGACAACCTTGGGTTCCCAGTTGAAATGCTGGGAAATCCAGGCCGGAACGGCGTAAATCCAGATAATCAGCGGCGGATTGACCTCAACGAGGTCTTCATACAGCCGCTGCCCGCCCAGCCATTTCCGGGCGACATACAGCAACCAGGCCACGTCATCCTTCAACGGGGATAGGATCGCCGTCGCCAGCACAAACCCCAACGCCGCCACCAACAGGCTGCATGCCGCCACGCTGGGCGCATGCAAACGGCCGCCAAAGCCGGCGCGGTCCTGCGTCAGGTGCGTGGTGGGCATCAGGTCAAACAACCCTCAGCCAGGGAGACGTTCATCCAGCCGGCATGCTTTCGCGTATGATGGGACAGCGGTGTAGCCATTTCCAGTCGACTCGCCAAGCCGCATCAACGTTACACATCACGCGGCGGACTGGGGTTTTTTGCATGCCCGCATGGCGGGACTATGGCAGCGGCCGCTGTTGCAGCACCGCCCGCAGCGCGTGCAGATCGTCCAGCACCGCCACTGTCTTGTCCCGCATCTCCGCATCCGCCGGCACGATATCGGGCACCATCACCACCATCATCCCCGCGGCATGGGCGGCGCGCACCCCGTTATAGCTATCTTCCACCGCCACGCAGTCGCCCGCCGCCACGCCAATCGCTTGCGCCGCCTGCAAAAAAATATCCGGGCTGGGCTTGGAGTTCACCACGTCATCCCGCGTCACCAACGCCGAAAACCGCGCCCGCAACCCGCTGCGATGCAAATGCTCTTCGGCGTGTTTGCGCACCGCCGCCGTCGCCACCGCCATCGGCAGGCCCAGCGCCTCCACCGTTTCCAGCAGCTCCAGCACCCCCGGCTTCATCGGCACGCCAGCGGCCAGCAATTCATCCCGCCGGGCCAGATACGCCACCCGATGTTCGTCATAGGGGAATTCCGGCCCCAGCCGCGCCCGCAACCCGGCCTGGAAATGCTCCCGGCTGCCGCCGATCAGCGTATGCAGAAACGCTTCATCCAGGCTGTAGCCGAATTGCGGCACCGTCTCGATGAAGGTTTGGACGTAGACCCGCTCGGTATCCAGCAGGGTTCCGTCCATGTCGAAAATCACCGCGAGGGGCTGGCAGGGCAGGTGGATGGCGCTCATCCCCCGACCCTGCCAGCCCAGCCCGCCGCTGGCAATCAGGCTTTGGCGGCCTTCAACTCATCGGCCACCAGAAACGCCAGTTCCAGCGCCTGCGCCCCGTTCAACCGCGGATCGCATTGCGTGTGGTAGCGCGCCGCCAGATCGTCATCGCCAATTGCCTGCGCCCCGCCGGTGCACTCGGTCACGTCCTTGCCGGTCATTTCCACATGCACGCCGCCAGCATGGGTGCCCTCGGCGCGATGCGCGGCGAAGAAGCCCCGCACCTCCGCCAGCACCGTGTCGAAATGCCGCGTCTTGCGCCCGGACGGGCTGGTGACGGTGTTGCCGTGCATCGGGTCGCAGCACCAGACCACGCTGCGCCCCTCCCGCGTGATCGCGCGCAGCAGTGGCGGCAACCCGGCCTCGATCTTGCCCGCGCCCATGCGGGTGATCAGCGTCAGCCGGCCGGGAATATTGTCCGGGTTCAGCCGGTCGATCAGCCGCAACAACTCATCCGCCGTCATCGTCGGCCCGCATTTCAGCCCGATCGGATTGCCCACGCCGCGCAGGAACTCCACATGCGCCCCGTCCGGCTGGCGCGTCCGCTCGCCAATCCACAGCAGATGCGCCGAACAGTCGTAGCCGATGCCGGTCAGGCTGTCGGTCCGCGTCAGCGCCTCCTCATAGGGCAGCAGCAGCGCCTCGTGGCTGGTGTAGAACTCGGTCTCCGCCAGTTGCGGCGCATTGGCCATGCCGCAGGCGGCCATGAAGGCCAGGCTCTCATCAATCCGGGCCGAAATCGCCGCATAGCGCGGCCCCAGCGCTGACCCGGCCACGAAAGCGCGGTTCCAGTCATGCACCCGGCGGAGATCGGCAAACCCGCCTTGCGCGAAGGCCCGCAACAGGTTGAGCGTCACCGCACTCTGATAATACGCCTGCTGCATCCGCGCCGGGTCCGGCGCCCGGCCGCCGGCATCAAACCCGGCGCCGTTGATAATGTCACCGCGATAAATCGGCAGCGTCACCCCGCCCACCGTCTCGGTGGGTGACGATCGCGGCTTGGCGAACTGCCCGGCCATCCGCCCGAGTTTCACCACCGGCATCCCGGCCCCAAAGCTCATCACCACCGCCATTTGCAGCAAGGTGCGGAAAGTGTCGCGGATCAGGTTGGCGTGGAATTCGTCGAACGACTCGGCACAGTCGCCGCCTTGCAGCAAAAACGCCTCACCGGCCGCCACCTTGCCCAAAGCCGTCTGCAACCGCCGCGCCTCGCCGGCGAACACCAGCGGCGGGCATTGCCGCAACTTGGCCTCCATCCCCGTCAGCGCCGCCGCGTCCGGATACTCCGGCGCCTGCCAGATCGGCCGCTCCCGCCACGACGCCGGCGACCACGCCGCCGCCTGCACCGCGTTATCGGCCATGGCGCAACGCCCCCTTGGTCGGGGGCGGGCCGGTCAGAACATCGAAATCATCTTGCGACATGGTTGGGTTTCCTTTGCTTGGAAACCGCGACCACCCTGGCGGGGAGAGAAAATATGCAACAAAAAAGCCGCCAGCGAGGTGGCGGCTTTGGGGTGCGAATTGCGCGCGATCCTAGGCCGCCGGGAGATAGTCCGGGCGGTAATAAAATCGGCCAATGTCGATCATCTTGTGCATGATGAACAAACGCTAGCGCGGTCCCGCGCTGTTGGCAAGCGGCGACGGCGCCGACCGCCGCCGCGCCAACCCGACCAACCCCAGCCCGAACCCACCGAGCAACGCCAACGATCCCGGCTCCGGCACCAGTTGGAAGTTGCTGGCAAAATCGACCGCGCCGATGGAGTTGCCGATCGTCAACGCCTGCTCCACCGCGGTCGGCGTGTGAATGCCGCCGGCAATGCGGGAGTATTCGGACCCGAGCGGCCCGGAGGAGGCCGCCGAGAAGGTGCTGTACGTCTCGGTAATGCCGCAAATCAGCGGGCTGTTATTGCCAATCGTCAGCGCGGCGGTGTTGGCGTCGGCTGCGTTGGTATCCGCCGAAATTGCGTTGCACGTGGTGTAAACCCCGGCCGCATAACTCGCCGTCGCACTGCTCAGGGTGCAGCTGATAATCGTCACCCCATCCCCCGCGTAGCCCGGCGTCCCGCCATTGCAATACGAGTTGGAGGTTGACGAAAACCCCGCCGCCCCGGTCGCCGCCAGCACGTCATCGGTGCCGAAAAAATCCGCCAGCACCGTCGCCGCCGCACCGCTAAACGCCGGATGCCCGGCGACAAAATCCGGGTGCGGCGGCGTTGCGATCAACGAGCTCCAGCTCCTATCGCAACTCCCCGCCGACAGATTGGTGTTCCACGAATACCCCGACGTCGTGCTGCAATCAGCAATCGCGGTGATCGGGCGCCACAGATTATAGGTGTATTTGTCATACCAGGCCGCAATGCCCGCATCCGCCATCGCCGTGCTAACGGATGCCGAAAGTCGGGCCTGCTGCAGCAAATCCAAATTTGCGTCGCTGGCCACCGTATCGACAATCTGCAACCAGTGGCCGGGCGGCTGGATGGTGGTGCCCGGATCGTTCCAGAACAACGCCGCCTGCGCCTGCGCCAAGGTCTGCGGCGCAATCCCTGCCGCCGCACACACCGACTGCACTGCGGTCGGCAACGCCACGCCGGACCCGCTGCACTCCGTCGTCAACAAATCCGTCGCATAAGCCTGGCTGGCGATGGAGGTCTGCACCAAGCCCGCGGCAACCGTCGGGTCGGTCGTCGTGGTCGTCACCCCCGCCAGCGTTGCCGTCGCCGCTGCTGCCTGCACTTGCGCCTGCGTGGTGCCAACCGGCGTCACGCCGCCCCAGGTCGGATACATCGCCGGGCGCGCGCCAGGCGGCACATAAACCCCAGCCACCGTGCCCGATCCGCTGGGCGTATAGGTCGAAAGCCCCGCTTGCATTGCCGCCGCCGCCCCAGCACCGGCCGAGGAATTCAGCACCGCATTGGCCGCCGCCGCCCCAAGCGACACCCCGGCGGACAGTCCCGCCTCCGCCCCCAGCGCCGCAATCGCGCTGGAGTAGTCGCTGGTCAATTGCGGCACCACCACGTTAGGAACAATCAGATTTTGCGCGGCATTGCCCGAACTGGTCCAAACCGACTGGCCGAAAATGCCCTGCAACGCGGAAAATCCAGCGCTCAACGCCGCTGCATCCGCCGCCGCGCCGGTAACCGGCCCACCGCTATAGGCATAAGAATTATAGTGGCTGCCACTCGCGGCGTTCACCGCGTCGAACATCGCATTGTCCACCAGCGCCATCTGCAACGCCACATCCGGCGGCCCGGCCACCAACATGCCCGACGTCTGCTGGGTGATCTTTAACAATTCCTGGTTGACGATCTGCACCGCACTCTGCGCCATCGCCACCTGTGGCGCACACGCCAGCACCGCGGCGCCGATCAGCGCAACGGCACACTGTGGGCGACGGGCTGAAAACCAAGCGCGCAATGCCATCAAAATTCGCTCCTGCCCGCGCCGTCAAACAATTTCGGCTCAGGCGTCATTGTTAAAATACCAAGCGCCGACGCCGACAGCCGGCTCTCCGGAACTTTAACGACCGCTCACACGGCCTCTTATCAATTATTACAAATATCTTAACGAATGGACCGGCCGCAATCGTGGAATATGCGATTCCAGCAAGTCGCCGAAAATGTCACGACAAGGAAAGAAAAAAATATTTCAATAACAAGGCGTTGTTGAGTTTCAATCGAAATTGAATTTTTGTGGACCGCTTGCTTGAGTGGAGACACGCGGAGGCAATAATCTATTTCGAGGCAATCCGTGGTCATGTCGTCGTATCGTGCTGCCAGAAGATGTGAGTGTTTGAGTTTGTTGGCCAACGCTCAATTCGGTTGCGCAGTGCATTCAGGGCCGAGGCGGACTCGCACTGCACTGTGTGGTTCGATTTGGACGGGATGATAGGCACGTGCCATGGCGCTCGCGGTCGGCCCGGTTGGTGTTGCTGCGTCTTCATCAATCGGGTCAGACGTCGGACCCGGTGACCGGCGGAGGCGAATAGTTCGTCTTTGCGCATTCGTCGTAATTGCTCACCCCACTCCTGCGATCGGCCCGGCGGGTAGCTTGGCCGCGAGCACGAAGCGAATGGTGTCCAATACCGAAGCG
>CAITOL010000187.1 GCA_903893975.1 uncultured Rhodospirillales bacterium | reverse complement strand
GGTAAAGGAAGGCCGAGCCGTGCACGGCGGCGACGCCTTCGTCTTCCAGCAGGGCCAGCACGAAATCCTCGTCGGTTGCGATCTTCTTGCCCGACGCGGTGGTTTTGCCGATGCAGCCATGGACGGACGGGAAGACGTAGAAGGCGCCTTCCGGCTTATGGCAGTTGATGCCGGGAGCCTGGTTAAGCATGTCCACCACCAGGTTGCGGCGACGTTCGAAGGCTTCCACCATTTCGCCGATGAAGTCTTGCGGGCCGGTGAGGGCGGCGACGGCGGCGGCCTGGGAGATGGAGGAGGTGTTCGAGGTGCTCTGGCTTTGCAGCTTGTCGAGCGCCTTGATCAGGTGCTGCGGGCCGCCAGCGAAGCCGATGCGCCAGCCGGTCATGGCATAGGCCTTGGAGCAGCCGTTCATGGTCAGCGTGCGGTCCCGCAACCTCGGTTCGACCTGGACGATGGTGGCGGGCTTGAAGCCGTCATAGGCCAGCTTTTCGTAGATGTCGTCGGTGAAGATCCACACATTCGGGTGGCGCAGCAGCACGTCGCAGATCGCGCGCAGCTCTTCAGCGGAATAGGCCGCACCGGTCGGGTTGCAGGGGTTGTTGAGCAGGAACCACTTGGTCTTCGGCGTGATCGCCGCTTCCAGGTCTTCCGCGCGCAGCTTGAAGCCGTTGTTCTGGCCGCAGGGGACCAGCACCGGGGTGCCGTCGGCGAGCGCCACGATATCGGGGTAGCTGACCCAGGCCGGGGTCGGGATGATCACCTCATCACCCTTATCGAGCGTGGCGACCATGGCGTTGAAGATCACCTGCTTGCCGCCGGTGGAGACGATGATTTCTTCCGGCTTGTAGTCCAGGCCGCTATCGACCTGGAACTTGTGCGCGACGGCCTTGCGCAAAGCGAGGGTGCCGGAGACGTCGGTATAGCGCGTGTCGCCGGACTGGATGGCGGCGATGGCGGCGTCTTTGATGAATTGGGGGGTGTCGAAATCCGGTTCGCCCTGGGACAGCATGATGACATCCCGGCCGGCCGCTTTCATCGCCCGCGCCTTGGTCGAGATGGCGATGGTCATGGAGGCGGAGATACGGTCGAGACGTTCGGCGGTCAGGGACATGATCCGGACTTTCGGGCGGTTGAGAACAAAAAGCCGCGCACCCTAGTTCGGGCGGCAGGCCGGGGCAACCATGCTTGATTACGGGCAGCTATCGCGGAAACACGCCCCCGGGCAGGGTGACGCCGCGCGGACGGGTTTCGGCGAGGATGTCGGCGAGCGGGCGGACGCGGTCGGTATAGCCGCCGAGGCCAGCGTAGTCGGCGGCGGGCAGGGTGAATTCGATCGGGGCAACCAGCGCCGGGGTGGGGACGGCGCCGAAGGATTGGGCCGGCATGTCCGCGACATCCACCAGATAGGTGATGCCGCCGCCAGGCCAGATGAAGACGCGGGCGCCGCCGGAGGTAACGCGGGCGCGGCCGGATTGCACGGCCTGGGTGAGGAGCACCGGATTTTCCGTGGCCCCGGCGCGCAGGCTGCCGCCGGCCCCGGCCATGAACAGGACGGAGCACAATGCGGGCTCACAATTCTCCCCAATGCGGGCGACGGCGGCGGTGATGGCGGGCGGCATGGGGGCGGGTTGCGGGTGGAGTGCGCTGTCGAGCACGAACCAGGCGGCGTGTTCGCCGGTGGTGGAGACCATCAGCAGGCGCAGGCCGGGCCAGGCCAGTTTAGCGTCGATCCGTTCGATGATGGCGAGCGGGTCCGCGATATCGGTGCCGCCCCAGCCGAGGCCGGGATTGGCGACCTGGAAGTAGCGGCCGGGGGTGGAGCGGCGGCCGCGGACGCGGATGCCGGCGGGGCGCATGCCGAGAAACTTGCCGGCCTGGTGTTCGGTGAGCACGCCGGTGATGTGGTCATCGACGACGATCACCTCATCGGCATGGCCGAGCCATTGGCCGGCGAAAATGCCGATGGTGGCACTGCCGCAGCCGACGCGCATGCGGGCTTCGGGCGCGCCATCGACCACCGGGGCGGCGCGGGACTGGACGCGCACGGCGGCACCACCGTCGATGGTGAGATCCACCGCCGCACCGTTGGCGAGGGCGAGCAGGGCGTCGCAGGTGGCGGCCCCTTCCTTCTTGGAGCCGCCGGTGAGGTGATGCACCCCGCCGAGGCTGAGCATCTGGCTGCCATATTCGGCGGTGGTGACGTGGCCGATCTGTTCGCCGCCGGCGCGCACGGCGGCGGTTTCCGGGCCGAGATGGCGGTCGGTATCGATTTTCACCTTCAGGCCGCAATAGGAGAAAATACCCTCCGAGACCACGGTGACCATGTCCACGCCGTCGATGTCGGCGCCGACGATGAAGGGGGCGGGTTTATAGTCCGGGTAGGTGGTGCTGGCGCCGATGCCGGTGGGGAAGACGTCGCGGGCGGCGAGCGGGTTGGCGGGCCAGTCGGCGCCGGCGAAGCGGACCTGATCGGGGCTGCGGACCAGCATGGTCAGCGGGTCCATGCGGGTGAGGCGGTTATCGACATTGCCGTAGCGGTCGCAGGCGCCGGTTTTGCCCGGGCGGATGCGGCAGAGCACCGGGCAGGCATCGCACAGCACGACAGCGTCTGCCGGGCGGTTGATTTCGGCCAGGGCGGCTTCGGCCGGACCGTCGGGGCCGGCATGGGTCGTGGTCATGCCGTGGGCTCCGTATCGTGAAAGCGGCGATAGTCGATGGCGCGGCGGCCTTCCGGGGTCATGCCGAAGATATCGACGTAGCGGTGGCGGTAGCGGATTTCCGACGGCAGGTAGGAGCCGCGGGCGTGCACGGTGGCGCCCATGGTTTCATCCATGCCGGTGACGGTGACGACGAGTTCTGCCTCGGTGGCTTCGAGGTCGTCATGTGTCATGCCGTAAAGCGGGCTCGACGGGTCGATGCGGTGCATGGCCTGGAACGACATGGCGAAGACCGGGGTGCGGGTGCGTTCGAGCTTGAGGTCGTAGAAGCGGCGCAGGCTTTGGCCTTCGCGGGTGCGTTCGTTGCGCACCAGGCTCATGCCGACCTCGGCCTGGACGATCTGGCTGATCCGCTGATTGCCCATGCGGACCATCAGCGTTGGCACGCCTTCCCAGTCGGTGATGACGGCGACCTTGCTGAACAGCACCCGGGCGGTGGGGCGGGAGACGCGGGCGAACATGACGCCGGTGGTGAGGGCGACGAGCATGATGCCGACCAGGGTTTCGACCGTCATCACCGCGTTGGCCCAGGGGGTGGCCGGCGACATGACGCCGTAGCCGATGGTGCCGAAGGTTTGCACGCTGAAGAAGAAGGCATCGAGGAAGGAGCCCGGCTGGGCGTTGGTGATGCTGCCGGGCTGGGCGAGGAAGGCGAGCGCGAACACGCTGTTGGCGAACAGGTAGACCAGGGTTGCCGCCGCGAAGAAGCGTGGCCAGGACACGGTCAGCGCGCGGTGGTACATGTCCCCATGCCAGGGCTGACGCAGGCCGACGCGCAGGATGGTGCTGGCGCGGCCGGTGGCGGCGAGGCGGGAGGTGCGTGAGCGGACCAGCGCACCATCCTTGGAGGTATCAACATCGACGTTGCGGGGATGATGCGGGTGTTTCATCGCGGGAGTGCCGCAAGGACCCGCTCGGGCGTGGCGGGGATATGGGTGATGCGGGCGCCGGTGGCATCGGCGATGGCGTTGAGGATGGCGGGTGCGGTGGCGACCAAAGCGGGCTCCCCCACCCCCTTGGCGCCGTAGGGGCCGAGCGGGTCTGGCTGTTCGATCAGGATGGTTTCAATCGGCGGAATGTCGCCAATGGTGGGGATGAGATAGTCGTGCAGATTGTCGGTGCGGCCGGGGACATAGTCTTCCATCAAAGCGAGGCCGAGGCCCTGGGCGATGCCGCCGTGGATCTGGCCTTCCACCAAAGTGGGGTTGATGGCGCGGCCGACATCATGCGCGGCGACGATGCGCAGGGTGCGGACGGTGCCGAGGCGTGTATCAACCTCCACCAGCGCCAGTTGGGCGGCGAAGGCGTAGCTGGCATAGGGCACGCCTTGGCCGTCCGCGGTGAGCGGGGTGGTGGGCGGATCGAACTGGCCGATATGGTCAAGCACCAAACCCTCCTCGGCGGGGAACTGGCTGAGGTCTAGAAGGTGGCGGGTGCCGTGGTCCAGGATTTCAACCACGCCGGCGCCGAGGGTGATGCGGGCGGTGGGGCCGGCATTGGCGCGGCGCAGGAGTTCCGCGCGCAGGCCGGCGGCGGCCAGGCGGGCGGCGTTGCCGCTGACGAAGGTTTGCCGCGAGGCGCTGGTTTTGCCGGCATCGAGCGTGCGGTCGGTATCGCCGGTGACCAGGGTGATGGCGTCGTCCGCCACGCCCAGGGCGGTGGCGGCGATCTGCCGCAGGATGGTGTTGGAGCCCTGGCCGATATCAACGGCGCCGGAGAACAGGATGCATTGCCCCTCGGCAGTGAGGCCGATGCGCATGGCGGACGGGTTGGACATCGAGGTGTTGCCGATGCCGTACCACATGCAGGCGACGCCGACACCGCGGCGCAACACGGTGTTGGTGGCGTTGAAGGCGGCGACCTCTGCCCGCAAGGCGGCCCAGCGCGGGGCGAGGGCGTCGAGGCAGTGCGGCAGCGCCGCCCCTGCCCCGAGGATTTGCCCGGTGGCGGTGGCATCGCCGACGCCGAGGGCGTTGCGGCGGCGGAAGGCCAGCCGGTCCTGGCCGAGGCGGTCGGCCAGGTCGTCCATCAAGGCTTCGGCGGCGATGGCGGCTTGCGGCACGCCGAAGCCGCGAAAGGCGCCAGCGGGCGGGCCGTTGCTGTACCAGGCGGTGGAGGTGCAGAGCAGATGGGGCACGCGATAGGGGCCGGTGGCGTGGACTGGCACTCGGTTGGCAACGGTGGGGCCCCAGCTGGCATAGGCGCCAGTGTCAAAATCGCCATGGAAGCGAAGGGCGGTGAGGTGGCCGGACGCGTCGGCGGCGGCTTCGGCGGTGATGCGGGACGGGTGGCGCTTGGTGGTGGCGAGCATGCTTTCCGCGCGGCTATAGACCCAGCGCACCGGCTGGCGCAGCCGCCACGCGGCGAGGGCGAGCAGCGGTTGCACCGACAGATCCAGCTTGCCGCCGAAGCCGCCGCCGACCGCAGTGGGGATGATGCGGACCTGGGCGGGGGCGAGGCGCAGGATCAGCGCCAGCTCGTCGCGGTCCATATACGGGGTTTGGGTGCAGGCGGTGATTTCGATCCGATCGCCAACGCGCTCGGCAAACCCGGCTTCGGGTTCGAGATAGGCGTGTTCGACCAGGCCGGTCTGCAGCGCGACCTGGGCGTGCACGGCGCCGGCGGCGAAGCCTTGGGCGGGATCGCCGCGTGCGACCCGGCCCTGACACAGGATGTTGCCGGCGGCATGTGGGTGCAGCGCGGGGCTGGTGGCGGTGAAGGCAACGGGCGGCAGTTCGGCCCAGGTGATCGGCAGGTCGGCATCGCGGATCGCGGCCAGAGCGGGCGCGGGGCCGACCAAGGCGCACACCGGCTCCCCAAGATGGCGCACATAGCCATCGGCCAGCACCTTCTGGTCTTTGCCATCCGGATAGATGCCGTAGAGGTTGTTGGGGATATCCGCCGCCGTGAGGACCAGGGCGATGGCGGGGTGGGCGGCGCGGAAGGCCGTGAGGTCCCCCATGGTGAAGCGGGCATGGGCGTGGGGGCTGCGGATGGCGCGCAGATGCAGTGCGTCGGCCTCTGGCAGCAGGTCGGCGCCAAAGCCTTCGGCGCCGGTGAGTTTGGCCGCACCGTCTACCCGAGGGCGGCGGGCGCCGACGCCATTCCCGGCGCTGTCGGCTGCGGTGGGGTGGGCGGCGACGTCGAGAATGGCGTCGATGATTTTGCGGTAGCCGGTGCAGCGGCAGAGCACGCCGCCGAGCGCGTCTTGCACCTGGGCCGCGTCGGGATTGGGGGTGTGTTGCAGCAACGCGACGGCGGCCATGAGGATGCCGGGGGTGCAGAAGCCGCATTGGGCGGCGCCGTGGCGCAGGAAGGCGGCTTGCAGCGCGGACAGGGCGCCGCGATCGGCGAGGGCTTCCACCGTTTCGACGGTGCAGCCATCGGTCTGGCCCATCGGCACCAGACAGGCGCAGACCTGTTGGCCATCGAGCAGCACGGTGCAGGCGCCGCAATCGCCGGCGTTGCAGCCGATTTTGGTGCCGGTGAGGCCGAGCTGGTCGCGCAGGAAATCCGCCAGGCGCAGCATGGGATTGCCGGGCCAGAGCAGGTTGGCGCCGTTGACGGAGAGTTCGATCATGCCAGGCCCGCCACGGCGCGGCGCACCAGTTCCAGCGCGGCGTGGCGACGGTAGCCGGCCGAGGCGCGCACATCGTCGATTGGGGTGAGCGGGGCGAGGTGGTGCGGCTGCACCAGATCCGCCGACGGGATCTGGCCGCAGAGCTCGGCTTCCAGCGCCGGCAGGCGTTGGGCGCGGGCGGAACAGGCGCCGATGGCGATGCGGGCCTGGACGATGCGGCCTTGCTGCATATCGGCCACCAGCGCGACCATCGCCATGGAGATGACCAGATAGCGCCGGGCGCCGAGTTTGAGGAAGCCGGCGCGGGCGCCGGGCTGATGCGGCAGGCGCAGGCCGAGGACAAACTCCATCGGCGCGAGGTCGATATGCCGGGGGCCGCGCACGAATTGGTCCACCGGCACGGCGCGGCCGCTGGACAGGACGACGGTCGCATCCAGCGCCAGCAGGCAGGGGATGCCATCGGCGGCCGGGCTAGCGTTGCAGAGATTGCCGACCACGGTGCCGCGATTCTGGATTTGCACCCCGCCGACCTGGCGGGCGGCGGCTTGCAGGCCGGCGAATTGCGGCGGCAGATCGGCCGCGATGACGTCCGACCAGGTGGCGAGGCAGGGCAGCCACCAATGGTCGCCGCGCCGCTCGATCGCGCGTAACCCGGGCAGGCGGCTGAGGTCGATGATGGCGTGTGGCGTGTCGCCCCGGGTGGGGAAATGGTCTGTGGCTCCGGCCAGCAACAGGCAGCCGCCGGTGGCGAGGGCGGCCGACACATCCTCTATCCGGTCTGGTCGGAAGTATCGGCTCATGGCTGCCCATATCGTTTGTGTGCATACGATCCCGGTCCGATGATGGACTGTCAAGCCGCTTTGCGGCTAGGGTCCGGCCAACTCGCCCCAATTTGGAGGAAGTCCCTGATGAAACGCACCCATTTCCTGGCCGGCGCCGCCGCGTTGGTTGCATCCGCCGCCCTACCCAGCCTTGCCGCCGCCCAGGTGCAGGTTGGCGCGATTGAAATCCTGACCGGGCCGGCCGCGGCCTATGGCATCGCCATCAAGGCGGGGCTGGATCTGGCTTTGGCCGAGGTGAACGCCAAGGGCGTGCTGGGTGGGCAGAAAATTGTGCTGACGGTGGAAGACAGCGCCGGCAACAAGGATCAGGCGATTAACGCGGCGCGCAAACTGATCGGGCGCGACAAGGCGGTGATCATCATCGGGCCGACGCTGTCGAACGAAATGTTCGCGGTGGGGCCGGTGACCAATGAGCGGAAGGTGCCGACGGTCGGCACGTCCACCACCGCCGCTGGCATCACCGAGATGGGCCCGTATATCTTCCGTACCTCGTTGCCGGAAAGCGACGTGGTGCCGGTGACGTTTAAGAAGGCGCAGGCGCGCGGCGTGAAGACGATCGCGCTGATGTATGCCAATGACGACGCGTTTTCCAAATCCGGCTTCGATGTGATGAAGGCGGCGGCGGAGAAGCTGGGCCTCAAAATTCTGACCATCGAGACCTTCGGCAGCAAAGATACCGACTTCGCGGCGCAGCTGACCAAGATTAAGGCGCTGAAGCCGGATGCGATTGGGATTTCCGCGTTGGTGGAGCCGGTTTCGGGCGTGGTGTTGCAGGCGCGGCAGCTGGGCATTGGCAAGGAAACCCTGCTGCTGGGTGGCAATGGCGCCAATTCCCCCAAACTGGGCGATATCGCCGGGGCGGCGGCGGATGGTATGCTGGTGGGCAGCCCCTGGTTCATCGCCAAGCCGGATGCGGTGAACACGAAGTTCGTCGCCGACTTCAAGGCGAAGTATGGCAAGGACCCCGACCAGTTCGCGGCGCAGGCCTATGACACGATGAAGATCGTGGCGCAGGCGATCGATCGGGCCGGTGCGGCGGATAGCGAGAAGATTACCGCAGCCCTGGGCAAGACCGATTTCAGCGGCGTGATGGGGCCGTTCAAATTCACCGCCGGCCGCGATCCGGCATCGTCCGAAGGGGTGGTGGTGCTGGAAATGCGCGGCGGCAAGTTCGCCATCGCGCAATAACGTGATGCGGTAAGCCGATGCTCGCCCAGCAACTCATCAACGGCGTTTTGCTGGGCAGCACCTACGCGCTGTTCGCACTCGGCTTCACCCTGATGTTCGGGGTGTTGAAGGTGGTGAACCTGACGTACGGGTTTTATTTCTCCGCCGGGGCGTTTTTCGCGCTGCATCTGACCAAGCAATGGGGCTGGCCGATTGCGGCGGCGCTGCCGGCGGCGGCGGCGGCATCCGGCGTGCTGGCGGTGGTGCTGGACTGGCTGCTGCTGACGCGGCTGCGGCGGATCAACGCGCCGGAACTGTCGTCGTTGATGGTGACGTTGGGGGCGGTGCTGGCGCTGTATGCGGGGATGACGACTTGGCTTGGCCCGGATATTCGCCGCTTGCCGGCCGGGGTGCTGGGCGGTGAGGCGCTGGTGTTGGGCGAGTTGCGGATCACCCAGGCACAGATCCTGATTTTGCTGGCGACCGCGGTTTTGGTGGGCGGATTGCTGGCGCTGATGCGGCTGACACCGATTGGCCTGGCGCTGCGGGCGATGGCGGAAAAGCCGGATGCGGCGGGGTTGATGGGGATTGATACCGCGAAACTGGCGGCGCTGGTGAGCCTGGTGTGCGGCGCTTTGGCCGGGGCGGGTGGGGTGTTGATTGGGCTGAACTTCAACGCCATTCAGCCTTACATGGGCGAGGCGATGATGCTGCGGGGCTTTGTGGTGATTATCATCGGCGGGCTGGGCGATGTGCGCGGGGCGTTGATCGCGGGCTTGCTGCTGGGCGTGGTGGAGACGCTGACGGCAGGCTATATCGATTCAGGGCTGAAAGAGGCGGTTGCCTTCATCATGCTGGTTGCGGTGCTGTGGACCCGGCCATCCGGCCTGTTCGGCCGCGCGCATATTCAACGGGCCTGAACCATGCCGGTATGGCTCGATGATTTCCTCTGGACCTACCAGAACGTGGTTTATGCGCTCGG
Organism: uncultured Rhodospirillales bacterium; assembly: GCA_903893975.1. Classification (GTDB taxonomy): domain Bacteria; phylum Pseudomonadota; class Alphaproteobacteria; order Acetobacterales; family Acetobacteraceae; genus CAITOL01. The sequence continues at coordinate 28,366 of CAITOL010000187.1, read as the reverse complement.
CATTAACGGGCTGCTGGCGCTGTCGATGTATGTGGTCCTGGCGGTGGGGCAGCTCTCGCTCGGGCAGGCCGCGTTTATGGGCATGGGGGCGTATTCCAGCGCGCTGTTGACGCTGAAACTGCATTTGCCGTTTGCGGTGGTGCTGCCGGCGGCGACGATCCCGCCGGTGCTGTTCGCGCTGGCGATTGGCACGCCGACCTTGCGGCTGTCGGGCGTTTATCTGGCGATTGCGACAATCGGGCTGGGTGAGGTGCTGCGGGCGGTGTATCTGAATGTGGATGCGCTGGGCGGGGCGCTGGGGATTTCCGGCATTCCCGAGCGCGCGGGCATGGTTTCTATCTATGGCTTGCTGATCGTGGCGTTGGCGGTGCTGTGGCTGGTGGCGCGCAGCGGGATTGGCCGGGCGATGGAGGCGATGCGCGAGGATGAGATTGCCGCCGCCGTGATGGGGGTGAATGTGCGGCGCTACCGTTTGGGCGCGCTGCTGGCGTCCGCCGTGTTGGCCGGGGCGGCGGGGGCGTTGAGCGCGCATGTGTCCAGCTTTATCGGGCCGAATGAGTATGGGTTTGAGCCGGCGGTGACCATTTTGTCCTACGCGCTGCTGGGGGGGATATCGTCCCCGTTCGCGCCGGTGGCGGGGGCGTGGATTCTGACGTTGCTGCCGGAGGCGCTGCGTGGGTTTGCCGATTTGCGGCTGGTGTTCAACGGGCTGATCATTGTGGTGGTGGTGCTGTTCCTGCCGAACGGGTTGCTGCCGTTGCGCATGCGGCGGTGGGTGAAATGAGTCTGCTGGAGGTCTCATCGCTCACCGTGCGGTTTGCCGGGCTGGTGGCGGTGGATGCGGTGGATCTGGCGGTGGAGGCCGGGAGCATTCACGCGCTGATCGGGCCGAACGGGGCGGGCAAGACCACGACGTTTAACCTGATTACCGGGCTGATCCCGCCGACATCGGGCAGCATCCGGCTGGACGGGGTGGACATCACCGCCCTGCCCGCTTTTCGCCGGGCTGGCTGCGGCATGGCGCGGAGCTTTCAGAACATCCGCATTTTCGCCGGGCTGACGGTGCTGGAAAATGTGCTGACCGGGCTGCATGCCGGGTTGGGCAGCAACCTGCTGGACGTGGTGCTGCGGCTGCCGGGCTTTCGGCGGCAGGAGCGCGATGCGGTGGCGCGGGCGCGGGCGGCGTTGGAGATTGTTGGGCTGGCCGGCCGGGCTGATGATGCGGCAACCGCGCTGGCCTATGGCGATCAGCGGCGGTTGGAGATTGCCCGCGCCATTGTGGCCCGGCCACGTTTGCTGCTGCTGGACGAGCCGGCGGCGGGGATGAACCCGGCGGAGACCGAGGCGCTGGCGGCGCTGGTGCGGCGCATCCGCGATGCCGGCACCACGGTGCTGCTGGTGGAACACGATATGGGCTTCGTGATGGGGATTGCCGACCGGGTGACGGTGCTGAATTTCGGCCGACGCATTGCCGATGGCGCGCCGGCCGCGGTGCGGCGCGACCCGGCGGTGATTACCGCCTATCTCGGCGCCAAGGTGGCGGCGCGGCTGGAGGCGGCGGGATGAGCAGCCTTTCGGTGCGCGGCCTGACGGTGAGCTATGGGCGGACGGAGGCGGTGAAGGGTATCGACCTGGAGGTTGCCGCCGGGCAGGTGGTGTGTCTGATCGGCGCCAATGGCGCGGGCAAGACCAGCGTGATGCGGGCGCTGTCTGGGCTGCTCAAGCCACGCGGCGGGCGGATTAGCTTCGATGGCACCGATATTACCGGCTGGCGGGCGCACCGGATTGCCGGCGCCGGGCTGCGGCAGGTGCCGGAGGGGCGGCAGATTTTCGCCGAACTGACAGTGGCGGAAAACCTGACCATCGGTGCCTGGCTGGAGCGCGACGCAAGTGCGATCACCCAGCGGTCGGCCGCCATGCTGGAGCGGTTTCCGCGCTTGCGGGAGCGGCGGGAGCAGGTGGCCGGGTCGCTCTCGGGCGGTGAGCAGCAGATGCTGGCTTTGGCGCGGGCGCTGATGGGGGCACCGAAATTGCTGCTGCTGGACGAGCCGAGCATGGGGCTGGCGCCGCTGTTCGTGGAGGAGATTTTCAGCATCATCACCGAGTTGAAGCGCGACGGGGTGACGATTCTGCTGGTTGAACAAAATGCCTCCGCCGCGCTGGATGTGGCGGATTTCGCCTATGTGCTGGAAAACGGGCATATCGTGCTGCACGGCCCGGCGGCGGAGATTGCCGCCAACCCGAAGATTGTCGCCGCCTATCTCGGCGGTTGAAGCGAGGCTGCCCGCATGACCCAGACTGTGTTGATTACTTCCCCGCTTGAGCTTCGCCATGTTGAGCGTATCCGTGCGGTGGATCGGGATGTGCACGTGCTGTACGCGCCGGAATTGCTGCCGCGCACGCGCTATGTCGCCGATCACGTGGGCGCGCCGTTCAGCCGTTCCCCGGCGCAGCAGGAACGCTATCTGGCGATGATGGCGGAGGCGGATATTTTATGGGATTTGCCCACGGCGGACGAACTGGCGGTGGCGGACAAGTTGCGGTGGATTCAGACCACCAGCACCGGGGTGGGGCAAAGTGCGGCGCGGCTGGGGTTGGCGGCACGCAATATTCTGGTGACCACGGCGCGCGGGGTGCATGCGCGGCCGCTGGCGGAATTTACCTTCATGGCGCTGCTGCAACATTTTCGCGGGCTGCGGCATTTGCATGGCGAACAGCTTTCGCATCGCTGGGAACGCTATTGCGGCGAGGAAGTTGCCGGCCGCACGCTGGTGATTATCGGCGCGGGCGATCTGGCGCGCGGCTGCGCCAAGCTGGCGCAGGCGTTCGAGATGCGGGTGATCGCCGTGGCGCGCGCCCCCGCGCGGGCGCGGCTGCACAACACGCTGTTCGACCGCATCGTCGATGTTGGCGACCTGCACCAGGTGTTGAGCGAAGCGGATGCGGTGGTGGTGACGGTGCCGCACACCAATGCGACCGACAACATGATTGACGCAGACGCGATCGCCGCGATGCGGCCTGGGGTGGCGCTGGTCAACATCGCCCGCGGCCAGATTATCGACGAGGCGGCGATGATTGCCGCCTTGCGCAGCAACCATATCGGCTTTGCCGCGCTGGACGTGGTGCAGCAGGAACCGCTGCCGCCGACCAGCCCGCTTTGGGATTTGCCGAACGTGTTAATCAGCCCACATTCGGCCAGCACCGTGTCGGCGGAAAACGAGCGTATTACCGAAATCTTCTGCCATAATCTGCGGTGTTGGCTGGATGGAAGATTGGCGAATATGCGTAACATTCTGGATCAGGGATTAATGTACTGATCCTGATTTGCGGGTAGGGGTGGGGTAGGAAGGTGTTCTTTTTGTGAACAAAAAGAACCAAAAAAACTTCATCAATTCCTAGCCTACGGCGTACTCTTCCCGGTGAGAGTACGCCAACGGCTAGGGTGTTCTAAAGTTTTTTTTGCTTCTTTGTTTTCAAACAAAGAAGACGCGTATCGCCTTAAACCGGCGCCACATACCCATCCCGACGCGGATCGGCGCCACCGGTCATCGCCCCGCTATCGGGGTTGATGGCGATGCCCTGCATACCGCCGACCTGCATGGTCCAATCCGCCACAGCTTCGGCGGCGTGGCCACGGCGGCTGAGGGCGGCGATGACGTCTGGGCGCAGGCGGCCTTCGAGGTTCACCTGCGCGCCGTCGAGCAGGCGGGCGCGCGGGGCTTCGATGGCGGATTGCAGGCCGAGGCCGAAATCCAGATGCTGCACCATCACCTGCGGCTGGGTCTGGCAGATGCCGTAGCTGCCGGGGGTGCCGAGGGCGAGCACCGGCTTGCCATCGGCGCGGGTGGAAATGCTGGGCGCGGTGGGCAGGGCGAGCGCGCCGCCGGGTTTGAGCGGGTTGGTGCCGCGCGGATCAACCTCCCCCCAGAACAGGAAGTTGTTCATGCACACGCCGGTGCCGGGGATGACGACGCCGCAGCCGAACAGCGCGCCGAGGCTTTGGGTGATGCAGACCACATTGCCGTCGCGGTCGGCGACTGAGAGCGAGGTGGTGTGTTCCTTGTCCGGGTTATAGGGCGTCGGCGCGATCCATTGCTCGGTGGGGCCGGTGACGGGCACGCCATCGCGCACGCGGGCTTGCAGCCTGGCGACGTTGGCGGGCGACATGATCCGGGCGAGGATTTCCGGCGCCGGGTTGTTGTTGGCGATGCGTTCACCGGCGGCCAGCCGGACCGCGCGCAGCACGATATCGAGATGGTCAACGCCGTTGCGTTCCAGCCGGGCGAGGTCGAAGCCATCGAGGATGGCGAGGGTGAGCAGGAGTTGGAAGCCCTCGCAGGGCGGCGGCAGGGTGTGGACGTTGAGGCCGCGATAGCTGGCGACCAGCGGGTCTTGCCAGGTGGGGCGGACGGCGGCGAGGTCTGCTTCGGTCATGCAGCCGCCGAGGGCGGCGAGGTGGCTGACCATGGCGCGGCCGAGGGCGCCGCCATAGAGATGGCCGGGGCCGTGGGCGACGATGGCTTCATAGGTGGCGGCGAGGTCGGGTTGGCGCAGCACCGCGCCATGGGCGACCTTGCCGGTGCCGCTGGTATAGACCCGCGCCCATTCCTCGTAGAACGGGAAGGCTTTGAGCGCGGCGGCCTGGCTGTTGATGCCATCGGTGTTGAATTCGATCAGCGGGAAGCCGTCGCGGGCCAAGGCAATGGCGGGGGCGAAAACCTCGGCCAGGGATTTGCGGCCATGGGCGCGCACCAGTTCGCACCAGCCGGCGAGGTTGCCGGGCGTGCCGGCGGCGAAGGGGCCGCGATAGACATCCTGCTGGGTGCGGAAGCGGCCTTCGGGGAATTTTTCCGGCACCTTGGTCACGTAATCCAGGCAGCGCACGCGCTGTTCGCTGGCGATGTAGCAGGTGGCCATGCCCATGCCGGCGAGGCCGGACATATAGGGTTCGGTGACGTTCAGCGCCGCGGCAGTGGCGGCGGCGGCGTCGAAGGCGTTGCCGCCTTGGGCGAGGATTTTCGCGCCGGCTTGCGCCGCCAGCGGATGTGCGGCGGCGACCATGCCGTGCACGGAGGAGACAGTGGGGCGTTTGCCGCTCATGGTCGTTTCCCTTGCTGGTTGGCGAGTTTGGCCGCCGCCAGGGCGGCATCCGCCGTGTGTTTTGCAATGTCGAGGCCGCTGGCTTCCTGGCGCATGCTGGCGAGGATGGCCGGATGCAGGTCCGCCGCCCGGCCTTGCAGCACCACCGGCAATGGGCCGATGCGTTTGACCAGATCGCGCGCCAGCCGGGCGAGTTCGCGCCCGGCCTGGGCCAGAATGGTTGCCGCCGCCGGGTCGTCTGCGGCTGCGGCCACGGCGAGGGCGAGCATGGCGACCGCGGTGCGGCCGCCGCTATAGACGTGGGCACGCACGGTGTTCCAGTCCGCCCCGCCAATGGCGGCGAACAGCGCCTCGCCCAAGGCGCCCGGAGGATCGCCGGCATCGATGCGGCGGTAGAGCGCGTTCAGGCCCTCGCGGCCGATCCAGAAGGCGGAGCCGCCATCATCAATCAGGATTCCGCGCCCGCCGACCCGCAGCAGGCTGCCATCGGCGCGGATGTGCAGGCCGACCGAGCCGGTGCCGGCATAGACCACATGGCCGGCGCCGGGGGCGAAGGCGGCGTGGTAGCCGATCCACAGATCATCCTCCACCCGCACGGCGGTGGCGCCGAGGGCGGTGGCGAAAATGGCTTCCGCCTGACGGGCTTCCGGCGCATCCCCGGTGAGGCCGGTGATGCCGGCGACGATGGATTGCGGGGCGAAGCCAGCGGTGGCCTGGGCGAGTTCGGCGGCGACGGCTTCGAAACGGGCGCGATGTTCGGGCACGAATAAATGCCCGTCGATCGGGGCCAGGGCGCCGCTGGCGAGCACGGTATTGGCGGCATCCACCACCACGTAGCGGGTGGCGCTGCCGCCGGCATCGATGCCTAAGGCGGTCATGCCGCCGTCATGGCCTGGACGAAGCGGCGGGTGATTTCGCGCGGGTTGGTGATGGCGGTGCCGACGACGACGGCGAAGGCCCCGGCGCGCAGGGCCTGGGCAGCGAGGTCGGGCGTGTCGTAACGGCCTTCGGCGACCACCGGGCGTTGGCAGTGGCGCACCAGCTGGTCCAGCAATTCCAGATCTGGGCCGCCGGTGCGGTGGGCGGTGGCGGCGGTGTAGCCGGCCATGGTGGAGCCGATATAGTCGGCGCCGGCGACCTCGGCCGCGACGGCTTCCTCGAGGCTGGCGATGTCGGCCATCACGGGCTTGCCGAGTTCATCGTGAATGCGGCGGATCAGCACGCCGAGGTCGCCGCCCTGGCGGGGGCGGTTGGTGGCGTCGATGGCGATGACATCCGCCCCGGCATCGGCCACCAGCTTGGCGGCGGCGAAATCCGGGGTGATGTAGACATCAAAGCCAGGGTCCTGGCGTTTGATCAGCCCGATGATCGGCAGGCTGAGCACCGCGCGGATGGCGGCGATATCGGCTGCCCCTTCCGCCCGGATGCCGCGCGCCCCGGCCTGGACGGCAGCGAGCGCCATGGCCTGCATGAACACCGGACCGCGCAACGGATTATCGTCGCGCGCCTGGCAGGAGACGATCAGCCCGCCCTTCGGCAGCCGCACCACGTGGGGCATCAGCCGGCTGCGAGCTTGTGTTCGACCACCGCCGCATACAGCGCGGCGCCGTAGGGGGTGGTTTCGTCGTTGAAATTATAGGCTGGGTTGTGCAGCTGGGCGCTGTCGCCGTTGCCGACCTGGATGTAGGCGCCGGGGACTTTTTCCATCATGAAGCTGAAATCCTCGCTGCCCATGCCCGGCGGCTTGCTGCGGTCCACCCGCGCGTCGCCGACCAGCGTGGCGGCGGCGTCGGCCAGTTCCGTGGTACGGCCGGCATCGTTGATCAGCGGGGCGAAGATGACGCGGAAATCCACCTCCGCCGTGGCGCCGAAGCCGGCCGCCACACCCTGCGCCATGCGCTTCATGTTGGCTTCGATCAGTTCCATCACTTCGCGCTTGAAGGTGCGGGCGGTGCCGGAAATCACCGCCGATTGCGGGATGACGTTATAGGCATCGCCGGCGACGATTTTGGTGATCGACAGCACCGCGGTATCGGCCGGCGGCACGTTGCGGGCGACGATGGATTGCAGGGCGGAGGTGAGCTGGCAGGCGACCAGCACCGGGTCGATGCTGCCTTCCGGGCGGGCGCCGTGCGCGCCTTTGCCGGTGATGGTGATGTCGAAAAACGCGCCGCCGGCGGCCGACGGGCCGGGGGAGATGGCGAAGTCCCCCACCGGCATGCCCGGGCGGTTATGCATGGCGTAGATCGCATCGCAGGGAAAACGTTCGAACAGGCCATCTTCCAGCATGGCCAGCGCGCCGCCGATGCCTTCCTCGCCGGGCTGGAAGATGAAGTTGACCGTGCCATCGAACTTGCCGTTCTCGGCGAGGTATTTGGCAGCGCCCAGCAGCATGGTGGTGTGGCCGTCATGGCCGCAGGCATGCATGCGGCCGGGTGCGGTGCTGCGATAAGGCAGATTGGTCTGCTCATCCATCGGCATGCAGTCCATATCCGCGCGCAGGCCGACGGCGGTTTTGCCGCTGCCTTTGCGCAGCACGCCGACGACGCCGGTGCGGCCGACGCCGCGATGCACTTCAATGCCCCAGGATTCAAGCTTTTGCGCCACGATCTCCGCCGTGCGGTGCTCCTCCAGCCCCAGTTCGGGGTTGGCGTGGAAATCCTGGCGGATGGCGGTCAGCTCGTCCTGATAGGCGCGGATGGCATCGACGATGGACATGATCGGGAGACTCCGGAATGGCGTGGCGGGAGTATGGCAGCGGGTTGCAGGACGTCCAGCTTCAGGCGAGTTCGCGTTCCACCAGGCCGGCGAACATCGCCGCGCCGTAGGGGGTGCATTCGTCGTTGAAATCATAGGCCGGATGGTGTGGGGCGGCGGTGTCGCCGTTGCCGACGAAGATGTAGGCGCCGGAGCGCTGTTCCATCATGAAGGCGAAATCCTCGCTGCCGACCATCGGTTCCCAGTTGCGTTCCACCCGGTCGTCGCCGACCACGGCGGCGGCGGCATCGGTGATTTCCTGCACGCGCGGCGGGTCGTTGATCAGCGGGGCGAAGATGATGCGGAAATCGACCTCCGCCGTCGCCCCGAAGCCGGCGGCGACGCCCTGGGCCATGCGCTTCATGTTGTCGCCGATCAGGTTCAGCACCTCCCGCTTGAAGGCGCGGGCAGTGCCGGAGAGCACGGCGGATTGCGGGATGACGTTATAGGCGTCGCCGGCGGTGATTTTGGTGATCGACAGCACCGCCTGTTCCGCGGGGGAGACGTTACGGGCGATGATGGATTGCAGGGCGGAGGTGAGCTGGCAGGCGACCAGCACCGGGTCGATACTGCCTTCCGGGCGGGCGCCGTGGGCGCCTTTGCCGTTGATGGTGATGTCGAAGAACGCGCCGCCGGCCAGCGCCGGGCCGGGGGCGATGGCGAACTGGCCGACCGGCAGGCTGGGCCAATTATGCATGCCGTAAATCCGGTCGCACGGGAAACGTTCGAACAGGCGATCTTCCAGCATGGCCAGCGCGCCGCCGGCGCCTTCCTCACCGGGCTGGAAGATGAAGTTGACCGTGCCGTCAAAATTGCCGTGCTCGGCGAGGTATTTGGCGGCGCCGAGCAGCATGGTGGTGTGGCCGTCATGGCCGCAGGCATGCATGCGGCCGGGGATCTGGCTGCGATGCGGCAGGTTGGTTTCTTCGTCCATCGCCAGGCAGTCCATATCGGCGCGCAGGCCGACGGTGGCGGTGCCGGTGCCTTTGCGCAGCACGCCGACCACGCCGGTGCGGCCAATGCCGCGATGCACTTCAATGCCCCAGGATGCGAGCTTTTGGGCGACGATTTCGGCGGTGCGGAATTCTTCCAGCCCCAGTTCGGGGTTGGCGTGCAGGTCCCGGCGGATGGTGGTGAGTTCGTCGTGATAGCCGCGGACAGCGTCGAGAATGGACATCAAAAGGTTCCTCAGATCAGGGTGACGCCCAGGGCGCGCAAGGCGTCCCAGTAGCCGGGATAGGTTTTGCCGACGCATGCCGGGTCCAGAATGGTGATGCCGGCGATTTTCAGCCCGGCGAGCGCGAAGGCCATGGCGATACGGTGATCGGCATAGGTTTCGATGCGGGTTGGCAGGGTTTGGCCGGCGAGGCCGGGGTCGGCGGCGACCAGCAGATCGTCGCCGTCCTCCCGCGCCAGGCCGGGGCGGATGCGGGCGAGTTCGGTGGCCAGGGCGGCGACGCGGTCACATTCCTTGACCCGCAGATTGGCGATGCCGGTGAAGCGCACCGGGGTGGCGTTGAAGGCGGCCAGCACGGCGAGGGTGGGGATGGCGTCTTGCATCTGGGCGCCGTCGATCACCGGGGGCAGGCAGGGGAACTGGGCGATGAAGTCGTAGGCGCGGGCGTCGGGCTGGGTGAAGGCGGTGGCGGGGACGCCGAGGTCGATGGCGCCGCCGGTGAGTTTTTCCGCCGCCCAGAGATAGGTGGCGGCCGAGGCGTCCGGCTCGATGAGATAATCCGTCGCCTGATAGCCGGACGGGGTGATCCGCCAGGCGCCGGGGCCGGTTTGGCTGACCTGGGCGCCGAAGGCCTGCATGGCGGCGGTGGTGAGGGTGACGTAGCCCTTGGCGCCGATTTCGGTGCCGGTGAGCACGATATCGACCGGGGCGGCGGCGCAGGCGGCGGCCATCAGCAGGGCGGAGACGTATTGGCTGGACAGGCCGGCGTCGATTTCAATACGGCCGCCGGGGAAGTGGCCGGTGCCGTGCACGGTGACCGGGGGGCAGCCGGTGGGGCTGGTGGCGTCCACGCCGAGGCTGCGCAAGGCGGTGAGCAAGGGCGCGATCGGGCGTTTGCGCATATGGGCATCGCCGTCGAGCACCACCGGGCCGGCGACGAGGGCCGCGGCGGCGGTGAGGAAGCGGGTGGCGGTGCCGGCATTGCCGAGAAAGAGCGAGCCGGTTGGTGGGCGCAAAGTGCCGTCGCCGGTGACGACGAAACTGGTGGCGTCGGGCTCAGCGACCGTGACGCCCATCTGGCGCAGGGCCCGGGCCATATAGGCAGTGTCGTCGCTTTTCAGCGCGCCGCGCAGGTGCGAGGTGCCGTGGGCGAGGCCGGCGAGCAGCAGCGCGCGGTTGGTGATGGATTTGGAGCCGGGCGGTTGCACGCGGCCGATGAGCGGGTGCGCGGGCGGGACGAGGGTGAGGGCAAGCGAGGTCATGCGGTCATGCTAGACCAAGCTTTGGCCCAGGCCCAGTCGTTCGGCGGCTTTGTGCAAGCGTTTATCGCGGGTTGCGAGGCGTGCGGGTGGGGTGAGGCGGACGGCGGCGAGCAGATGGTCGATCCAGATCGAGGTATCGACGAGGATCACGCCGCTTTGGACTGCCGGCTTGGCGGTGCGGCGGCGGCAGGGTCCGTGCCGCCGAGGCAGGCGAGGCGATGCGCGGCCTCCCGCGCGATGAGCGCTTTGAACGCTTCGCGCACCAGCGCGGATTTCTCCGTGATGCCCAAATAGGTCTGAGCTTTGGCGAGGAGATCGTCGTCGAGGACTAACGTGGTGCGCATGGGCGGCACTCCTGATCGGCACGGAATATCGCATCAGATGATGCGCGGATCAATGCTCGCCGAGGCGGGGGGCACCGCGGGCGATCTGTGGGCGTTCGCCGTCGAAGCTGAGCGGCATGGCGGTGAGTTTGAAGTCTTCGCCGGGGATCGGCTGGAACATGCCGAGGGCTTGCACCTGCGGTTGCGCCAGGGCTTCTGGGATGGAGTGGATCTGGGCGGCGGGCACGCCGGCGACTTCCATTCGGGCGACCCAGTCGGCGCGGCTGCGGCTGGCGAGGATGGGCCGCATTTCCGCGAACAGAGCGGGTTTGTGTTGCAGGCGGGCGCGGTTGGTGGCGAAGCGCGGGTCGGTGATCCAGTCTGGCCGGGCCATCACCTCCGCCAGCTTGCCGAACAGGCGGTCGTTCCCGGCGCAGATCAGGAAGGGGCCGTCGGCGGCGTCAAACGCTTCATACGGGGTCATCGACGGGTGGCCGGAGCGGTGGCGTTCTGGCAGGGCGCCGGTGTTGGCGTAGGTGTCGATCTTCTGGCCGGACCACATCAGCGCGGTTTCCAGCAGCGAGCCTTGCACGATGCCGCCGCGCCCGGTGCTGTGGCGGCGATGCACCAGCGAGAGCGCGCCGATGACCAGCCACATCGCCGTGCCCTGGTCGCACAGGCTGGCGGCGGCGCGCATCGGGGGATCGTCCTCTCCGCCATTGATGCTGGAGAGACCGGAATAGGCTTGCAGCAGCGGTTCGTAGCCGGGCCGCTGCGCCATCGGGCCGAGATGGCCGAAGGCGGAGATGGCGCAGTAGATCAGCCTTGGGTGGCGGGTGGTGAGGGTTGGGCCGTCGATGCCCAGCGCCTCCGCCACGCCGGGGCGGAGGTTGTGCACCATGATGTCGGCATCGGCGAGCAGGCGGTCGAGCGCGGCCAGGCCTTCGGGCTGGCGCAGGTCGAGGGCGTGGGAGGATTTGCCGCGGTTCATGATGTGGAAGGTCATCGCGTCGCCGTGGCGGAAGGCTGGGCCCATGCGACGGGCGTCGTCGCCGCCATCGTGGCGTTCGACCTTGACCACCTCGGCGCCGAGATCGGCGAAGATCGCGCCGAACCAGGGGCCGGCGAGCACCTGGCCGAGTTCCACCACTTTTAGCCCTGCCAATACGCCTGCCATGTTTCGCCCCTTGTTGTGCGGTGCAATCCACCATCGCGACGCGGCGCTTGCAACCTGTGGCAACGCGGATAGGCTGGCGGGACGACAAAGGAGCGCGACATGACTGCAACCAGCATTACCGAAATGGGCGTCACCGCGCTCTCCGCCGCCATTCGGGCGCGGCAGGTTTCCTGTGTGGAGGTGATGGGCGCCACGCTGGACCAGATCGACCGCTACAACCCGGCGGTGAACGCGATTGTGCTGCGCGAGGAGCGGGCCGGGTTGCTGGCGCAGGCGGCGGAGAAGGACGCGATGCTGGCGCGCGGCGTGGTGATGGGGCCACTGCATGGCATTCCGCAGGCGGTGAAGGACCTGGACAACGTGGCCGGGATGAAAACGACCAAGGGGTCACCCCTGTATAAGGATTTCGTGGCCCCTGCCGACTCGATCATGGTGGAGCGGATGCGCGCTGCCGGGGCGATATTTGTCGGCAAGACCAACACGCCGGAATTTGGCCTGGGGTCGCACACCACTAACCCGGTGCATGGGCCGACGCGCAATCCGTATGACCTGAGCCGCACGGCCGGTGGATCGTCCGGCGGGGCGGCGGTGGCGCTGGCGACGCGGATGCTGTCGGTGGCCGATGGCAGCGACTGGGGTGGGTCGCTGCGCAACCCGGCCGGGTGGAACAACGTGTTTGGCTTCCGCCCGTGCATTGGGCGCATCCCGAAAGCGGATGGCGAGTTGTTTCTGCCGTCGATGGGGGTGAGCGGGCCGATGGCGCGCGATGTGCCGGACCTGGGGCTGCTGCTGTCGGTGCAGGCGGGGTTTGATGCGCGGTCACCCATGTCGTTGCCGCAGGACCCGGCGCAGTTCGCGCAGCCGCTGGGGCGGGATTTCAAGGGCACGCGGGTGGCGTTCCTCGGCGACCTCAACGGGCATTTGCCGTATGAGGCCGGGGTGCTGGAAACCTGCCGTGACGCGATGAAGGCGTTCACCGCGATTGGCTGCACGGTCGAGGCCGCAATGCCGGATTATCCGATGGACAAGGTGTGGCAGGCGTTTCTGGTGCTGCGCGCCTGGCAGTCGGCGGGCGGTGGGCGGCCGCATTATGGCAAGCCTGCCGAACGGGCGCTGCTGAATGCGCAGATGATCTATGAGGTGGAAACCGCGGCCAAGCTGACGGCGCAGGATATCAATGATGCCTCCGCCATTCGCAGCGACTGGTATCGCGCGGTGCATGCCTTCTTCCAGCGTTACGATTACTTCGTGCTGCCGACGGCGCAGATGTGGCCGTTTGACGTGACGACGGTGTGGCCGACCGAAATCGCCGGGCGCAAGATGACGACGTATCACGAATGGATGCAGGTGGTGCTGCCGGTGACGCTGTCCGGCTGCCCGTCGCTGGCCGCGCCGGCGGGGTTCAGCGCCGACGGGTTGCCGATTGGCATTCAGATTGTCGGCCCGATGCATGGCGAATTCGCCTGCCTGCAACTGGCCCACGCCTATGACCAGGAGACGCGCTGGGTGGAGCGGCGGCGGCCGGGGGTGCTTAGCGCCGCTGGCTGAGCCGTGGGTCCAGCAGGTCGCGCAGGCCGTCGCCGAGCAGGTTCAGGCCCAGCACGGCCAGCGTGATCGCCAGGCCCGGGAAGATGGCGAGTTGCGGCGCGCGGAAGATGAAGGTCTGCGCGTCGTTCAACATGCGGCCCCAGCTTGGCTGCGGCGGCTGGGTGCCGAGGCCGAGATAGGACAGGCCAGCTTCGGCGAGAATGCCGAGGGCGAACTGGATGGTGATCTGCACCAGCAGCACGGCGGAGATATTGGGCAGCACGTGGCGGGCCATGATGCTGAATTCCCCCCGCCCGGTGGCGCGGGCAGCCTGCACGTAGTCCAACTCCCGCACCGCGAGCGCCGCGCCACGGGTGACGCGGGCGAAGACGGGGATGTTGAACAGGCCGATCGCCAGCATCGCGTTGCCCGCGCCGGGTCCGGTGATGGCGGTGATCATGATCGCGGTCAGCAAAGCGGGGAAAGCGAAGGCGAGGTCGGAACTGCGCATGATCAGCGCATCCACCCAGCCACCGGCGGAGGCGGCCAGGGCGCCGAGCGGCACGCCGATGCCAGCGCCGAGGCTGACGGCGAGCAGCGAGACCGAGAGCGAGGTTTGCGTGCCGGCCATGATCATCGACAGCACATCGCGGCCGAAGGCGTCGGTGCCGAGCCAATGGGTGGCGGAGGGCTGGGCGAGCTTGTGCAGAATGTCGAGCTTGCTGGGCGGATAGGGCGTCCACACCAGCGCCACCAGCGCGGTGCACAGAATGAGCAGCACCAGCAGGCCGCCGATGATGAGGTTGCGGTTGAGGCGCGTCATCGGGCGGCGATCCGCGGGTCGAGCAGCATGTAGACCAGATCGACGGCGAAGTTCACCACGATGACGCTGCCGGCGAGCAGCACCACCAGGTCTTGCACCACGATCAGGTCGCGCTGGGCGATGGACTGGAACATCAGTCGGCCCAGGCCGGGCAGGGTGAAGACATTTTCAATGATCACCGTCCCGGCGAGCAGAAAGGAGAATTGTAGCCCGATGATGGTGACCACCGGGATGAGCGCGTTGGGCACGGCGTGGCGCCAGAGCGCCTTGGTCGCGGTGAGGCCCTTGGCGCGGGCGGTGCGGACATAGTCTTGCCCGAGGGTTTCCAGCACCGCCGCACGGGTGACGCGCGAGAGGATGGCGGCTTGCGGCAGCGCCAGGGCGAAGGCGGGCAGGATGAGCGAATGCAGGGCGGCGAGCGGGCCACGGTCCCAGCCGGCGAAGCCGCTGGCGGGGAACCAGCCGAGCCCGACGGCGAACACCAGAATGAGCAGGATGCCCAGCCAGAAATTCGGCATGGCGACGCCGAGTTGGGCGCCGGCCATCAGCGCGGTATCCGCCGGGCCGCCACGGCGGGCGGCGGAGAGCACGCCGACCGGGATGGCGATGGCGGTGGAAAGCAGGATCGACAGCAGCGCCAGCGGCAGGGTGACGCCGATGCGGGCGCCGATGAGTTCGGCGACCGGCACGCTGTAGGTGTAGCTGACGCCGAGATTGCCGCGCAGCAGGCCGCCGATCCATAGCAGGTAGCGCCACCAGCCCGGCTGATCGAGCCCGAGCTGATGGCGCAAGGCGGCCAGCGTGTCCGGCCGGGCTTCGGTGCCGAGCATGAGCGCGGCCGGGTCGCTGGGCAGGACTTGCAGGACGACGAAGACGACGAGGGAAGCGGCGAGAACTGTCGCCAATAGAGCGAGAGTTTTGCTCAGGAGGAGTTTAAGCATGGGGAGGAAGCGCTGCTTTTTCGGTAAAAAAGAAGCAAAAAACTTTCATCCGTTGTTGCCTGCGGCGTGCCTCATCGGTGAGGTACGCCGCAGACCCGACAGGGATGAAGTTTTTTTGGTTCTTTTTGTTCACAAAAAGAACACCTGCCCTTCCCTGCTCAATCTGCCCACGACACCGCCGCCATATCGTTCGCCGGGATCGGGCCATTGACCCACATACCGCGCAGCTTGGCGCTCCAGACGCTGGTGCGGGCGGCGGCGTAGAGGTAGACCGCCGGTTCGTCCGCCGCCAGTTGGCGTTGCAGTTGCTGCGCCAGGGCGATCTGCTCCTGCGGGTCCGCCGCGGCGATGTATTTGGCGTAGATGGCTTTGTAGGCGTCTGACTTATAGTTGAAGTAGTAGAAATCGCGCGCATACAGATCCAGGTCGCGGGCTTCGACGTGGTTGATGATGGTGGCATCGAAGTTGGTGGCCTTGCCGAACACCTGGTCCAGCCACTGCGCCCATTCGATGTTTTCCATTTTCACGGTGATGCCGACCTGTTCCAGCATGGCGGCGATCACCTCCCCACCGCGACGGGCATAGGCCGGCGGCGGCAGGCGCAGGGTCATGGTGAAGCCGGGCTTGACGCCGGCTTCGGCCAGCAGCGCCTTCGCTTTGGCCGGATCGTAGGGATAGGTGTTGGACAGATCGACATAGGCGGCATCGCCCGGCACGTAATGCGAGCCGATGGGGGTGCCGCCGCTGCCGAGGGCGTCAATCAGGGCTTTGCGGTCGATGGCGTAGGCCAGGGCGCGGCGGACGCGCACATCGTCGAACGGCTTGCGCGCATTGTTGAGCGACATGATGACCTTGCCGGAGCTGGTGCCGACGGCCACCGTGAAGCGCTTATCGGCGCGCAGCTGGTCCAGGGTTTCCGGCGCCGGGTAGTTCGGGAAGGCGTCGAGGTCGCCGGCCATGACCGCGGCGGCGGCGGCGGTTGGATCGGCGACGAAGCGGAAGGTGACGGTTTTCAGCGCCGGCGCCTTGCCCCAGTAGCTATCGTTGCGGGTGAGCTCCACCCGGTCCCCCTTGACCCATTTGACGAAGCGGAACGGGCCGGTGCCGACCGGGTTGGTTTTGTTGCCGGCCGCCGAGGCGGGCGAGATCATCACGCTGTCGCTGAGGCCCATCAGATAGAGGAAGCGGCCGGTCGGGCGTTTGAGGGTGATGACGGCGGTGTTGGGGTCCGGGCATTCGGTTTTGGCGATTGGCTCAAAATAGCCTTTCTGCGCGTTGGTGCTGTCTGGCGCCACGGCGCGTTCATAGCTGAACTTGACCACCGAGCAGTCGAAGGCCGCGCCGTCGTGGAACTTTACCCCGGGATGCAGCTTGAAGGTGTAGACCAGGCCGTCGGGCGAGAGCGTCCAGCTATCGGCCAGCAGCGGGTGCGGGTTCAGGCTTTCATCGATCCGGGTCAGCCCCTCGAACACGTTGAGGTAATCGACCTCGCGAATCGCGGCGGCGGCACCGCCGGTCGGGTCGAGGTTCGGCGGCTCCAGCTGCATGCCGAGGGTGACGCTGTCCTTGGCAGCGAAAGCCGGGGCGGCAAGCAGAGTGACAAGGCCGGCGGCGGCGAACAGGCGCTTCATGACGGGGCTCCGGGGATATACCGATGCCACAGCACACCAAGGCCGTCGCAGGGGGTCAAGTGATTAGTTTGCTTTGGGCCTGCCGGCATGGCTAGGCCGCACGGCGGATTCGAGCACCGAGCGGATGTAGCGTTGGTAGGGCATATGCGCCTCGGCCGCGGTTGCCTTCACCGCATCGAGCAAGGGTTTGGGTAGCCGCATGTTGACCCGTTCGGTTTTGGCGGCAAATTCGAAGCGCGTGGGCACCATGCCGGAGAGGTCGAATTCGCTGAGGTCGGCGTTATCAACAAACGCTTCCGCCGCCGCGTCGGTTGGCAGGGTTGGCAGCTTGGGCTTCATAGGACGCAATCTCCTTCTGATGCATGTAGCGGGCGCTGATGGGGCGGATCAGCGGGAAACGGGCGTTTGGATGTACAAATATCGATCCGCGCTGGTCTGTATCTAAAAGACGGCGATTGACCGCGGCGCTGGGCTGGCGTTGCATGCGCGGCCACGGAATTTGGGGGATTTGCCATGTCGATCATTCGCCACGCCATCGAGGAGCTGGAGGACAGCCCGATTGTCGAGGTTTGGCGCATGGGCTTCGACTACCCCGATACAGTGGGCATGTTTGCCGGCGAGCCGGATGTGCCGACGCCGGCGTTTATCTGCGATGCCGCCGCCAAGGCACTGGCGGATGGCAAGACGTTCTACACGCCCAACCGCGGCATTCCGGAAATGCGGCAGGCGCTGGTTGAGTATAATAAAATGCTCTACGGCGTTGATCTGCCGGAAAACCGGGTGGCGCTGACGGCGTCGGGCATGAGTGCGGTGAACCTGATTGCGCAGGCGACGGTGCAGCCGGGCGATAATGTGATTGCCATTACCCCGTCCTGGCCGAACATTATGCGGGCCATGCAGATTATGGGCGCGGCGATCCGTGAAGTGCCGATGACGGCGGGCAATGCCGGCTGGTCGCTGGATTTGCAGACGGTCTACGACGCGTGCGACGAGAATACGAAGGTGATCTACCTCGCGTCCCCCGGCAACCCGACCGGGTGGATGATCGAGCGCGAGCAGGCGGAGGAATTGCTGGCCTTTGCCCGGGCGCGCAACATCGCCATCATCTCCGACGAGGTGTATCACCGCACGGTGTATAACCGGAAGGCGGCGTTCAGCTTCCTGGAGATTATCAAGCCGGATGACCCGGTATTCGTGGTCAACAGCTTCTCCAAAGCCTGGGCGATGACCGGCTGGCGGCTGGGCTGGGTGGTCTACCCGGAAGGCTGCCAGGACGCGTTTGAAAAGCTGATCCAGTTCAACACCTCCGGCGCGCCGGAATTCGCCCAGTACGGCGCCATCGCGGCGCTGCGGCAGGGGGAGGACTTTGTCGCCGAATTCGCCGCCCGCTGCGGCAAGGGGCGCGAGATTGTCTATAACCGCCTGGCGCGGATGCCGCGGGTGCGCAATGTGCCTAATAACGGCAGCTTTTACGCGATGTTTGAGGTTGAGGGGGTGACGGATACCCTGACCTTCTGCAAGCGCGCGGTGGTGGAAGCGGGCGTGGGCATGGCGCCGGGGTTTTCGTTCGGCAAGGGGGCGGAGCGGCATATCCGGCTGTGCTACGCCAAGAGCGAGGCGCTGCTGACGCTGGCGATGGACCGGTTGGAAGCCTTCGTCGCCACGTATAAAGAAGCCTGATGGCCGACGAAGAAGCCCGCAAGCCCTACGAGCTGCCCAAGGCGCTGCAACAGCTGAGCGGCGACCTTGGCTCGCTCAGCATCTTCCTGGTCCTGCGCTGGATTGTGGGGCTGAAGGGTGCGATTGCCGGCACGACTTTGTTCGTGCTCGGCGATCTGGCCCGGCGGTTGTGGTTGCGGCGGCCGATCAGCCGGATTTACTGGGTGGTCAGCCTGATGACGCTGGCCTTTGGCACGATCGACCTGATTGTCGACGATCCGTTCATGCTGAAGTTCGAATCCTGCATCACCAATCTGATGACGGCGATGGTGTTTGCGGTGACGTTGCGCGGGGTGCCGCTGGCGCAGGAGATTGCGCAGAGCTGGCAGACCGATCCGCTGCCGGACCGGCCGGATACGCGGCGGTTTTTCCAGATTATGACCGGGGCGTGGGCGGCGTATTTTGTCGCCAAAGCCGGGCTGTATCTGTGGGCGGCGCTGGTGCTGGACTACACCATGGCGCTGATGGTGCGGGTGCCGATTGGCACGGGCAGCATGTTGGTGATGATTGTGATCAGCCTGCAAGGGCGGCGGTTGTTCGACCTGATGAAGCGGCTGGGCTGGCTGCCGGCGTAGCGGGCGCGGGCCCGTGCCCGCGCCCGGTGGGTGCTATAGCCGCTCCGCAATCTGCACCGCGTTTAAGGCCGCGCCTTTCAGCAGTTGATCGCCGGCGACGAACATGGCGAGCGAGCGGCCGGACGGGTCCGAATGATCTTCACGCAGGCGGCCGACGAGGATGGCATCCTGGCCGGAGGCTTCGCGCGGCATGGGGAAATGGTTGTGGGCCGCATCGTCAACCACGCGCAGGCCGGGGGCGGTGGCGAGAATATCGCGCGCCGTGGCCGGGGTCATCGGCCGGTCGAAGGTGACGTTGATGGCAATGGAATGGGCACGCAGCACCGGCACGCGGACGCAGGTGGCGGTGATGCGCAGGTCTGGCGCGGCGAAGATTTTGCGCAGTTCGCGGATGACCTTGGTTTCCTCGTCATTATAGCCGGTTGCCGGGTCGATCTCGGTGTTATGGCTGAACAGGTTGAAGGCGTAGGGGTGCGGCATGACGCGGGGGGCGGGTTCGTTGCCGTCGAGATAGCCGCGTGTGGCGTCGAGCAGTTCCTGCATGGCGGCGGCGCCGGCGCCGGAGGCGGATTGGTAGGTGGTGATCACCAGGCGGCGGATCGGGTTGATCTGGTGCAGCGGCCAGAGCGGCACGCCGGCGATGATGGCGGCGCAGTTCGGGTTGGCGATGATGCCGCGATGGCCGGCGATGTCACCGGCGTTGATTTCGGGCACCACCAGCGGCACGTCTGGGTCCATGCGGAATGCGGAGGAGTTGTCCACCACGATGGCGCCTGCCGCGACCGCTGCCGGGGCGAAGCTGCGCGAGCGGGCGCCGCCGGCGGAGAACAGCGCGATATCGACGCCGGCGAAGGCGTCTGCGGTCAGCGGTTCGACCGGGATCTGCTCGTCATCAAACGGCAGCAGCTTGCCGGCGGAGCGGGGGGAGGCGAGCAGGCGCAGACGGGAGAGCGGGAAATGGCGTTGGTGCAGGCATTGCAGCAGCGCCTCCCCCACCGCGCCAGTGGCGCCGACGATGGCGACCGATTGCGGGCGTAGGCGGGATTGCGGTGCGGCGAGTGTCGGTGGGGCGAGGTCGTTCGGGCTCATCGTCAGGCTCCTGGATAGGCCGGAGGGACGGGGCTCGACATAAAAAACCCCCGTCCGTTGCCGGCGGGGGGATGGGGGTTTTATGCGGAGGCGATTACCGCGCGAACACCCATGGACCCCGGCCGGCGGGCATCCAGGTGGTTTTCACGGTTTTGCGCATGGTCTGCATGGCCTGCACCATGCGGGGGCGGGCGGCGACTGTCAACCGGCGCGGGCGGCGAGCAGGCCGCCGGCGGCGACCAGGGTGGCGGCGGCGAGGGTAGTGAAGGAGAGCGGGGCGAAGCCGGCGAGGCCAAGGATGAGGGTGGAGGCGACCGGGGTGGCGTAGGCCAGGGTGCCGAGCAAACGCGGGTCGCCGCGCTTCATGCCGACATCCCACAGCGCGAAGGCGAGGCCGACCGGGCCGAGGCCGAGGGCCAACACGCTGGCGAGCACGGCGGGAGTGGGAATGACCGTGGGTTCAAACACCCAATGCGCCAGCGCGGCCAGGACGGCGCTGCCGGCGCAGAAGCCGACCACGGCCTGGGTGGGTACCGCGTGCAGGCGGCGGGCGAGCACCGAATAGAGCGCCCAGGTGAGCGCGGCACCGGCGGCGCAGGCATAGCCGAACGCCGCATCGGCGGAGAATGCGGTGCCGTGCGCCAGCAGCAGCAGGCAGCCGGACAGGCCGGCGGCGACGCCGAGCAGGTGCCGGGCGGTGAGGTGCAGGCCGAGCACCGGGGCAGAGAGCAGCACGATGAGCAGCGGCCAGGTGTAGTTGAGCAGATTGGCTTCCGCCGCCGGGGCGTAAGCGAGGGCGGCGAAGAACAGCGCGTGGTAGCCGAACAGCCCGCCGACGCCGTGCAGCCAGACGATCGGCGGCTGGCGCAGGCTGGCGAGGTCTCCGCGCCAGGCGAGCCAGAGCAGGCCGAGGCTGGCGGAGACGGCGAAGCTCATCGCGGTGAGTTGGAACGGCGGCACGCTGGCGGCGGCGCGCGACAGCAGAGCGAGCAGCGCCCAGAGGCCGATGGCCCCGGTGCCAAGCCAGGTGGCGCGGGTCAAGGGAGTGTCGGCAGGCGCGCGGTGAGCAGGGCGAAGAAACCGTCCGCATCCAGCGTATCGAGCAGGGTGACGTTGGGGGCGAGGCCGTTGCGGCCCCAGCGGTCGATGATGGTGCGGCCGCGATCTGGGCCGGGGCTGAGATTGACCGCGGCGTGGACCGGGCGGGTGGTGAACAGATGCGGTGCCGCCACCCAGGCGACGGCGCAGCTATCATGCTGCGGCGCACCGCGGCCGCCGAGGCGGCGCGAGGGTTTCATGCGGCTGAGGATTTCGGTAGCGACGTGCAGAGCCGCACCGCCGGGCGTGGCGCGCAGGGTGGCGACATGCGCCGGGGTGCAGAGCGCCTGGGCGGTGAGTTCCAGAGTGGCCAGGGTGACCGGGCGGCCGCAATCGAACAGGATTTGCAACGCCTCCGGGTCGCAGAAAGCATTGAATTCGGCTGAGGGGGTGATGTTGCCCTCGGCCCAGGCGCCGGTCATGAGCACGATTTCCGCTACCCGGTCGGCCAGCGCCGGTTCGGTGGTCAGCGCCAGCGCGAGGTTGGTGGCGGGGCCGAGGCCGATCAGGGTGACGGAATTGGCCGGGGCGGCGCGCAGTTCGGCGCGGATGGCGTCGGCAGCGATGCCCGGCGTGGCGGGCGGGCCGGGGGGGAGGCTGACGCCCATCATGCCATCGTCGCCGTGGACATCGGGCGCGGCGGCGAACTGCCCGACCAGCGGGCGGTCGGCGCCGGCGACGACGGGGATGGTGACGCCGGCGAGGGCGACCAGGCCGCGGGCGTTCACCAGCGTATGGCGCAGACCGACATTGCCGCCGGCGACGCTGATCAGGCGGATATCCAGCCCTGGCGAGGCAAAGGCGAGCAGCAGGGCGATGGCGTCATCGGTGCCGGGGTCGGTATCGATAATAATCCGGCGCGTCATCCCTGGTCCGATCTTGGGTCGAAAGCGTGTTGCAGACCGTCGCCGAGGAAGTTGACGGCGATGACGGTGATCAGGATCAGCACGCCGGGATAGACCGCGAGTGCGGGGGCGTTGATCACCATGTCCTGCGCGTTGTTCAGCATGTTGCCCCAGCTTGGGGTGGGGGGAATGATGCCGTAGCCGAGGAAGCTGAGGGTGGATTCGAGCAGGATCACCCGGCCCACGGTGAGGGTGAAGGCGACGATCATCGGGGTGGCGATGTTGGGCAGCACATGGGCGCGCATGACGTAGAACGCCCCTGCCCCACTGGCGCGGGCGGCGCGGACGAAATCGCGTTCCTTCAGCGCCAACGTCGCGGCGCGGACCAGGCGGGCGATGCCGGTCCAGTCCACAATCGCCAGCACGACGACGATGCGCCAGAAGCCGACGGCGCCGGAATGGGCGAAGTCTCGGCTGAAGCCGAGTTTGGTGAGGTCGATCGCGCCCATGACGATGACCAGCGGCAGCAAGGGCAGCGCGATCATGCCATCGGTGAAGCGCATCAGCACAGCGTCGACCTTGCCGCCGAAATAGCCGGCCATGACGCCGATGAACACGCCGAACACGCCGGCGATGGCGGTGCCGAGCAGGCCGACCAGCAGGGATATCTGCCCGCCGACCATCAGGCGGAGCAGCACGTCGCGCCCGGCTTCGTCGCGGCCGAGCAGGTGGCCGTTGCCCGGCGGGTCGAACTGGGACAACAGGTCGGTGGCGTTGGGGTCGATATCGGTCAGGTAGCTGATCGGAGTGGCGGCCAGCACGAAGACGGCCATCAGGCCGAGCACGATCAGGGCGGCCATGCCGGCGCGGTGGCGGCGGAAGCGGCGCCAGCGCAGGCGCCAAGGGCCGATGGCGGTATCGGTGCTCATGCGCGCGCCCCCATGCCAGAGTTGCTCATGTCAGCGAGATCCGCGGGTCCAGCCAGCCATAGGCGAGGTCGGCAATCAGGTTGGACAGCAGGGTGACGGCGGTGGCGAACATCAGGCCGGTGAGGGCGAGGTTGAAGTCGTTCTGCTGGATGCTGTCGTAGATCATTTTGCCCATGCCGGGCTGGGCGAACATGGTTTCGGTGAGCAGCGCGCCGTTGAACAAGGTGCCGAAGCTGAGCGCCATGACGGTGACCACCGGGATGAGCGCGTTGCGGAAGGCGTGCACCAAGACCACCCGCGCCTCCCCGGCGCCTTTGGCGCGGGCGGTGCGGACGTGGTCGGCGCGCAGGGTTTCGATCATGCTGGCGCGGACATAGCGGATGAAGCCGCCAGTGGTGGCCAAGGCCAGCGTGGTGACGGGCATGACGAGGTGGATCAGGTGGTCGCGCAGGCTGCCATCGCCGACATTGGAAATGCCGCTGGCAGGGAACCAGTGCAGTTGCACCGCGAAAATCAGGATCATCATCAGCGCCAGCCAGAACACCGGCACGGAAATGCCGGCGAAGGCGATCAGGCCGATCAGCCCGTCGATGATGCCGCCGGGGCGGAGGGCGGCGATGATGCCGAGGGCGAAGCTGAGCAGCACCGAGAGGACGAAGCTGGTGATCAGCAATTTGCAGGTTTGCAGCAGCGCCGGGCCGAGCACTTCCAGCACCGGCACCGAATGCACCCGGCTGAAGCCGAGATCGCCGGACAAGGCGGCCAGCAGCCAGTGCCAGTAGCGCAGCAGCAGCGGCTGATCGAGCCCATACATGGCGCGCAGTTTGGCCACCACTTCCGGCGTGGCGCCGGGGTTGGAGGCGACCATGATGTCGATCGGGTCGCCGGGCATCAGGCCGATCAGCCCGTAGATGACGAACGACATCACCAGCAGCACCAGCAAAGATTGCAGCACGCGGCGCAGAATGAAGCGGGCCATTACGGCGCGTCCTTGAAATGGCAGGCGGCGTGGCCGGCGGCGTCGGCACGGGGTTCCAGCGCCGGCACGGTGCTGCGGCAGATCGCCTGCGCCTTGGGGCAGCGGGGGTGGAACACGCAGCCGGGCGGTGGGTCGAGCGGGCTGGGCATTTCCCCGGCGATGCTGCGCCCGCGCGCCCGTTTGCGGCCGATGCGCGGCACGGCATCGAGCAGGGCGCGGGTGTAGGGATGGGCCGGGCCAGCGAACAAGGCGGCGCGGTCGGCTACTTCCACCAGGCGGCCGAGATAGAGCACGGCGACGCGATCGACGAGGTGGTTCACCACCGCGAGGTCGTGGCTGATGAACAGATAGGACAGCCCGTGCCCGTGTTGCAGGTCGCGCATCAGGTTGAGCACCTGGCTTTGGATCGACACATCGAGCGCGGAGAGCGGTTCGTCGGCCACGATCAATTGCGGCCGGGGGGCGAGGGCGCGGGCGATGGCGATGCGCTGGCGTTGGCCACCGGAAAATTCATGCGGGTAGCGGTTGAGCGCGTCGCGGGGCAGGCCGACCTGCTCGACCAGTTCGGCGGCGCGGTCGCGGCGTTCGGCGGCGTTGGCGGTGCCCTGGATCAGCAGCGGTTCGGCGATGATGGCCGAGACCGGCATGCGCGGATCGAGCGCGCTCCACGGGTCTTGAAACACCATCTGGATGGCGCGGCGGGCCTGCGGCCAGGTTGCGGCGGTGAGCGTCTGGCCGCGAAAGCGCAGGCTGCCGGAGGTGGGCACCTGCAAGCCCGCGACGACGTTGCCGAGGGTGGATTTGCCGCTGCCGCTTTCACCGACCAGGGCCAGGGTTTCGCCTTCCGCGATGGTGAGGCTGGCATTGTCCACCGCTTTGAGCAGGCGCTTTTTGCCACCGAA
Source organism: uncultured Rhodospirillales bacterium (assembly GCA_903893975.1). GTDB lineage: Bacteria > Pseudomonadota > Alphaproteobacteria > Acetobacterales > Acetobacteraceae > CAITOL01. The sequence continues at coordinate 3,512 of CAITOL010000187.1, read as the reverse complement.
CAGCCCGCCGCCGCCGAGGGTGAACTGCACGCTGATCGCGTCGAGGCCAATGAGTTCGGCCATTACGCGGCGGCCTTGAAGCAGGCCACGGCATGGCCGGGGGCGAGGTCGCGGGCGGGCGGTTCGGAGGCGCGGCATTCGGCGCCCGCCAGCGGGCAGCGATCGGCGAAGCGGCAGCCGCGCACGCTTTCATCGAGATCTGGCACCCCGCCGGCGATGACCGGCAGCACATCGACCCGGTGTTCCGGGTTGGGCAAGGTGGCAATCAGCCCTTGGGTATACGGGTGGCGCGGATGAGCGAACAGCCTATCGGCCGGGGCGCGTTCGACGATGCGGCCGGCATACATCACGATGATGTCGTGCGCGATTTCCGAGACCACCGCCAGATTATGGCTGATGAACTGGATCGCCATGCCGATGCGGTCCTGCAAATCCAGCATCAGATCGAGAATTTGCGCCTGGATGGTGACATCGAGCGCGGTGGTGGGTTCATCGGCGATCAGCAGCGCCGGTTCACACGCCAAGGCCATCGCGATCATGGCGCGCTGGCGCATGCCGCCGGAGAGTTGGTGCGGATAGGCGACCGCGCGCTGTTTCGGCGAGTTGATGCCGACGGCTTCGAGCTTGCCGATGGCGAGGTCTTCCGCCTCCGCCCAGCCAATGCCTTTGTGCAGCACCAGCACCTCGGCGATTTGCCGGCCGATCTGCATCACCGGGTTCAGCGCCGTCATCGGTTCCTGGAAGATCATCGCCACGCGCTCGCCGCGCAGCGCCCGCCAGTCGGCCGCGGACTGGCCGAGCAGATTGCGCCCGGCGAAGCGGATCTGGCCGCTGACATGGCCGGGCGGTGGCACCAGCCCCATCAGGGCCAGCGCCGTCATCGACTTGCCGCAGCCGCTTTCGCCGACCACACCCAAGGTGCGGCCGGCGTCGATGCGGTAGTCGATGCCGGCAACCACGCGGCGTTCTCGGTTCTGGCGGGGAAAGGCGACGCTGAGCCCTTCCACCGCCAGCAAGGGGGCAGACACTACTGGGCCGACTTCCAGTTTTCCGCCCACAGCATGGACATATCGCCATGCCCGGTCGGGGTGTAGCCGGTCAGCCATTTCGGCACCACATGCGGGTCCGCCCGGTAGAACAGCGGCAGAACGTAGAGCTTATCGGCGTAGATTTTCTGCATTTCGGCCCAGATCGCCTTCTGCTTGGCCGGGTCGAGTTCCGTCTCCGCCTGACCGATCAGGACGTCCATCCGGGCATCGTTGAAGGCGATGGCATTGGAGCCGGTGTAGTTGTTGGCCTGGGTGGGGATCTGGCTGGAATGCAGGGTGCGACGCGGGGATTCGCCCACGCCCGACGACCAGGCATACATCGCCAGACCGCTATAGAGGCGCTTCTTGATGGTTTCACCGAAGAAGGTGCGCGGCGGCTCGTTCTTCACCGAGATTTCGATGCAGGCAGCCTTCAGCTGGTCTTGCAGCACCTGCTGTTCCAGCTCCCGCAGCCGGTTGCCGGCGGTGGTGCCGTATTCCAGCGACAGGCGGGTGCCGTCCTTGTTGACGCAGATGCCGTCTTTGCCCGGGGTCCAGCCAGCTTCGGCCAGCAGGGCCTTAGCCTTGGCGCGGTCGAAGGCGTAGGTCGGCACGTCCTTGGTGTAGTTCGGGTCCAGCGGGTTCACCCAGCTGGTGGCGACCGGCTGCATGCCGGAGAACAGCTTGGTGACGAGGGTCTGCCGGTCCATCGCGTGCAGCAGCGCCTTGCGGACGCGGACATCGGCGAGGATCGGGTTTTCGATCTTCAGGTCGATGTGCTCATAGGTCAGGCTGGGGCGGAAGATGTAGGTGAACTTGTCCGGATACTGATCGCGCAGCTTGATCACCTGGTCGATGGTCAGGCCGACGCCTTCCCCGGCGACCATGTCCACATCGCCCGAGAGCAGGTTGGCCTGCAGGGCGGCGGTGTTTTCGATCAGCTTGATGACGATGCGCTTGAAGCCGGGCTTCGGGCCGGGCCAGGACGGGTTCGGTTCCAGCACCACCTGCACGCCGGACTGGTAGGTGGTGATCATGAACGGGCCGTTGTAGAGCCCCGGCGTGGTGGGCGCGCGGTTATACAGCGTCTGCTTCAGGTATTCCGCCGCATTGCCGGCCTTGTCGTAGATCGGGCCTTCGATATGCGCGGGCAGCAGCGTATCCCACGTGTTGTAGCGGTAGCTGACGGCATCGAGATGCAGCACCGCGGTGGAGGCGTTCAGCACGTCGATGGATTTGATTTCACCCCAGGGATGGCCGTTGGTGAAGCCCGACGCCGGGTCTTTGCCGATTTTCCAGGTGAAGACGAGGTCGTCCGTGGTCAGCGCATGGCCGTCGGACCATTTCAGGTCTGGCCGCAGCTTGATGGTGACCGCCATGCCGGGCTTGCCGTCCACGGTTTCCAGCTTGGCGAGGCCGTTTTCCAGCGTCGGCAGTTGGGCGCAGAGCAGGCAGGAATTCTTCCAGTCTTTGTCATAGGCGGTGATCGGCCGGGTGACGAAGCCGAGCACGTATTGCTTGACCACCTCGGCATCCACATCCGGATGCAGGCTGGAGGGGAACTGGGCGACACCAATAACCAGATCGTCCTTCGCCTGGGCTTGAGGGGTCATCCAGGGCAACGCCATCAAGGCGAGTGCGGCAAGCGTGGCGCGGATTTTCATCTGCGGGCTCCGTCGAGAGGTTAATCGCAAGCGCGCAGTCAAACAGGACAGATGGGGCGGCTGTCAATGTCTGTATGAACAGACGTTACGGGAGGCGTGATGATTTTGCTTGCAGCGGTGATGGAAATTTGCTAGGAATTTTTTCATGAATTCCACCGCCACAGCCTCTTCTCCCGACTACGCCGCGCTGGCGCCGCGCGTGGGGGAGATTCTGGCGGCATTGGCGGCGCTGATCGCGCGGGCCTTCCTGCGGCGGCCGCAGCTGGCCGGGTTGATCGTGCCGTTGTGGCAGTATCTGACGCATATCGCCCCGCGCCTGGCGCGCGCGCTGACGCACCCGCCACGGCCCCGCCCGGCCACGCCGCGCCCGCGCCAGCCCGCGACCAAGGCCGCGAAGCCGCGCCTGCCGAACGGGCGCGGCTGGCTGGTGCGCGAACTTGGCTACGAGGGCGCGGCGTATATGTCGCAGTTGCAGCACCTGCTGAGCGAGCCGGCGATGCGGGCGGCGCTGGACGCGGTGCCGGCGGCGCAGCGTGTGCTGCGGGGCGTGTGCCGGATGTTGGGGGTGACGAACCTGCCGCCGCGCCAGCCTGCCCCCGTGGCGGCGCCAGCGGTGGGCGGCGCGCCGCCTGTCGCGGAAGTGCCGGGTGAGGTGGATGCGCCGGGGCGGGTGGGTTTTTGGGGGTGAGGGAGAGCGGGATTTTGTACGTTTTATTTGTTGCTATATCGAAATATATAAGGCTTTAAGCTGTTCTTTTTGTGAACAAAAAGAACCAAAAAAACCTTTCTTCAATGCCTAGCCTACGGCGTAATCTCACTG
>CAITOL010000186.1 GCA_903893975.1 uncultured Rhodospirillales bacterium | reverse complement strand
TGGTCGGCACCTTCCTGGTCCGCTCCGGCGTGCTGAGCTCGGTGCACGCCTTCGCGGTAGACCCGGCGCGCGGCATGTTCATCCTGCTGCTGCTCATGGTCGCCATCGGCGGCTCGCTGCTGCTGTTCGCCCTGCGCGCCCCGGCCTTGCAGCCCGGCGGCCTCTTTGCCCCCATCTCGCGCGAAGGCGCGCTGGTGCTGAACAACCTGCTGCTCGCCACCGCGGCGGCCACCGTCTTCCTCGGCACCCTCTACCCGCTGTTTCTCGATGTGATCGGCGGCGACAAACTCACCGTCGGCGCCCCGTTCTTCAACAAAACCTTCGGCCCGCTGATGGTGCCGGTGCTGATCGCCATGGTGATCGGCCCCATGCTGGCCTGGAAGCGCGGCGACCTGATGGCGGTGATGCAGCGGCTGTGGCTCGCCTTCGCCGGCGCGCTGGCCGCCGCCATTCTCGCTTATGTTCTGGCCGGCGGCAGCCACGTGCTCGCGCTGCTCGGCCTCGGCCTCGCCGGCTGGACCGGCACCGGCGTGCTGGTCGAATGGGCCGACCGGGTGCAACTCTTCCGCACCGGCCTGGGCAATAGCTGGCGCCGCGCCCTCGGCATGCCGCGCGCCGCCCATGGCATGACCCTGGCGCATTTCGGCCTGGCCATCACCGTCGCCGGCATTTCCGCCACCGCCTTCGATATCGAATTGATCGACACGGTTAAAATCGGCGGCACCCTGCCGCTCGGTCAGTATCAGATCACCTTGGAGAAGGTGGAGCAGCAGCAAGGCCCCAACTACGTCGCCGACAACGCCACCATCGTGGTGCGCGAAGGCGGCACCGTCATCGCCACCATGCACCCGCAGCGCCGCTTCTTCACCCTGCAACAGCAAACCACCAGCCAGACCGCCATCCGCACCGGCATCGGCGCCGATCTCTACGTCGCCCTGGGCGACCCGGCCGACGCCACCACCTGGACGGTGCGGGCCTTCTGGAAGCCGCTGGTTTCCTGGATCTGGTTCGGCGCGCTGGTCATGGCCTTCGGCGGCCTGGTCAGCCTGAGCGACCGACGCTGGCGGGTGGGGGTGGCGCAAAAATTCCGCCGTGCCCCGGCCACCGCAGCGGCAGCGGGGGAATAGACCATGCGCAAGCTGATCTTCCTGGTCCCGGTGCTGGCCTTCCTCGCCCTCGCCACCTGGTTCGCCCTCGCCTTGCGCCCGGATCACGACCCGCGCGAACTCCCCTCCGCCCTGCTCGACAAACCGGCGCCAGATTTTGTGCTGCCCAGCCTCGGCGGTGGCGAACCCGTCAGCCTCGCCAGCCTGCACGGCCAGGTGGTGGTGCTGAACTTCTTCGCCTCCTGGTGCGTGCCCTGCCGGGTGGAACACCCCATCCTGATGCGGCTGGCCGCGCAGGAAAAACTGCCGCTCTTCGGCGTCGCCTATAAAGACAAGCCAGACGATTCCCGCCGCATCCTCAGCCAACTCGGCGACCCCTACCGCGCCATCGCCGTCGATGCCGATGGCCGGCTGGGCATCGATTTCGGCGTCTACGGCGTGCCGGAAACCTATGTGATCGACAAATCCGGCCGCATCCGCAAACGCTTCGTTGGACCGCTGGCCGCCGATGTGGTGGAACGGGAATTGCTGCCGCTGCTGCGGGAGCTGAACCGCTCATGAACATCCCCGGCATAACGGCCGCCCGCGCCCTGCTGCTCGCCCTCGCCCTCGCCTTCCCCGCGCACGCGGTGGAACCGGCGGAAAAACTCGCCAACCCGGCGCTGGAAGCCCGCGCCCGGCAGGTCAGCCAGGGGCTGCGCTGCCTGGTCTGCCAGAACGAATCCATCGACGAATCGCACGCCGACCTGGCGCATGATGTCCGCGTGCTGCTGCGCGAACGCATCACTGCCGGCGACACCGATGCCCAGGCCACCGCCTATATCGTCGCCCGCTACGGCGAATTTGTGCTGCTCGAACCGCCGATGAAGCGGTCCACCTATCTGCTGTGGTTCAGCCCGGTGCTGCTGCTGGCCGCCGCCGCCGCCGCGGTCGCCCTGGCCGCGCGCCACAAATCCACCCCTCCGGCACCGCCGCTCGATGCCGCTGAACGCCAACGCCTCGCGCAGTTGCTGCAGGAGTCTGAACCGTGATCGTCATCATCGCTTTGTGCCTCGCCCTCACCTTGGGCATTGCCGGCTTCGTGCTCGCCCCCATGCTGTGCCGCCTGCGCGGCCCGCAAGATGCCGGCCAGTTCGACCGCGCCGTCTACCGCGACCAGATGACCGAACTCGAACAAGACGTCGCACGTGGACTGGTGCCGGCCGATGCCGCTGAAGGTGCCCGGGTAGAAATCGAACGCCGCCTGCTGGGCACCGCCCGCCTCGCCACCGCGCCCACCGCCCCGCGCCGCAGCCTGCGCCTCGCCAGCGCCACCGCCATCGTCCTGATGCTCGCCCCGGCGGCGATCTACTGGCGCCTCGGCGCGCCGGCCATCCCCGACCTCATCGCCAGCCGCGCCGTGGCCCAAACCCCCACCGCCGCCGCCCCGCCCGATAATAGCCAGCACGACCTGCAAAAATCCGCCACCGCGCTGGCGGAAAAACTGAAAACCGACCCCAACAACGCCGAACGCTGGATGCTCTACGCCCGCACCACCGCCACCCTCGGCCAATGGGAAACCAGCATCGACGCCTATAAGCAGGTGCTGCGCCTGGTGCCGGGTGAACCGGACGTGCTCGCCGGCCTGGGGGAAATGCTGGTCATGCAGGCCGACGGCATCGTCACCCCCGCCGCGCGCGACAATTTCAACGCCGTCATCGCCAAACGCCCCACCAACGACGTTGCCCGCTTCTACCTCGCGCTGGCCGACGCCCAATCTGGCCTGGTCAAACCGGCGATCGAGGCATGGCTGAAACTGGCCGCGGAAACCCCGGCGGATTCGGAAATGCGCGACGAAATCGCCCGCCGCGTGGCCGAAGCCGCCAAAATCGCCGGCATCCCCGCCCCGCCAATGCCCGCCGGCACCCCGGCGGAAATGGCACCGCCCGCCAAAGGCGGCCCGGATGCCGACGCAGTCGCCGCCGCCGCCGCCAACCTGCCGCCCGGCCAGCGCGATGCGATGGTGGAAGCCATGGTCGCCCAACTCGCCGCCAAAATGGCCGCCAACCCGGGCGATTTCGACGGTTGGCTCCGCCTCGGCCGCGCCTATCTGGTGCTGCATGACGCGGCGAAGTCCGCCGACGCCTATGCCCACGCCACCGCCCTGCAACCCGGCAATGTCTCGGTGAAATTGCAGGAAGCCATCGCCATCGTCGATACGCTCGATGAAACCGCGCAGATCCCCGAGCGCGCCCAGCAACTGTTCCGCGACGTGCAGGCCGCCGATCCGAAAAAGGTGGAAACCTGGTGGTATCTCGGCATCGCCTCCGCCCGCGCCGGCGACCGTGCCGCCGCAGCCAAAAGCTGGACCTACCTGCTCACCCTGCTCACCGACCCGGATGATCGCAAAATGGTCGAAGGCGCGCTGAAAAACGTGCAGTAGGCCGCAGCCAAACCAAACGGGCCGCCTTGCGCTCGCAAGGCGGCCTTTTTTTTGCGCTCAGCCCGCCGGGCGCGGCTGCACTGGCGGCTGCACATCATCGGGGATCGGGCAGACATACGGCGTCGCCGCCGTGCGCGCTGCCAGATCCGCCTTCGCCCGCGCCAGCAAATCCGGGTCCAGATACCCATCCAGCGCCGTTGCCGCCATCACCTTGGCCGCATGCACCATGCCCTTCTTCGCCAATGGCGACTTGCCATGCGCCGTCATCTGCCAGGAGTGGAACGGCGTGCCGACCGCCACCGTCGCCCCATCCGCCTGCACCAACGGCACTTTCCAACTCACATCGCCCACATCGGTGCTGCCCAGCATCGCCTCCCCCACCAGCCCCAGCGGCACAATCTCATCCGCCAGCGGCTGATCCTGGCGCGGCTTCAGCCCGGCGCGGCGATATTGGCTGGCGATATCCTCCGGGGTCAGCGTAGCGCGGATTTTGGCGGCGAAATCGCGGTCCGCCGCATCGAAATCCGGCGGGCCGAGCCGCAGGAAATGTCCGTGCATCGCCTGCTCCAACGGCGTGTTGCCCACCAGGTTGGACACGGCGGAAATCACCTGAATATCCACCTGCGTTTCCGTCATCAGCGCCGCGCCCTCGGCCACCTTGCGCACCCGCGCCACCAGCGCCTGCATTTCCGCCAGGTCCCGCGCCCGCACCGCGTAGCGCACCTTGGCGCGGGCCTGCACCACATTCGGCGCCACCCCGCCGCCATCCAGCATCGCGTAATGAATGCGCGCGTCAGACGGCATATGCTCGCGCATATAATTCACACCCACATTCATCAACTCCACCGCATCCAGCGCCGACCGGCCCAGATGCGGCGCCGCAGCCGCATGGCTGGCCCGCCCGGTAAAGGTGAAATCCAACCGCGTATTGGCCAGGGACCGCGCATCATTCACCCCGGCGAACGGCATCGAATGCCAGGTAATCGCCATATCCACGTCATCAAACGCGCCGGCGCGCACCATAAACGCCTTCGCCGCCCCGCCTTCCTCCGCCGGGCAGCCGTAATAGCGCACGCGCCCGGCAATCCCGTTGGCCGCCAGCCAATCCTTCACCGCGGTAGCCGCCAGCAACGCCCCGGCGCCCAACAGATTATGCCCGCAGCCATGCCCCATCCCATCGCCCGGCAGCGGCTTCGGCTCCGTCGCCCCGGCCTCCTGGCTCAATCCGGGCAGCGCATCATATTCGCCCAAAATGGCGATCACCGGGCCGCCTTCCCCCGCCTCACCCATCACCGCCGTTGGAATCCCCGCCAGCCCCTCGGTCACCCGGAACCCCTGGCGCTGCAATTCGGCGGTATGTTCGGCGACCGAGCGATATTCGGTATAGGCAATCTCCGGCATATCGAACACGCGGTCGCTCAACGCCTCCAACGCATCGCGCTTGGCATCCACCAACTGCCAGATCTGCTCAGAATTCCGCATCATCGTCCCCGTTCACTGTTCCTGACCTGTTAATCCTGCGAGCCATTGCCGTATGAAGCAAGGCAACGCGCACGAGGGGAACCCATGTCCAAACCCGTCCTGATCGAAGCCGGCCTGCCAGCCTTCGGCGAACCCACGGTGCAGCCCACCATCCCCGCCGCCACCCACCGCACGCGCGTGGCCGCCGCCCTGGCTGCCGCCGATGCCGCCGGGCTGGACGCGCTGGTGGTTTATGGCGACCGCGAACACGCCGCCAATGTCACCTACGTCACCGGCTACGATCCGCGTTTTGAGGAAACCTTGTTCGTCGCCCTGCCCGGCCGGCGCCCCACCCTGCTGCTCGGCAACGAAGGATGGTCGTACGCCGAAACCGCACTGGGGGAATTCGACCGTCTGCTGTGCCAGAGCTTCTCCCTGCCCGGCCAACCGCGCGACCGGCAGCAGCCGCTCCCGGTCTTGCTGGCCGAAGCCGGCCTGCGGCCGGGCATGCGGATCGGCGCCGTCGGCTGGAAGGTCTTCGGCATCGATGATCCCGGCGCCACCGCGGACTGGCTGGACCTGCCAGATTTCATCGCCCAGCCCCTGCGCGCCCTCGGCCCCACCACCAACGCCACCGCCCTGTTCATCGCGCCCGATACCGGCCTGCGCGCGATCAACGACGTCGACCAACTCGCCGCCTTCGAATTTGCCGCCACCTATGCCTCGCAAGCCGTGCGCAACGTGCTGTTCGGCCTGCGCCCAGGTATGACGGAACTGGCCGCCGCGCGGCTAATGGGCCTCAACGGCCTGCCGCTCAGTTGCCACCCCATGCTGTCCTCCGGCGCCCGCGCCGCGTTCGGCCTGCCAAGCCCCTCGGCCAAGCCGATTGCTCGTGGCGAACCGTTCACCCTGGCCTGCGGCCTACAAGGCGGCCTTACCGCCCGCGCCGGCTTCGTGGTTGCGGACGCGACGGAACTGCCGCTCGGCATTCAGGATTACGTCGAAAAGCTGGCCGCGCCCTATTTCGCCGCCATCGTGGACTGGTACGAAACGGTCGGCATCGGCGTCACCGGCGGTGACCTGTTCGCCCTCATCCACCGCCATCTCGGCGACCCGTTCTTCGGCGTCGGCCTCAATCCCGGCCATCTGATCCATCTCGACGAATGGATGCACTCGCCGATCTACCGCGACAGTCCCATCCCGCTCCGTTCCGGCATGGCCATCCAGATCGATGTCATCCCGGCCACGCACAGCCCGTGGTTCACCACCAACATCGAGGACGGCATCGCCCTGGCCGACGCCCCCTTGCGCGCAGCTTTCGCCACTGCCTACCCGGAGGCCTGGGCCCGCATCACCGCCCGCCGCGCCTTCATGCAAGACGTGCTCGGCATCCGCCTGAAGCCAGAGGTCTTGCCGTTCAGCAACATCCCGGCTTACCTGCCCCCCTTCCTGCTCACCCCCACCCGCGTGCTGGCCATGCGGTAGCCTGCGGAGACGCAACCATGTCCCTCGCCCCGAACCTCCCGCATCGCGCGCTCGGCACGGGCGGGCTCACAGTCTCCGCCATCGGCCTCGGCTGCATGTCGCTCTCCGGCGTCTACGGCGCGGCGGATGATGCGGTGTCGGACGACCTGATCCGCCACGCCATCGACCAGGGCGTAGACCATTTCGATTCGTCGGACATGTACGGCTGGGGCCATAACGAAACCGTGCTTGGCCGCGCCCTCAAGGGCCGACGCGACCAGGTGGTGCTCGCCAGCAAATTCGGCCAGGTCCAGCGCCCGGGCCTGGCGAACGGCGTGAACGGCCGCCCCGAACACGTCATCGCCAGTTGCGAGGCCAGCTTGCAACGCCTGGGGGTTGAGGTGATCGACCTCTATTACCAGCACCGTGTCGATCCCGATGTCCCGGTTGAAGACACCGTCGGCGCCATGGCCGATCTGGTGCGCCAGGGCAAAGTCCGCTTCCTCGGCCTGTCCGAAGCCGCGCCAGACCGCATCCGCCGCGCCCATGCCGTGCACCCGATCGCCGCCGTGCAAACCGAATACTCCCTGCTCTACCGCAGCGAGGCCGAGGCCACCCGCGCCACCACCCGGGAACTGGGCATCGGCTTCGTCGCCTATTCCCCGCTCGGGCGCGGCTTCCTGACCGGCGCCATCCAAACCCTGGACGATGTGGACGGCCGCCGCGCCGCCCATCCGCGTTTTCAGGCGGAAAACTTCGCCACCAACCGCGCTTTGGTGGCAAAAATCGAAGCCATGGCGGCAGAAAAATCCTGCACCCCCGCGCAAATCACCCTCGCCTGGCTGCTCGCCCAAGGCCCGGACGTGGTCGCCATCCCCGGCACCCGCCACGCGGCCCGGCTGGATGAGAACATCGGCGCGCTCGCGGTGGCGTTGTCAGACAGCGACGTCGCCCGCATCGCCGCTGCCGTGCCGGCGGGGGCGGCGGCGGGCACACGCTATCCGGCTGGGGGGATGGCGGGGGTGTTTATTTAGCGGAGCAAGCAAGTTCTCCTTTTTTGAAAAAAAGGAGCAAAAAACTTTCGAAATTTCGTTGCCTACGGCGTACTCTAACCGGTGAGATTACGCCAACGGCAAGGAATAGATGAAGTTTTTTTGGTTCTTTTTGTTCACAAAAAGAACAATACTTTCCAACATCTACAAAGCAATTCCCATGCCCCTCCGCGTCTTCCTCACCCATTCCCCGGACATGTTCGCCAATTTCTACGGCGACCGCGCGTTAGCCGCCCTGCGCGCCCACGCCGATGTGCGGCTGAACACCACCGGCACCGTGCTCGACACGCCCGAGGCCCTGGTGCGCGCCGCCGGCGACGCGCAGGTGCTGGTCGCCGACCGCGCCACCCCCATCGCCGCCGCGGTCTTCCCCGCCATGCCGCATCTGTTCGCCGCCTGCCGGGTGGCGGTGGATATCAGCACCATCGACGTCCCAGCCGCCAGCGCCGCCGGCGTATTGGTCACCCGCGCCACGCCCGGCTTCGTGACCGCGGTTACCGAACTGGCGCTTGGCATGCTGGTGGATCTGGCGCGCGGCGTCTCCACCGCCGTCGCCGCCTACCGCGCCGGCCACGCCCCCAGCCTGGCGCGTGGCCGGCAGTTACACGGCGCCGCGCTCGGCATTGTCGGCTTCGGCGTCATCGGCCAACGTCTGGCCGACCTCGCTCTGGCTTTTGGCATGCGCGTCATCGTGGCCGATCCCTATCAGCGCCAGCCCCGCGACGGTATCCGCCACACCACCCTGCCGGACCTGCTGGCCGAAGCCGACTATGTCGTCTGCCTCGCACTTTCCACGCCGGAAACCGCCAACCTGTTCGATGCCGCGGCCTTCGCCGCGATGCGGCGCGGCGCGTGCTTCATCAATCTCTCACGCGGCGAGTTGGTCGATGAAGCCGCACTCGACGCCGCGCTCGACGCCGGCCAACTCGCCGGCGCGGCCATGGATGTCGGCCGTGCGCCCGATCAACGCCCCAGCCCCGCTTTGGCCGGCCGCACCGATGTGATCGCCACCCCGCATATTGGCGGCCTGACCCGAGAGGCCGCCGAACACCAGGCCTTCGACACCGTGCGCCAGGTGGCCGATCTGGCCGCCGGCACGCTGCCACACGGCGCGGTGAATGCCGAGGCCGCGACGCGCTGGCACCTAACCCGGCAAGGCCGCGCGTAACTCCGCCTCGATCTGCCGAAACACCGCCGCCGCTGCCGCGCGCAGCGCCTGCGCGACATTGGTCGCATCGGCGCCCAGCAATGGCACGCTGGCGGTCTGGCTGCTCTGCACCACCACCCGCCGCGTCGCCGGGCGCAGGTCAATCAGGGTGAAGGCAATGGTGGCCGATGCCAGCCCATGCGCCGGGTCGGCCCAAAATGCGGTTAACGTGCCATCGAATGCCAGATCGGCCGCCAACCGGCTGCCAGCCCCGGTCACGGCGGCAAACAGGCCAGATTGCGCCAGCCATTGCCGCAGCCCGTCCTCCAGCGCCTGCGCCGGCGGCACCGCCCATTCCTCGTAATACGCCACCCGGATGCTGCCATCAGCTTGCAAGGTTTGCAGCCCGCGCGCCTCCAGCCCCGGCCCGGCCAGAAGGTCGCGCAATTCCAGCACCGGCCTGCCCCGGCGGGCTGGCACGCCGATGGGCCGCACCACCTGCAACGGCCATTGCCGCCGCTCGGCAAACGGCCGCTCGGACAGCGCGCACCCGCCCAATCCCGCGATAAGCCCCAGCATCACGCCCCGCCGCCGTATCATCGCCCCACCTCCACCGGCGGCGGCGCCCCCAGCAGCACCGAGGCCGGATAGCGCCGCAACATCTCGCTCGTTTCGCGCAAATTGGCCATCGCCGCCCGTGCGTCGCGCAATACCGGCCCCAGATCGTGCTGCAAATCGCCCACCCCATCATCAACCTTGCGCATCGTCTGGCTCAGCGCCGCCAGCACGGGCTGCAACCGGGCCACCGTCGCCCCAACCTGATCCGCCGCCCGGGTCGCGGCCGTCAGCATATCCTGCGCCGGCTGGCCGGCGGCCAGCCCCCGAATGGCCGCCGCTGTCGCGCGCAATTCAGCCGCAACCGCCGGCATGTCCGCCGCGCGCAACTGGGTATGCAGATCATCCAGCACCAGTTGAGCGGCAGCGGACAGCTTGGCGAAATCCACCGTCTGCACCTTCGCCGCCAGTTCCTGCACCGTGTCCTGCACCCGGGAAATCGTGCTGGGCATCGACGGTAAATACGCATCCCGCATCTGCCACGGCACTTTCTCCGCCGGGAATTTCGCCGGATCGACGAAATCAAGCTCGATATAGGCCAGCCCGGTAATCCCTTGCGACGCCACCCGCGCCCGTAACCCGCTGGCCGCCAGCTGATCGAATTTCGGCAGCCGCCCCGCTTTCGCCGGATCAACGGTAATGCGCACGATCACCATCCGGTAGCGCGGGTCATTCACATCATCGGGCATCGCAGCCGGATACGCCGCGCTCACCAGCGCAATATCGCTCACCTGCCCCACCGTCACGCCACGCAGCTTCACCGCCGATCCAACGTCCAGCCCCTGCACCGATTCGCGGTAATAGCTTTCAAACTTCCAGCCATTGCGCACTCCGCCGCCGCTCAAATACAGCACCGCGCCCATACCTGCCGCCAGGCCCAGCAGCAGCAACAGCCCAACCCGCAGATACATCGCCCTCATGCGCCGCGCGTCCTGGATGGGCCGGCCACCGCCTCCCGATGGAAAAACGCCCGCACCGTCGGGTGGGCACATTCGGCCGCGAGGAGGCGTGGATCACCTTGCGCAATCACCCCGCCGGCGCTGGCATCCAGCATCAAACACCGGTCGGCAATCGCCAGGATGGATGCGAGTTCGTGCGTCACCACCACAACCGTAATCCCCAGCTCATCGCGCAACTCAAGGATCAGCCGGTCCAACCCAGCCGAGGTAATCGGGTCCAGCCCGGCCGATGGCTCATCCAGCAGCAGCAGCGGCGGGTCGAGCGCCATCGCCCGCGCAATCGCCGCCCGCTTGGCCATGCCGCCAGAAATCTCCGACGGCATCTTGCCCGCGCTGTCCGCCAGCCCAACCAGCCCGAGCTTCACCCGCGCCACCGCCACCCGCGCGGCGTATGGCAGGTCGGACAGCAATTCCAACGGCAGCATCACGTTTTCCAGCAGGGTCATAGAACCGAACAGCGCCCCGGCCTGAAACATCACCCCAATGCGGGTGCGAATATCCGCAGCCCCGGCATACATATCCTGCCCCAACACCCGCACGCTGCCGGCCAGCGGCGGCAACAGCCCGATCATTTGCCGCATCAGCACCGATTTGCCACAGCCCGAGCCCCCGAGGATGGCAAACACCTCCCCCGCCTGCACGGTGAAGCTGACATCGCTGAAAATCACCCGGCTGCCGAAGGCCTGCCGCAGCCCGGTGGCATCGATGATCGGCGCCACCCCGCTCACCAGCCCAACCGATTATATAACACCGCCAGCACCCCATCGAGCATGATGGTGGCGATAATGCCGCCCACCACCGCGCTGGTCGCCGCCTGCCCCACCGCGCGCGGGCCAACCCCGGTTGCCAGCCCCGCCCGGCAGCCAATCGCCGCCACTGCCAAACCGAACACGCAGGCCTTGAACAGGCCGCCGGTAAAATCCAGCGGCACCAGCGCGGCGGCAACCTGGTGCAGCACCACCACCGGCGGCACGCCAAAGCCGGTCAGCACCAGCGCCATGCCCACCAACCCGGCGAAATCCATCAGCACCGTCAGCACCGGCATCATCACCGTCGCCGCCAGCAAACGCGGCAGCACCAGCATGGTCATCGCATCCACCCCCATGGTGGCCAGCGCGTCCAACTCCTGGTTGACCTTCATGGTGCCGATTTCGGCAGCAAACGCCGAGCCACTGCGGCCGGCCAGCACCATCGCCGTCAGCAGCGGGCCAAGCTCCCGCACCACGCCCAGGGCCACCAGGTTGGCGACGTAAATATCCGCGCCGAAGCGCTGCATCGGCACCAGCGACTGAAACGCCAGGATCAACCCGATCAACACCCCCAACAGCAGCACCAGCGGCACCGCCCGCACCCCGGCCTCATCCGCCGCCCGCAGCACATCCGCCCAGCGCAACATGCGTAACCGCAGCGGCGCGCGGGCAAAGGCCAGCATCAGTTCGCCCAGAAACGCCAACCCGTCACCGGCGCTGCGCCACACGGCACGCAGGCGATCGGCCAGCCGCAGCGCTGGCGCGGGCTGGCCGGCTGGCGCCGCATTGGCCGGTCGCACCAAAGCCAGCACCGCCGCCACCCGCGCCTCCGCCCCGATGATACGGGCAGCCCGGCCATGGGCGCGCTCGGCTTCCAACAGCAACGTCGCCCCGGCCGTGTCGCAGGCCTGCACCGCCGACAGGTCCAGCACCAACTCCCGCGACGGGTCGCCGGCCGCATGCAGCGTCGCCGGCCACAGCGCCGCAGCGGCGGGCACATCCAGCCTGCCGGCAAAACACAAGGCCACCGTGTTGCCGTGCGCCCGCACCGTCAAACTGGCCGCGCCGGCGGGTGCGGCCGCGGGATGGGTCATGCCATACGGGTCCTGTTGCACCGCCGGGCCATTTGCCCGGCACGCAACTATGCGCCCGCCCTGGCGCGGCTGACCAGCCGTAATTCCCGCGCGGCTAAGGCCCGTGCCGCGCCGCGCCCGCCAGCAACGCCGCCAGATCCTGCGCCCAGAATTTGGCCATCGCCGTCGTGCCATGGCCCCGGGTTTCCGCACTGGCGGGGATCAGCAAAATCTTCCCGCCCGGCACCTGCTGCATCGCCCGCTCCAACGTCCCGGTCTCCGGCGGGTTGCGCTCATCGTCCGCTGAATTGATTGCCAGCACCGCCGCCCGCATCGCGCCCAGCCGCGGCGCTGGATTGTAATCGCGCGACGATTCCCACTGGTACAAAAAGTCGTTGGCATCCGCGGTCAATGGCGCCGCGAGCCGCTCATCCACCAGTCTGTCCGCCGCCGCCCGCGTCGGCGCCAGGCTCTGATACCCCAACGTGCCGCCCGATGTCGCTATGCCGAACATCACATTGGCCAGCCGCATGCTCGCCGGCTGCTTGGTGTAATTGCCGCCCTGGAAATCCGGATCGGCGCGAATGGTCTCAACCAGCATCCGCCGCATCATCCAGTTCCGCGCCGACATCTCGGTCGGCTGCGACGCCATCGGCACCAGCGCATCCATAAAATCGGGATAGGTCACGCCCCAGATCCAGCTATGCATGCCCCCCATGGAATTGCCCAGCACCAGCCGCAAATGCTTGATGCCCAAGCCTTCGGTCACCAGCCGATATTGCGCCAGAACCATATCGTCGTAGTTATAATGCGGAAACTTCGCCCGCAGCCCGTCTGATGGCTTGGCGGACGCACCGGCGCCCAGCGCATCGGGGATGATGATAAAGTATTTCTGCGCATCCAGCGGCTGGCCGGGGCCAAACAGCACCCCAGCGAAGCCCGGCGTCAGCATCGTGCCGGCATTCCCGGCGGTGCCGTGCAAAATCAACACCGGCTCGCCCGTCGGTTCGCCAACGGTGGTGTAATGCAGCAACAAGTCCGGCAGCACGCTGCCATCGTGGAAATGGAAATCCCGGGCGATGAAATCGCCCTGTTTCGGTGCCGGATAATCGGCCGCCCACACGCCGCCCGCGCCAGACAGAACTGTCACCATCGCCACCACCTGCGACAGTCGTTGCAAAAACGACATGCTAGCTCACTTTCTTATCGCGCCCGGCCCAGAACGGCGCGCGCAAATCGGTTTTCAACACCTTGCCCGCCCCGGACAGCGGCAGCGGCGTGTTGCGGATTTCCACACTGCGCGGGCACTTGAACCCGGCGATCAGGGTGCGGCTATGGGCAATCACCTGCTCCGGCGTCACCACCGCGCCAGCGCGCGGCACCACCACCGCGTGCACCGTCTCCCCCCACCGTTCATCGGGAATGCCGATCACCGCCACCTCCGCCACCCCGGCCAGGGTGGAAATGGCGCTCTCCACCTCGGCGGAATAGATATTCTCCCCGCCGCTGATGATCATGTCCTTCATCCGGTCGACGATGTAGACATAGCCATCTTCGTCCATCATGCCGCCATCGCCGGAATGGTACCAGCCACCGCGCAAAGCGGTCGCCGTCGCCTCCGGCATATTCCAATACCCCTTCATCACGTTGGGGCCGCGCAACTGCACCTCCCCCACGGTGCCGCGCGGCACCTCGTTATCCTCGGCATCGGCAATGCGCACATCCACCAGCATCGCCGGCCGCCCGCAGCTTTGCAGCCGCTTGCCCACCGGCTCGATATGCAAATCCATCGCGGTTGCCAGCGGAGACGCCTCGGTCATGCCGTAGACGTGCAAAAACCGCACATGCGGCATCACCTCGGCGGCCTTTTTCAGCACCGCATCCGGCATGGGGGACGCACCATACGGGATCACCCGCAGGCTGGAGATGTCGTATTTGCCAATCTCCGGATAATTCGCCACCGCATTGACCATCGTCGGCACCAGCAGCACGTTGGTCACCTTGGTGCGGGCAATTTCAGACAACAGATCCGCCGGATCGAAGCGCGAGATAAACACATGCGTCCCGCCCACCATCGTAATGGCGAAGATCGACGCCAGATCCGCCAGATGGAACATCGGTGCGGCGTGGATATAAACGCTGTCAGACCGATAGCCGCAGGCCGGCCCCATCATCGCCGCGTTGCTGACCAGATTATCATGCGTCAGCATCACACCTTTGGATTTGCCGGTGGTGCCGCCGGTATAGAAAATGCCCGCCACATCATCGCCGCCCGCCGGCGTATCGGTGGTGTAGGGCGCGCCCAGCACATCCTCCCACGCCGTCATCCCCGCCGGCGTCGCCCCGTCGCCGAGGTAGAGCAGATCGGTCACCGCGGCCATATCGGCCTGCGCGGGAATGTGCAGAAACGCATCATCCAGCAACAGCATCCGCGTGCCGCTATCGGCCAGAATATAGCCAATTTCCGCCGGGGCCAGCCGCGTGTTCAGCGGCACGATAATCGCCCCCAGCATCGGCACCGCAAACAGCGCCTCCAGATACCGGTCGCTGTTCAGCGCCAGAATCGCCACCCGGTCGCCGGGCTGAATGCCGCGCGCCACCAACCCGCCCGCCAGCCGCGCCACCCGCTCGGCGCATTCCGCCCAGCTACGCCGGCGCTCACGATTAATCGTCGCCGGCACGTTCGGATTAATGGTGGCCGCGCGGGCCAAACCCTGGGTGAGAAACATAACGCCCCCTGCAATGCGATCTTGAACGACGGCACTCTTTTGTTACCCTCAATGCTAGCCGCCCGGCCGCGAACAGGGCAAGCTTCTCCCTACCGAACCAGAGGGTGCCATGGCAGAGAACGAGCGGACGTGGGCAGACGGCAAAATGCTGTCCGAACAGCAGGGCGCGGTCGGCGTCATCACCTTCAACCATCCGGAGCGGCTGAACGCGGTCACGATGGAAATGTGGCAGGCGCTGGGCGAAATTTGCGCCATGTTTGATGCCGATGACAGCATCCGCGTCATCGTGCTGCGCGGCGCCGGGGAAAAGGCCTTCGTCTCCGGCGGCGATATCAGCCAGTTCGCCGTCACCCGCGCCAATGCCGAAGTCGCCCGCCAGCACGCCGCCCGCGTCGCGATCGGCCGCGATGCGGTGGCCAATTGCCGCAAGCCCACCATCGCCGCCATTCGTGGCTATTGCCTCGGCGGCGGCCTGGCCATCGCCGTGCAGGCCGATTTGCGGCTCGCCGCCACCGGCAGCAAATTCGGCATCCCCGCCGCCCGCCTCGGCATCGCCTACGGGTTCGAAGGGCTGCGCACCCTGGTCTCCCTCGTCGGCCCGGCACATGCGCGGATGATCATGTACACCGCCGACCGGATGGACGCCGAGGAAGCCGCCCGCATCGGCCTGATCAACCGCGTGGTCGCACCCGATGCGCTTTGGCCGGAGGTGATGGCGCTCGCCAACCGCATCGGCGACAACGCCCCCATCTCCATCGCCGCCTCAAAGGCCGGCATCGCCCAGGTGCTGCGCGACCCGGCGGATCGGGACATGGCAGCCCTGGCCGAGCTCAGCCGCCGCAGCCTGGACAGTGCCGATTTCCGCGAGGGCCGCACCGCGTTCATGGAAAAGCGCCGGCCCAAATTCACCGGACGCTAATCCGACACACGTTGCGGCAACACCGCCGAGAGCGAGGAATGCACCACCGCAAACAGCGGCCCCGGCGCGGTCAACGCATCGAGCAAGGCTGGCACCTCATGCTCATCCCGCACCACCATCACCGGGTAGCCGTACGCCGCGCCGATCGCCGCCAGATCCGGGTTTACCAGATCCGTCCCGGACACGCGGCCCGGATGCGCCCGCTCCTGATGAATGCGGATGGAGGCATAGCTGCCGTTTTCGCTCAGCAGCACCTTCAACGCCGCGCCGCGCGCCGCGGCCACGGCTAACTCACCGCCGGTCATCATAAATCCGCCATCGCCGAGCGCGCAGATCACCGGCCGCTCCGGGCAGCGCAACGCCGCCGCCACCGCCGCCGGCATGCCATAGCCCATCGCGCCAGAAATCGGCGCCAGCAGGGTCTGGCCGGGCTGCCAGGCAACCTTGCGATAAAACGGCGCGCCAAACGTGCCCGCATCCAGCGTCACAATCGCATTGGCCGCCAGTCGCGGGCCGAGCGCCGCCACCACGTTGGGGAACACCACCCCATCCGCCGCCGCACGCGGCGTCCACGCCGCATCGGCGCTGTGCAACGCCCGCAGCCCCGCGCACCACGCCGCCCGCCCCGCCGGCGCCCCGGCCTTGCGCGCCACCAATGCCGCCACCGTCGGCAGTGCATGCGCGGCCACAGCCTGTTGCGCCGGGAACCGCCACCCCAGCCAAGATGCATCGGCGCACACATGCACCAGCGCCTGCCCCGGCGCCGGGAAGCTATAGCCCTGGGTGGTGATATCGCCGAGCCGCGTGCCCAGCGCCAACACCAGATCCGCCTCGGCGAACGCCGCGCGCTGCGCCAGCGGATTGGCCAGCCCCATATCGCCGGCATAGAGCGGATGCGCGTTGGGGAACAAATCCTGCCGGCGGAAACTCACCGCCACCGGCACCTGCCACCGCTCGGCAAACGCCAGCAGCGCTTCCCGTCCGCCCGCACGGTCGAAATCGCCGCCGGCGATCACAATCGGGCGCTCCGCCCGGCGCAACCGCTCCGCCAGCGCGTCCGCCGCCTGCGGCGATGGCGCCGCATCGGCCGCCACCACCGGCGCCGGCGCCACCGCCTCGCACGCCATCGCCAGCACATCCTCGGGCAGTGACAGCACCGCCGGGCCCGGCACCCCCGTCAGCATCGCCGCCCAGGCCCGCGCCACCA
Organism: uncultured Rhodospirillales bacterium; assembly: GCA_903893975.1. Lineage (GTDB taxonomy): Bacteria > Pseudomonadota > Alphaproteobacteria > Acetobacterales > Acetobacteraceae > CAITOL01. Next base: position 6,035 of record CAITOL010000186.1, on the reverse strand, counting down.
GGCCCGGCACCTGCTCCGGCGTCGTCGCCTCGCCGACAAACTTGGCCACGCCATCGAACATGCGGCTGTAGTCGATTTCCTGGAACGCCCGCGCACGCAGGTCGCGCGCCTCCACCTGGCCCACAATCAGCAGCAGCGGCACCGCATCCTGCTGCGCCGTATGCACCGCAATCGCCGCGTTGCACGCCCCCGGCCCCCGGCTGACCAACGCCACCCCCGGCACCCCAGACAGCCGCGCATCCGCCAGCGCCATAAACCCCGCCCCGCTTTCATGCCGGCAGGTCACCAGGTCGATCACCGGATGCGCATGCAACGCGTCCAGCACCGCCACATAGCTCTCCCCCGGCACGCAAAACGCCCGATCCACCCCCTGGGCGGCAAGAAAGGCAACAAGGGCATCAGCGGCGGTTGGCATCGTGGCATCCTCTGGATTTTGCTTGCCATCTTCCTGTCCGATCCGTGCAGCCAGGGCAAGTGCGCTGTTGACGGCACCGCATAACCGGGCAAAGTGGCGCGTGGGGGAGGCACGCAAAACGGAGGCTCGAATGCCGGGAATCGCACGGCTACGACGGTTCGTCGCCGATATGACCAGGCTGGTGGAAGTGCACGGCCATGCGGAGGCTGATGTTGCAGATCAGGCGCGCGACCTGCTCGCGGCCCTGGTCGCGCAGGATGACTGGCTGCCCGAAGCCTTCGCCGTGCCGGACCCGTCGCGCTACCGGCAATACCTGCTCTACGCCGATCCGCTGGAACGCTTTTCCCTGGTCAGCTTCGTCTGGGGCCCCGGCCAGCAAACCCCGGTGCATGATCACCTCGTCTGGGGCCTGGTCGGCATGCTGCGCGGCGCGGAGACGGAAACCAAATACCATCGCGGCCCCGGCACCCCGGCGCTGCGTGCGGGGGAAAGTACCTTGTTGCAGCCCGGCATGGTCGGCGCGGTCTCCCCCGATGGGGACGACATCCACGTGGTCGCCAATGCGCTGGCGGACCAATCCTCCATCAGCATCCATCTCTACGGCGGCAATATCGGCCGCATCGAACGGCATGTGTTCGACCCGCAAAGCGGGGCAGCCAAATCCTTCGTCTCCAGCTACAGCGCCGATGTGGTACCAAATTTGTGGCCGGCAGGCCCGGCATGACCGACGCCGTCAGCCTGCATGTGCAAGGCCCCGTCCTTACCGCGCAACTCCGCCGCCCAGCCCGCGGCAATGCGCTGGATGATGCATTGGTCGATGGCCTGATGGCCGCGCTCGCCGCAGCGGCCATGCCAGATATCCGCCTGCTGGTATTGCAGGGGGAAGGGCGGAATTTCTGCACCGGCTTCGACCTCGCCGGGCTGGAAACCCAGTCGGACGGCGATTTGCTGCGCCGTTTCGTGCGCATCGAACTGCTGCTGCAAGCCATCCATCACGCGCCGGTGCCGTGCCTCGCGCTGGCCCAGGGCCGGGTGTTCGGCGCCGGGGCGGATATTTTCGCTGCCTGCCGCTGGCGCGTCGCCACCCCCAGCACCAGCTTCGCCTTCCCCGGCGCCCGCTTCGGCCTGGTGCTCGGCACCCGCCGTCTCGCCATGGTCGCTGGCGCGCAAGCCGCGCTCGACCTCACCCAACTCGGCCGCACGCTCGACGCACCGGCCGCCCTGCGCTGCGGCCTCGCCACAGACATGGTCGAGGAAGCCGCCTTCGCCGCAACCGTTGCGGCCTATGCCGCCGAACTGGCCGCCACCCCGCGCGAGACGGTCAGCGCCCTGCGCGACGCCGCTTTGCCAGACCATCGGGCGCAAGATCTGGCAGCGCTGGTGCACAGCGCCGCCGCCCCAGGCCTCGGCGCCCGCATCGCCGCCTACGCCGCTCAGCGCGCGAAGGCAAAGCCCTCGTAACCCTTCGCCGCCACCGCATCGCAAATCCGCCGGTAGCGCGCCATCCCACCGGCATAGGGCATAAACACCTGCGGCTTGCCCGGCACATTGGCACCGAGATACCAGGAACTCGACGCCTGCGGCAGCAACGTCGCCGCAGCGGCCGCGTTCACCTGCACCACCCAGCCTTGCATCGCGTCCTCAGTGGTCTCGATGCGTTCCAGCCCATGGTCGCGCATATGCACAATCGCATCGGTAATCCAGTCCACGTGCTGTTCGATTGCCACCGGCATATTGCACAGCACCGACGGGCTGCCAGGGCCGGTGATGGTGAACATGTTCGGAAAGCCCGCCACCTGTAGCCCCAGGTAATTCTGCGGCCCATGCGCCCAGGCATCGCGCAAGGCCACGCCGTCGCGGCCTTGAATGTCGATCTTCAGCAACGGCCCGGTCATGGCATCAAAGCCGGTGGCGAAGACGATGATATCCAGATCATAATGCCCGGCCTCGGTCTCGATCCCCGTGGGGGTAATGCGCACAATCGGTGCCGCGCGGATATCCACCAGGCTGACGTTGTCCCGGTTGAATGTTTCGAAATAATCCGTATCCACCGGCGGCCGCTTGGCAGCATACGGATGGTCGAAATTGGTGAGTGTCTCCGCCGTGGCAGGGTCTTTGACGATCTGGCGGATTTTGCTTTTGATAAACGCCGAGGCCGTCGCATTGGCGTCCTTGTTGGTCAGAATATCGCTGAACGTCGCCCGGAAGCGTAGCCCGCCAACCTCCCACGCCTTCTCATACATCGCCTGCCGTTCTGCCGCCGAAACCTCCAGCGCGGATTTCTCCCCAATATCCCACGGATGCCCATTGGTTGTCGCCCGCGTATGATCGCGGATCTCGGCATAATTCGCCTTCACCTCGCGCAGAAACGCCGGGTCCATGGGAACGTTGCGCGCCGGCACGGAATAATTCGGCGTGCGCTGAAACACCGTCAGATGCCGCGCCGCTACGGCAATCACCGGGGCGGCCTGAATGCCAGTGGACCCGGTGCCGATCAGCCCCACCCGCTTGCCGGTAAAATCCACCCCGTCATGCGGCCATTCGCCAGTGTGATAGGTCTGGCCAGCAAATTCCGCCAACCCTGGGATCGCGGGAATATTGGCCGACGACAAACACCCCACCGCCGTGATCAGGAATTTGACCACATACCGCCCCCCGTCCTCGGTAGCGACATGCCAGCGGTTTTCGGCATCGTGGTAACGCGCCGAGGTCACACGGGAATTAAACGTGATATTGCGCCGCAGATCGAAACGATCGGCGACCTGGTCGAGGTAGCGCATAATCTCCGGCTGCTGCGGATACCGCTCCGACCAGCTCCATTCCTGCTGCATTTCATCGGAAAACGAGAACGAATAATAGAAGCTTTCCGAATCGCAGCGCGCGCCCGGATACCGGTTCCAATACCAGGTGCCCCCCACCCCCGCCCCGGCCTCCACCACCTGCACGGACAGGCCGAGTTTGTCGCGCAGGCAATGCAGTTGATACAGCCCGGAAAAGCCGGCGCCGATAATCAGGGCATCCAGGTGCTGGGCGGCGGAAGCAGGCGTGTGAGACATGCGCGGCAACTTTCGATAGGACGTTTGGTTGTCCGCAGCTTTTTGCCGGGGGCGGAAATTGTCAACCGATCCCCGCCCCTTCTTCCCCTCCGCCCGCTGGGCTAACCTGCCGACATGATCGCACTTTTCGGCATAATCGCCCCGGTTTTCGCTCTCATCGGCCTCGGCGCCGCCTCCGTGCGCCTCAAGCTGCTCGATCACGCGGCCATCAAGGGCATGAGCGACTTTGTCTTCTACCTCGCAATGCCCAGCCTGCTGTTCCGTTCAGTGGCCGATGCGCCGCCGCTGCGTCTGGTCGATGTCGCCGGCTCCTTCATCGCCGGCGCCGTGCTACTGTTCGCCGCCGGCGTGCTGCTGGCGCGCTGGCTGTTCGGGGCGCGGCTGGCGCAAGCCTCCGTGTTCGGCCTGAACAGTGTCTTCGGCAACACCGTCATGCTCGGCATCCCCATTATCGATGCCGCCTTCGGCCCCACCGGGGTCGCCTATCTGCTCGCCGTGGTCGCCTTCCATTCCGCCTTGCTGCTGCCGCTGGCAACGATTTTGATCGAGGCTGATGCCGGGCACGGCCGCGGCGCCTGGCACGTGGTGCGCGCAACCTTGCCGGGGCTGGCGCGCAACCCGGTCGTCGTCACCATCCTCGCCGCCTTCGCCTGGCGCGCCACCGGACTGGGCTTTTTCGATGCCGTCACCCGCTTCCTCACCCTGATGGGTGCCGCCGGGCCGCCGCTGGCATTGTTCTGCCTCGGCGCCACCCTGCCCAAACCCAGCGGCTGGGCGGACCTGAAAGAAGTCGCCGCCGCCAGCCTGCTGAAGCTGGTCGCCATGCCCGTGCTGGTGGGCCTGCTCGCCCATCTCGCCGGCGTCACCGGTGTCGCCTTCGCCGTCGTCGTGCTCACCGCCGGCATGCCAACCGGCGCCAACGCCTTCATGCTGGCACGCCGCTTCGGCACGCTGATGGAAGCCTCCGCCAGCACCGTCGTGGTCAGCACCGGCGCATCGCTGCTGACCCTGACCGTGCTGCTCGGCTGGCTGCGCTAACCCGCCGCCATCCGCGGCACCGCCTGCGCCAGCTTGGGATGCGCCTCGGCCAGATGGTCGAAGCGATGCCGGTACGTGCCGAGACCCTGGGTCTGGCTGCGCAGTTCGATGATAAAATCATGCAACTCCGCCTCCGGCACCACCGCCTGCACATCGTCCCAACCCGCCCAGCCCGGCCGCTCGGCATATCCCAGAATCTGCCCGCGCCGTCCGGATAACAGGCGCTGCGCCGTGGCGGTGTAGCTGTTGGGCACCGAAACCGTCACCGCATGCAGCGGCTCCAGCAACACCGGCTCGGCCTTCGGCAGCGCCTCCTGCATCGCCATCCGCGCGGCGGTGCGGAAGGCCATGTCGGAACTGTCCACCGGATGAAAGCCGCCATCCACCAACGTCACCGCAATATCCACCACCGGATAGCCGAACACCCCCTTCTTCGCCGCCTCCGCCGCAGCCTCCCCCACGGCCGGGATATATTGGCGTGGCACCGCGCCGCCGACGATTTTGTCGATGAACTGGAACCCTTGCCCGCGCCCGCGCGGCGCCACATCAATCGTCACGTCCGCGAACTGACCATGGCCGCCGGTCTGCCGCTTCAACCGCGCTGCCTGATGCACCGGCTTGCGAATGGTCTCCCGCAGCCCAAGTTTCGGCCGCCGCGCGGTCACCGGCACGCCAAACGCCGCGGCCAACCGGTCCAGCGCCGCCTTCAGATGCAACTCCCCCTGCCCGGCCAGCACGGTTTCGCCCAAATCCGCATCCTGGCGCAGCACCAGCCCGGCATCTTCCTCCACCAGCTTCACCAATGCGCCAGACAGGCGCACATCGTCCTTGTGGTCGGCGGTGCCGATCGCCAGCGCGTAAACCGGCGGCGGCGGCGGCGGAAACGCCAGTTCAGCAGCGGCGACATTGCCGAGCACCGCGCCGGTATGCACCGACTCCAACCGGCCAAGTGCCACGATATCGCCGCTCCCCGCCTCGGTGATTTTCGCCAATTCCCCGCCGGTGCCGCGCCACATACCGCCAATCCGGCCTTCCGCGAGCACCGTCCCATCGCGCACCGGCCCGCGCCACACCCTGACCCACGACAATTTGCCGCCCTGCCCGGCATGCACGGTGCGGAACACCTGCATCAACGGCGCGCCGAACGTCGCAATCCCGCGCCGCTCCGCCGTTGCGTCCGCCGAAGGTGCATCGTGCCGCAACACCTTCCACAGCCGCCGCACCCCGCCATCACGCTCGGCGCATCCCAGCAGCACCTCGGCGATATTGCCCAGCGCCTCCACCGCATGCAGCGGGGTGAACACCTCCTCCGGCGTCGGCTGAATATCTTCGATCACCTTTTCCAGCAGTGCGTCGTCATGGTCGGCCAACGCCTCCACCAACGCCGCCCGCGCCTCCTGCTCCCGCGCCCGCATGTCCTCCGGCAGCACAATCTGCTCCGACGCACCGCCCTTGCGGTAGCGATAGGCCCGCTCGCTCACCACATCCACATAGCCGGTCACCACCTCGCCGTCGCGGATCGGCAC
>CAITOL010000185.1 GCA_903893975.1 uncultured Rhodospirillales bacterium | reverse complement strand
GGGGTGCCGGCGGGGGTGATGGCGGCGCCGATGATCCCGGGGCTGAACGATGCCGAGTTAGAGAAGATTCTGGAAATGTCCGGCCGGGCCGGCGCGCGCTGGGCGGGCTACGTGCTGCTGCGCCTGCCGCATGAGATTAAGCAGATCTTCGAGGACTGGCTGCATCAGCATTACCCCGATCGCGCCCGCCATGTGCTCGATCTGGTGCGGGAAACCCGAGCCGGGGCGCTGAACGATGCCAAGTTCGGCCAGCGCTTCAACGGCACCGGGGTTTACGCCGATCTGCTGGCCAACCGCTTCAGCCGGGCCGCGCGCCAGTTTGGGCTGGACACGCGGGAGAGCCTGGATTGCAGCCAGTTCGCCGTGCCGGCAGATTTGCGGCAGGGCATGGCGGAGCCGCAAATGTCGTTGTTCTAGACCACTCTCATCCCCGGCCGGTGACCTCCGCCAGCCAGTGCATGAGCAGTGGGGTAAATTCGGCTTCGGCGTCCCAGTTCATCAGATGGCGGCAATGCGGGACGACGGTGAGGCGGGCATGCGGGATGCCGGCGGCAATGCGTTCGGCGTCCTCCACCGTGGTGCCGGGGTCTTCCTCACCGGCGAGGATGCGGACCGGGCGGGGGAAGGTGGCCAGTTTGCCGCACACATCCAGGCCGCCAATGGCGAGGCAGGCACCGACATAGCCTTCCATCGGGGTAGCCAGGATCATCTCCCGGATCAACGCCACTCCGGCGGGGTTGGCGCGGCGGAAGCGGCGGGTGAGCCAGCGATCCAGCATCGGCTCAACCACATCGCGGTAATCGCCGGTCTGCCGCACTTCATCGGCGCGTTTGGCCCAGGCGGCGGCGGTGCCGAAGGGCGGGGCGCAGGTGGTGGCGACCAGGCACAGGCTGGCGACCAGATCCGGCTGCCGCAGGGCCAGCATTTGCGCCGTCATGCCGCCGAGCGACAGGCCGACGATATGGGCCGGGCCGAGATTGAGGCCGGTAATGAGGCCGGCGAGATCATCGGCCAGCAACGCCGCGCTGTAGGGCGCCGGGGTGGCCGGAGACTGGCCGTGGCCGCGCACATCGTAGCGCAGCAGACGGTAGCGCGCGGACAGGCCGGCCGCCTGTGGCTGCCACATGCGCAAATCTGTCGAGAGTGAGTTGGAGAGCACCACCACCGGCGCGCCGGCCGGGCCTTCCAGTTGATAGTGCAGGCTGGTTCCGTTTACGTCGCAGTGTGGCATCTGCATCCTCCGATGATTTTTGCGAGAAATAGGCTTTTCAGAGCGCGCATGCGAGGCACATGATCGGGCCCTCGCGGTTTGGGGGAAACATCATGCAATTCACGCCTGTTCATCCAGTGTTTGGCGCCCGCGTTACCGGGGTTGATCTACGGCGGGCGCTGACGCCGGCCGAGGCGGCGGAGATTGACGCGGCGATGAACGAATATGCGTTGCTGGTGTTTCCCAACCAGATGATCGACGACGAACAGCAGAAAGCGTTTTCACGCAATTTCGGCACGTTGGAACAGGCGACTGGCAATATTCAGACCGCCGCAGAGCGGCGGTTGGATATGGAGATGGCGGATATCTCCAACCTCGACCAGGCCGGGCAAGTGTTTGCGCGCGACGACCGGCGGCGGATGTTCAACCTCGGCAATATGCTGTGGCATTCCGATAGCAGCTTTAAGGCAACCCCGGCGAAATACTCGGCGCTGTCCGCGCGGGCCATTCCGAGCAGTGGCGGGGATACCGAATTTGCCGATATGCGGGCGGCCTATGACGCGCTGCCGGACAGCGACAAGGCATTGGTGGACGATATGGTGACCCATCATTCGCTGATTTATTCGCGCGGGTTGCTGGGATTTGGCGAATTCACCGACGACGAAAAACTGAAATTCGCTCCGGTGCGCCAACGTCTGGTGCGGCGCAATGCGATGACGGGGCGGCGGACGATTTATCTCTCCAGCCATATTGGCGAAATTGAAGGTATGCCACGCCCGGAGGCGATGGCGTTGATCCGCGATTTGGTGGAACACGCAACCCAGCGGCAATTTGTCTACACACATAAGTGGACGTTGGGCGATATCGTGATGTGGGATAATCGCCAGACCATGCATCGCGCCCGCCGCTATAATGATACCGGCGAAGTGCGTGACATGCGGCGCACGACGGTGGAAGATGTGGCGCCCTCGCTGGCGCAAGCCGCCTGATGCTATGACGTGCCGATAAAAATAAATGCCAAAAAAATGAAACCCGGGAAGGAAACCACACTCATGACTCTCTCGCGCC
>CAITOL010000184.1 GCA_903893975.1 uncultured Rhodospirillales bacterium | reverse complement strand
TGCAATCGCAGCCTTTGGAATCGAAATTGGCAGCATCGATCAAATTACCACCTCCCTCGCCTCGGCGATGGAAGAACAGAGCGCTGACACTCAAGAGATAGCCAGAATCGTCCAGCAGGCCGCCTCGGGCACCCAAATGGTCAGTACCCACATTCACGACGTAAGCCATGGCTCTCAGGAGACAGGTGAAATGGCCAACCATGTCCGCATCGCGGCTGATCAGATGTCTACCCAAGCCGTTCACTTAGCAAATGAAATCGAACGCTTTGTGCGGGGCGTGAAAGCCGCTTAACCCCCTCACCCGACCCGATTAATCCCCTCATCCCGCCGAAACGCCGGAATGCCCACCCCCGCCGCATCAAACCCGCCATCATTGGCCAGCGCCTGCCCGTTCACGTAGCTCGCCGCCTTGCTGCACAGGAACCCGACCAACTCCGCCATTTCCTCCGGCGTGCCATACCGCCCCAGCGGCACCGCGTCGTAGTAATCGGCGCGGATCGCCGGGCTATGCACCTGCTTGGCCATCTCGGTTTCCACCGGGCCGGGGCACACCGCGTTCACCCGCACCCCGAAATTGCCCAACTCCACCGCGTATTGCTTGGTCAGATGGATAATCGCCGCCTTGCTGGTGCCGTACGCCACCCTCAGCGTGCTGGCCCGCAATCCGGAGATGGAGGCGATGTTCACAATCGCCCCGCTCTGCTGCGCCTTCATCACCGCGCCAAAAGCCTGGCTGCACAAAAACACCCCGTCCAGATTGGTCGCCATCACCTGGCGCCATTCCGCGAACGATGTCTCCAGCACCGGCTTGAACACCGCCACCCCGGCATTATTCACCAGCGCATCCACCCGCCCCCAGCGCGCCAGCACCGCCGCCGCCGCCGCGTCCACCTCGGCCGGATCAGCCACATTGCAGCCCAGCGCCAGCACCTGCTCCGGCCGCGCCAAAGCCGCCTCGGTCGCGGCCAACGTGGCGCGGTCGATATCCAGCAGCGCCACGCAATGCCCGTGCGCCAGAAACCATTCGGCGATCGCGCGGCCAATCCCGCGCGCTCCGCCGGTCACCACCGCCACGGGCTGCATCGGGCTACGCGTTGCCAGAGAGGTAATCGATCGCCGCCTGCGCCCCGCCCGCTTTATGCGGAATGCCGGCCGCCCGCAGCCCCATCTCAATCCCGCCGAGCGTGCCGATCACCTGCAAATCGCCGAGATCGCCCAAATGCCCGATGCGGAAGACGATATCGTTCAACCGCCCCAGCCCAGTCCCGAGCGACATATTGAACCGCTCGGCAATCAACGCCCGCAGCCCGTTGGCGCTATGCCCCTCCGGCACCCGCACCGCGGTCAGCGCGGATGAATAATCCGCCGGCTCGGCGCAGTTCAGTTCCAGCCCCCAGGCGCGCACCGCACGGCGGGCCGCCTCGGCATGCCGGTCATGCCGGGCATACACATTCTCCAGCCCTTCCTCGAACATCATGTCGAGCCCGGTATCCAACCCGTACAGCAGGTTGATCGCCGGGGTGTAGGGGAAATACCCGGTCTTGTTGATGCCCAGCATCTGCTGCCAGTCCCAATACGCCCGCGGCAACTTGGCGGTTTCAGACGCCTTCAGCGCCTTGGCGGAAACCGCATTGAACGACAGGCCCGGCGGCAACATCATGCCCTTCTGGCTGCCGGCCACCGTCACGTCCACGCCCCATTCATCGTGGCGATAATCCAGGCTGCCCAGCGACGAAATTGCATCCACCAGCAGCAGCGCCGGGTGCCGCGCCGCGTCAATCGCCTTGCGCACCTGGTCCACATGGGTCACGCAGCCCGTGGACGTCTCGTTATGCACCACGCACACCGCCTTAATCCGGTGCGCCTTATCCGCCGCCAGCGCCGCGCCAATTTCGGCCGCATCCGCGCCACGCCGCCAGTCGGTGTCGACAAACTCGCACACCAGTTGCAGCCGCTCGGCCATCTGGTGCCACAACTCGGCAAACTGCCCGGTGCGCGTCATCAGCACCGTGTCGCCCGGGCTCAGCGTATTCACCAGCGCCGCTTCCCACGCCCCGGTGCCGGATGCCGGGTAGATCACCACCGGCAGCTCGGTCTTGAACACCTTCGGCAGCTTCTCCAGCACCTTGGCGCCCAGCTTGCCGAAATCCAGGCTGCGATGGTCCATGACCGGATTGTCGATGGCGCGCAAAACCCGATCCGGCACATTGGTCGGGCCGGGGATCTGCAGAAAATGGCGCCCTGCGACGCGCTTGCTGGCATAATAGGTCATGACGATCTCCTGTTGGCCGGACGTATGCCGATCTTCGGCGGGCTTGCCAATGCGCGCCGCATCCCCGATCAACCTGCTACACGCAACGGAGCACCGCCATGAACGCACAGGCTAATCTGGGAACCAGCGCCCTGGCGGCACGGCTGCGGCGGGAAATCGCCGGCCAGGTTCTGTTCGGCGCCGCCGATCGCGGCCGCTACGCCACCGATGCGTCGATCTACCAGGTCATGCCAACCGGCGTCATCATCCCCGAGCGGCTGGAAGACGTCATCGCCGCCATGACCATCTGCCGCGAAGCCGGCATCTCCATCCTCGCCCGCGGCGGCGGCACCAGCCAATGCGGCCAGACCGTCAATTCCGGCCTGGTGATCGACTGTTCCAAGCACCTGCGCCAGCTCATCTCCGTCGATGCCGCCGCCCAGCGCGCCTGGGTGCAGCCGGGCATGGTGCTCGGCCATCTCAACGCGGCGCTGAAAGCGCACGGCCTGTTCTTCCCGGTGGACCCCTCCACCCATGCCCGCTGCACCATCGGCGGCATGGCCGGCAATAATTCCTGCGGCTCCAAATCCATTCGCTACGGCCTGATGGCCGATAATGTCAGCGCCATCGACGCCATTCTGGCCAACGGCGCCCAGCATCGCTTCGCCGCCCCCGGCCCCAACGCCGCCGACCCGCGCATCGCCGCCCTGCTGGCCGACATGCAGGCCCTCGGCCTCGCGGAAGCCACCGAAATCGCCGCCCGCTTCCCCCAGCAACTCCGCCGCGTCGGCGGCTATAATATCGACGCGCTGACCCAAGCCGCCCGCGCCGCCGGCCGCGACAATCTCGCCCGCCTGCTGGTCGGCTCCGAAGGCACCCTCGCCTTCTCTGCTGCCATCGAGCTCATCCTCGCCCCGATCAAGCCGCGCAAAGTGCTCGGCATCTGCCAGTTCCCCACCTTCCGCGCCGCCATGGCCGCCAGCCAGCACCTCGTCACCCTGAACCCCGAGGCGGTAGAACTGGTGGACCGCACCATGATCGACCTCGGCCGTGCCATCCCGATCTATCGCCCCACCATCGACCGCATGTTGATCGGCGAGCCGGATTCGGTGCTGATCGTCGAATTCCACGGCCATGACGACGCCCCCCTGCTGGCCAAACTGGCCGAGCTCGAGGAAATGATGGCCGATATCGGCTACCCCCACGCCGTCGTCCGCGCCATCGACCCAACCTTCCAGGCCGACATCGCCGCCGTCCGCGAAGCCGGGCTGAACATCATGATGTCGATGAAAGGCGACGGTAAACCGGTCAGCTTCATCGAGGATTGCGCCGTCGATCTGCCCGATCTCGCCGACTACACCGAACGCCTGAACGACGTCTTCGCCCGCCACGGCAGCAAGGGCACCTGGTATGCCCACGCCTCGGTCGGCTGCCTGCATGTCCGCCCGGTGCTCAACATGAAAGACGGCACCGACGTCGCCCGCATGCGCAGCATCGCGGAAGAATGTTTTGCCCTGGTCCGCGAATACAAAGGCAGCCATTCCGGCGAACACGGCGACGGCATCGTGCGCAGCGAGTTTCACACGCAGATGTTCGGCCCCCAAATCGTCCGCGCCTTTGAAACGGTGAAAGATGCCTTCGACCCCGACGCCCTGCTCAACCCCGGCCGCGTCGTCCGCCCGCCGCGCATGGATGACCGCACCCTGCTGCGCTACCCGCCGGGCTACGCCGCCGCTCCCGGCTTTACCCCCAAGCTGGACTGGTCCGCCCATCCCGCCGGCCTGCTCGGCGCGGTGGAAATGTGCAACAACAACGGCACCTGCCGCAGCTTCGATGCCGGGGTGATGTGCCCCTCCTACCGCGCCACCCGCGACGAAGCCCACGTCACCCGTGGCCGCGCCAACACGCTGCGCCTCGCGCTCAGCGGCCAGCTCGGCCCGGATGCGATGGTCGGGCCGGACGTCGCCGACAGCCTCGCCCTCTGCGTCTCCTGCAAAGCCTGCCGCCGCGAATGCCCCACCGGCGTCGATATGGCCAAATTCAAGATCGAGGCCCAGGCCGCCCGCGCGGACCGCCACGGCGTCGCCTGGCGCGAACGTCTGGTCGCCGAATTGCCCCGCATCGGCCAACTCGCCGTCCGCCTGCCCGCCTTGGCCAATCTGCGCAACCGCTCCAAAACCCTGCGCCGCTTCACCGCCAAACTCGGCTTCGCCGTCGAACGGAACCTGCCCGAATTCGTCGGCAACCCGTTCCGCAACACCGAAGGCGATCCCGGCACGCCGGACGTGCTGCTGCTCGCCGACACCTTCAACCGCTATTTCGAACCGGAAAACCTCCGCGCCGCCTTGCGCGTGCTGCGCGCCGCCGGCCTCAAAGTTGGCATCGCCCGCGCCGAAGGCCGCCCGCTCTGCTGCGGCCGCACCTACCTCGCCGCCGGCATGGTCGACCGCGCCCGCGCCGAAGCCCAACGCATGCTGGACGCACTCCCGGGCGACGCCCCGGTGATCGGCCTGGAACCGTCCTGCCTGTTCACCCTGAAAGACGAATTCCCCAGCCTGCTACCGGGCAAAGCCGCCGAAGCCCTGGCCGGCCGCGCCATGCTGCTCGGCGAATACCTCGCCAAAACCAAGCCAGACCTCGCTTTGCACCCGATCAACGCCACCGCGCACGTGCACGGCCACTGCCACCAGAAAAGCTTCGGCGCCTTCCTGCCCGGCCTCGCCGCCTTGCGCTCGGTGCCCGGCCTGAAGGTGCAACCCATCGCCTCCGGCTGCTGCGGCATGGCCGGCAGTTTCGGCTACCAAACCGAATCCCAAGCCGCCTCCCGCGCCATGGCGGAAGCCGGCCTGCTGCCTGCGGTGCGCGCCGCGGCGGCTGATGACCTCATCATCGCCGACGGCACTTCATGCCGGCATCAGATCAATGATCTTGGTGGGCGCAAAGCGGTGCATTCGGTGATTGTTTTAGCCAAGGCGTTAAAAAATTAAGCAAAAGTCTTCTTTGTTTGAAAACAAAGAAGCAAAAAAACTTTATCACTTCCTTGGCTTCGCCGTACATTCCTTGCATGGGCCGTGCGCACGGAACCGAAGTGACAAAAGTTTTTTGCTCCTTTTTTTCAAAAAAGGAGTGCTACCCCTTGCCTGCCTTCCCCCCCTACAACGCCTCCACAATCGTCACATTCGCCGTCCCGCCACCCTCGCACATCGTCTGCAAGCCATACCGCTTGCCGCGCGCCCGCAGCGCATGGATCAAGGTGGCCATCAGCTTGGTGCCAGAGGCGCCCAGCGGATGCCCCAGCGCAATCGCCCCGCCATTCACATTCAGCCGCGCCGGATCGGCCCCGATCTCGCGCAGCCACGCCAACGGCACCGGCGCGAACGCCTCGTTCACCTCGTAGAGGTCGATCTCGTCAATCGACAGTCCCGCCCGCTGCAACGCCCGCCTGGTCGCCGGGATCGGCTCCTCCAGCATAATCACCGGGTCGCCACCGGTTACCGTCAGGTTATGGATGCGCGCCAGCGGCGTCAGCCCATGTGCCTTCAGCGCCCGCTCGCTCACCACCAGCACGCCGGACGCACCGTCGCAAATCTGGCTGGCATTGGCCGCCGTAATCACCCCGCCTTCCTGCAACAACTTCACCGCGCCAATGCTTTCCAGCGTCGCATCGCAGCGAATGCCCTCGTCCACGCTATGCATCACCGGCTCGTCATTCGGCCCGTCCACCGCCAGCGGCAAAATCTCCTGCGCAAACGCGCCCGCCAACGTGGCCGCCGCCGCGCGCTGGTGGCTGCCCAGCGCGTAACGGTCCAGCTCGTCGCGGCTATAGCCATATTTCTCCGCCATCATCTGCGCGCCGGTAAATTGGCTGAACGACGGCACGCCATACCGCGCCTGAATGCGCGGGCTAAACGGCCCCGTGCCAATGCCCGCCTTGGCATGCAGCGCGAAATTGCTGCCCATCGGCACCCGCGTCATGCTCTCCACCCCAGCGGCGATCACCACATCCTGCGTGCCAGACATCACCGCCTGGGCGGCAAATTGCAGCGCCTGCTGGGACGACCCGCATTGCCGGTCGATCGACACCGCCGGAATGCGATCCGGCAACCGCGACGCCAGCACCGCATGCCGGCCAATCTGGAAGCTCTGCTCCCCCGCCTGCGACACGCAGCCCATCACCACATCGTCCACCGCCAGCGGATCAATCCCGGCCCGCTCCACCAGCGCGCTCAACACCTCCCCGGCCATATCCGCCGGATGCCAGCCGGCCAGCTTGCCGCCCCGGCGGCCACCCGCCGTGCGCAGGGCTTGAACGATATAGGCTTCGGCCATCTCATATCTCCTCACCAATGGGCGCGGTCTGATCCGCCACGCAGGCGCCATTGGTAACATGCTCGCATATTCTTGTGCGATGGGGCGCCGCGTTCAGGCTTTCTTTAACAAATCCGCCGATCTGGATCTTGCGCCGGCGCGATCTCGCGCTATCACGGGCCGGCGCCCCCGCGTGTCAGCACAAGACAGGATCGAACATGACAACCGCCCCGAAAATTCCGGCAACCCTGATCCCTGGTGACGGCATCGGCCCGGAAGTCACCCAGGCCACTGTCGCCGTGCTCGATGCGCTGGGCGCACCGTTCGCCTGGGATACCCAACTCGGCGGCATGGCCGCCATCGCCGCCGTCGGCGACCCGCTGCCCGATGCCACCCTGGCCAGCATCCGCCAGACCAAGCTCGCCCTGAAAGGCCCGCTCACCACCCCGGTCGGCAGCGGCTTCCGCTCGGTCAACGTGCGCCTACGCGAAGAATTTCACCTCTACGCCAATCTCCGCCCGGCCCGTACCCTCGTCCCTGGTGGCCGGTATGAGGATATCGACCTCGTCATCGTCCGCGAAAATCTCGAAGGCCTTTATGTCGCCTTCGAACACTACATCTCCGTCGGCGACGACCCGCATGCGGTGGCCATCTCATCCGGCGTCAACACGCGCGACGGCTCGCGCCGCATCGCCGAATTTGCCTTCGACTATGCCGTGCGCAACGGCCGCAAAAAGGTCACCATCGTCCACAAAGCCAACGTGCTGAAGGCACTCACCGGCGTGTTCCTGGAAACCGCGCGCGAAGTGGCGAAAAAATACGAAGGCCGCGTCGCGTATGACGACCGCATCGTCGATGCCTGCGCCATGCAACTGGTGCTTAACCCCTGGCAGTTCGACGTGATCGTCACCACCAATCTATTTGGCGACATCCTCTCCGACCAGGCCGCCGGCCTCGTCGGCGGGTTGGGCATGGCGCCGGGCGCCAATATCGGCCTGCACGCGGCGATCTTTGAAGCCGTGCACGGCTCCGCGCCGGACATCGCCGGCCAGGGCATCGCCAATCCTACCTCGCTGATGCTCGCCGCCGCCCTCATGCTGGAACATGCCGGCATGCTCGACAAACGCCGCCAGTTGGAACGCGCCATCGATCTGGCGCTGAACACCGACAACATCCGCACCAAAGACCTCGGCGGCAGCGCCTCCACCCAGGATTTCACCCAGGCAGTGCTAAAACGCCTCGCCGCCTGAAACGGCAAACGGCGTCGCGGACCAACCGCGACGCCACCTGCGTCAGCCCACCGGCATCGTCCGCGCCATCGGCGGCAACGCCACCACGCGCTCATACCACGCCGCCAGTTTCGGATGGCCCGGCCGCCACGGCTCATGCGCGAAGCGGAAATCCAGGTAGCCCAAGGCGCAGGCGACGGTGATGTCGCCAATCGTGGTCAGCGCCCCCAGCGAATCCGCCGCGGCTTCCAACTCATCCACCGCCCGGTCCACCTTGCCGCGCTGCAAAGCGATCCACTCCACCCGCCCCTGATCCTGCGGCAAGGCAATCTCGCGCCGGCGCGGCTGGCTCGCATCCATGATCCCGTCGGCCAAAGCCTGCAATTGCAGCGCCCGCCAACGCGCCGGCCCTGGTGCAGGAAACAACTTTGGCGCATTGCCGATACTATCCAGATATTCGCAGATCACCGGGCTGTCGTACAGCGCCACCCCATCATCGGTCAGCAAGGTCGGCACCTTGGACAGCGGGTTGGCGCCGGCCAGCGCGCCATCGGTGGTCTTGATCGACCAAAGCTCAATTTGCCCCTCAATCCCGCGGGCGATAGCACACGCCATCGCTTTGCGGACATACGGGCTGGCAGCAGAAAACGCGAGTTTCATACGACGGTTCCTTAATTTCCCAGGAACCCAGTGTGCCGGCGCCAGCCAAGCCGATGCAAGGGGGCCAGCGTTCAATGCCCCAGCGCTCAGTGCGTCGGCGGGCCGGTTTCGACCGCGTCCAGCCATAAATAGATCGTCTCGATCGCCGCCTCCGCCAGGCGCCGCTCCCGCAGCGCCAAAGCGCGGTCGGCCAAATCGCACAACCCGGCGGTCAGGCTCCGCTCCGCCGGCCCAACGCCCAGGGCCGGCTCCAAGCTCCAATCCTGTCGTGCCATGGCGTTCAAGCAGCCAGGACGGCGAGTTGCATGCGCTGGGCACGGCGGCTCGGCGGAACCGGACGCGTCACCACCGGCTCTGCCGGCGCCGCCGTCGTATCCAACCGGTAGCCCTGGCCCCAGACGGTAGAGATAATATCGCCCGACCCGGCATCGGCCAGCTTCTTGCGCAGCTTGCAGATAAAGACGTCGATGATCTTCAGATCCGGCTCCGCATCCGCGCTGCCATACAGATGGTCAAGGAACGTCGCCTTGGTCACCACGCGGGTGTTGCGCAGCGCCATCAGCATCAGCACCTGGAATTCCTTGCCGGTCAGCGCCACCGGGCGGTCGTTGACCAGCACCGAATGGTTTTCCACATCGATCGCCAGCGGCCCAACCCGCAGCACCTGGTGGCTGAACCCACGCACCCGGCGCAGCACTGCATGCAGGCGGGCAATCAGTTCACGGTCCGAATACGGCATCAACATCACGTCATCCGCGCCCGCGTTCAGCACGTTCGGCACCTCGCCCGGCACCGGATGGATCAACGCCAGCAGCGGTGTGGTAATCGCCGTGCCCCGCAAACGCCGCACCAAAGCGGCAATGTTGATGTCACGCGGTTGGGAGCCAACCAACACCATGTCGAAATCATAATGCCGCAGCAGTTCAATGCCATCCTCGAGCGTGTCCGCCAGTTCATGGTTAATGTCCTCACCACGCCAAACGCGGCAAAGCTGCTGGTAGGCGACAAAATCGTGCTCGATGACCAGGATGCGCATGTGAAAATCCCCGTTCTCCAGCCAGCTCCACGCTCACGGACCGCCCGCATAGCGGCTAACGCGGTGTTGCTGACATCTTCCACGGGGTTAACAGCAACAAGCGTGCCAATCCTTTTTTAGCCTTTCGCACATGTTTTACCCGTCTTTATCCCGTTTTGACCGTTGAAAATTGCAAAAAACCGCAACAGTTTTCGCATCGGTATTGCAGAATGGGGCACTATCTAACATAATGAAGAAGTGTAAGACGTGACGCCGAGCGTGTCAGCACCTCCGAGCATCCGACCCGCGCGTGGTCCGAAACCGGGGCTACGTCTATTTTACCAAAGGGTCTGACCTTGGACGAGCGACCGCCTACGCCTCCCATCCTGCTGGTTGAATCCAGCCCGACCATCGCCCTCTATATTACCGGCGTGGTGCAACGCATGGACCTGACGGTTCAGCGCCTGGATCTCGCCGCGGCCGGCACAGCCTTGGCCACCACGTCGTTTTCCATTGCGATACTCGGCACCGCAGCCACCGGCCTCGCATCCGCCTGCGCCCAAGCCGGTGTGCCCGTACTAGCGCTCTGCCGTCCGGGGGAGAGCATGCCCGGTGCGACCGCGACCGTGGCCTTACCGCTCGACCCAGCGGCGCTGAAAGCCGCCGTCACGGAATGTCTGCCGCAACTGCCGCTGGACCACGCCGCCATCGTCGCACTCTGGAATGATACGACGAACCCGATTTTCCAGCGTATCGCCGCGGTCTTTATCGATGAACTGGCGACCCGCGTCGCGCATCTCCATGCCCTGCGCGCCGGCTCGAACCGTGCCGACATTCTCCACGAAGCGCACGCGATCAAGGGATCGGCCGCCAATGTCGGCGCCAGCGCCCTTTCCTCCACCGCCCTCGCTTTGGAAACCGCCGCCAAATCTCCGGAGACCGACCTGCTCCCGTTGATGAGCAAAGTCGAAACCGCCGCTCGCCAAGCCGCCATCGCCCTGCGCGATCTGATCGCCTGATCGTCGCACATGAACCAACGCACCATCCTCATCATCGAGGATAGCCCCTCGCTGGCGATGACTTGCCAAGCCCAGTTGGAACCTCTCGGTCATATCGTCCTGGTCGCCGAGGATGGTCGCTCCGGCCTCGCGATCCTGCGCGCCCGCCCGGTGGATTGCGTACTGCTCGACCTAAAATTACCGGACATGGACGGTATCGATATTCTCGAACAGGTGCACACCTGGCCAACCCCGCCGGCGATCATCGTCATGACCGCCAACGCCTCGCTCGCCACCGCCGTGCGCGCCGTGCGCGGCGGCGCGTTCGACTATCTGGTCAAACCATTTGCCGCCGCCCGCCTGACCACCACGGTGGACAACGCGCTCAGCACCGTTGAGCTGCGGCGTGAGGTCGAAACCCTCCGCCAAACCGTCGAACATGCTGAATTCGTCGATTTCATCGGCCGTTCCGCCCCGATGCAGGCGGTTTACCGCACCCTGTCCGCTGCCGCCCAAAGCACCGCCAGCGTCTTCGTGACCGGCGAATCCGGCACCGGCAAGGAGCTGGCGGCCGATGCCCTACACAAGCTCAGCCCGCGCCGAGACCGTCGCCTCGTCGCCCTTAACTGTGGTGCCATCCCGCGAGATCTGATGGAAAGCACCATCTTCGGCCATGTGCGCGGCGCCTTCACCGGTGCTACCGCAGATCAGGAAGGTGCCGCCGCCCAGGCCGATGGTGGCACGCTGTTCCTCGACGAACTCGGGGAAATGGACCCTCTGCTGCAAACCAAACTGCTGCGCTTCATCCAAACCGGCACCTATCAGCGCGTCGGCGACAGCCAAACCCGCCAGGCCGATATCCGCTTCATCGCTGCGACCAATCGTAATCCGTTGGACGCGGTACAAAACGGGCAGTTGCGCGAGGATCTATACTACCGCCTCAACGTTGTCCCGATCCGCATGCCGCCGTTGCGAGAGCGTGGCGAGGATATCGTGCTGATTGCCCAGCGCTTCCTGCGCCAGTTCGCGGCCGAGGAAAACAAACCCTTCACAGCCTTCGCGCCAGAGGTTGAAGCCCGCCTGCTGGCCTATCACTGGCCCGGGAACGTCCGTCAGTTGCAGAACGTCGTGCGCAACGTGGTCGTGCTGCATGCGGGCAAAACCGTCACCCCGGACATGCTGCCAATGATGGAAGTCGTGGCCGAACCCGCTGCCATCCCAGCCCCTGCGGTGGCAGCACCCGTGCCGGTCGCCGTCGCCGCCCCGGTCCCATTCGCCACCGGCTTGCCCACCTCGGTCGATGCGATTGAACCACTGACCGTCGCGGAACGGCGCTACGTCGAACACGCCATCGCCATCTGCGGCGGCAATTTGCAACTCGCCTCCCGCAAACTCAAAATCAGCGCCTCGACCATTTACCGCAAGAAAGAAGGCTGGGAAGCCGAATAGCCCGCCGCCGCCTCAGCCATCCGGCAACGCCGCACGCACCGCCCGCAGGCGGTCCAGCCGCTGCTGCAACGCCGCCACCGCCTCCGGGTGATCGGCCCCGCCCGGCTGCGCCAGCGCATCGGCGGCAGCGGATAATCCGGTCATCCCCATCGTCGCCGCCGCATCACGCAACAACGCCGCCTCCGCTTGCACAGCCGCCCAATCCCCCGCCGCCACCGCCACCTGCAGCACGCCCAACCGTGCGGCGGCCTCGGCCAGTAAACTGTCGAGCAAAGGTCCGACAAACTCGGTGCCGACCTCCTGCGCCAGCGCCGTCAACGCCTCACGGTCCGGATCAACCGAGGCAGCCGCACTTGGGCGCAAGGTTCCCGCCACAGCAGCAGCCACTGCGGCCACCAACTCGTCGTTCACAACAGGCTTGCCCAAAAACCCATCCATCCCCGCCGCGCGGCACGCATCCCGATGCTCGCGGAACACGTTGGCGGTCATCGCCACAATCGGGATATCCCGCGCCGGCCCCGTCAACGCACGAATGGCCCTGGTCGCGGTCAAACCATCCACATCCGGCATCATCACATCCATCAGCACCAGGTCGTAAGGCACATCCTGCACCGCCGCGATCGCCTCCTGCCCGCTCGCCACCGCATCGACCCGATGCCCCATCATCTCCAATCGGGTGACCGCCACCAGCCGGTTAGTCACATTGTCCTCTGCCAGCAAGATCCGCAGCCGTTTAGTCGAAATCACCGGGGCATTCGCCGGGTCCTGCTTGGCGGGCGGCACCGCCACTGGGGCGATGTCGAGCAGTATTTCAAAGCGGAACACCGTGCCCTTGCCCGGCTCACTCTCCACCGTGATCGACCCGCCCATATGCTCCAGCAACCGCCGGCTAATCGCCAGCCCCAGCCCGGTGCCGCCAAACCGACGAGAAATCGAACTATCCACCTGGGCGAAAGACTGGAACAGATGCGGCAACGCCTCCGGCGCGATGCCAATTCCGGTATCACGCAGCGTAAAGGCAATCCTCGCCCGCCCGGCTGTCCGTTCGGCGCAATGGGCGGTCAGCACAACCTCGCCCACATCCGTAAATTTTAACCCGTTATCCAGCAGATTGAGCAACACTTGGCGCAACCGGCCCGGATCGCCCAGCAGCCGCTCCGGCACGTCGTCCGCTATCTCCGCCCGCAGCGCCACGCCCTTGGCCTGGGCCTTGATCGTCAGCAAATCCACCGCCGACTTCGTGACGTGCCGCAGGTCGAACGGCAATTCTTCAAATTCCAACCGGTCGGCGTCCAGCTTGGAAAAATCGAGAATGTCGTTGATAATGCGCAGCAGGTTATTCGCCGCATCACGCAAGGTGGCGGCGAAATTGCGTTGCTTGGCCGTCAAATCACTATCCAGCAACAGCCCGGCCATCCCAATCACACCGTTCATCGGCGTGCGGATCTCATGGCTCATCATCGCCAGGAAGTCAGACCGCGCTTTGGACGCCGCTTCGGCCGCATCGCGGGCCGCCGCCAAAGCCTGCTCCGTCCGTTTGCGCTCGGTAATATCAGTAAACGTCCGCACCGCCGTCCCATCGTCCAGCAACGTCGTCAGACATTCCAATACCCGGCCATTCGGCCGCACCCGCTCATAGACGTCAAACGTCCCGCGCAATCCACCTTCGCGCAAAAATGCGACAAACGCAGGATCGAGCGTCGCCAGCGGTCCAAATTCCTCCTGGGACAGCTGCCATTCCAGAATATCCCGAAACGCCACCCCTTCGCTGGACAGATGCGGCGGCAGTCCAAGCAACGCCACCACCCGCGGGTTCAGCACCGCCACCCGCCCATCCGCATCCACCATCATGATGCCCTGGCTGATATTGGCCAACGTCGCCGAAAGGCGCTGGCCGAACGCCGTCAGACGCGCGCCTTGCGCCAGTAGCATCACCCCAACCAGGGCCACCAGCACCGTCAACCCGGCGCCAACCGCAACATATGTCACCACGTCTTTGGCGTAATTGGCGAACACATCCGCCGAGGCCAATCCGACGATGACCGCCAACCCCTGGCGATCAAGCCGGCGGTAGCTGAAAATCCGCTCAACCCCATCCACGCTGCTGGTGCCAAAAAAACTGCCGATCATCGGGCCGGACCGCATCATCTGCAAATCCGTCGGGCGGAGCACCGATCCCACCGCTTTATCGACCGTAGGCGCCCGCGCCCGGATCACCCCATCCTCCAGCCCCACCACAGTGATGGCGCCTTGACCGATCTCCAGCGTTTCGTAAAAGCGCGACAGATAGTACGCATCCAGCGAGATCACCATCACCCCGGCCAGTGCGCCATCCCGTGCGAACACCTTGCGCGTAAATTGAATGGTGGATTTGTTGGAAACGCGCCCCAGAACCGGCTTGCTGACAAACAATGCATCCGTTGTCCGGTCCAGATGCACCCGAATATGTTCCCGGTCGGACAAATCCACCCGTCCGCTCGACGGCAGATTGCTCATCAACATAAGGCCGGTCGCATCCGTCAACGCCATCTGCACCGTCACGCCGCCTTCGATATCGTTCGGCGGCGCCAATCGCGCCAGGCTGAAGCGACCAGGGTCCTGCGTATAGACCCGCCGCAGAATCAGCAGATCCTGGTCGATGGCGTCGACAATCCCCTTTACGTTTTCACCGAATCCACGCGCGAGATTGCTGGCATTTTCAATCGCCGCCGCCCGATCCTGCGCATGCTCCTGCCATAAATGCGCAGCGATGCTCATCCAGATCAGCGCAATGGCCAGCAGCACCAGCCCGACACGCAGCCCCCGGGAACTCAGGCGCTCCGTTCCCTGTCTGATACGCTCGGCGACGGCACTATGCGGCATAAATCACACCCGGTTTCCATGCGTCGATGCTCTGGTCCCCTCTCGGCGGCTCAGGCGTGGCAGCGATGCGACAGTCACCGCACATCCATGACCTTACGGTTAACGACCGTAACCGCGCAACGACGGCCTGCCCCGCGTCGGCACGGCACTAGATGGGTGGCCCGGTATAGCTGTCAGCCATCGCCTGCGCCGCAGCGCGTACGGTCACCAGCTGATCGAACTCGGCCCGTTGCAACCGCCGCTCGAACGGCGACATTTCCGGGAACTGATGCAGCATCGTTGTCATCCACCACGAAAACCGCTCAGCCTTCCAAATCCGCTGCAACGCCCGCGCCGAGTAGCCCTCAATTCCGGCCGTTGACTGCTCCGTGTAATACTCTCCCAACGCCGCACTCAACGTGCACACGTCGCTCACCGCCAAATTCAGCCCCTTCGCCCCAGTGGGCGGCACGATATGCGCCGCATCGCCCGCCAGGAACAGCCGGCCAAACCGCAACGGCTCGGCGACGAAACTGCGCAACGGCGCAATGCTCTTCTCGATCGACGGCCCAGTGCGCAGCGCCTCCGCCGCCTCCGGACCAATCCGCCGCCGCAACTCATCCCAAAACCGGGCATCCGACCACGCCGCCACCGTGTCGGACAGATCGCACTGCACATAATACCGGCTCCGCCGCGCCGACCGCATGGAGCACAACGCAAACCCGCGCGGATGGCTGGCGTAAATCAACTCCGGCGCCACTGGCGGCTGGTCCACCAACACCCCAAGCCAGCCAAACGGATACACCCGCTCGAACGTCTCGATCGCCCCCGCCGGAACCGAGGCCCGAGACACGCCATGATAGCCATCGCACCCAGCGATAAAATCGCAGTCCAACCGGTGCGTCACCCCATCACGCTGATAGGTCACATAGGGCCGCGACCGATCAAAATCATGTAGCGCCACCCCCTCCGCCTCATAGATCGTTTCCAACCCGGCAGCATCGCGGTCGTCCATCAAATCGCGGGTGATTTCAGTCTGGCCGTAAACCATCACCTCCCGCCCCACCAAGGCCTGAAAGTCGAACCGCGCCGCCGCATCGTCAAAGCGGATCTCGATGCCCGCATGCGCCAGCCCCTCGGCCTCCATCCGCGCGCCGACCCCTGCCCGGTTCAACGCCGCCCGGGTCAAATCCTCCAGCACCCCCGCCCGGATGCGACCGAGCACATACGCCCGCGAGCGCTGTTCCAGAATCACCGTCGCAATCCCCAGATTGGCCAGCAAGCGGCCCAGCAACAAGCCCGCCGGCCCGGCACCGATAATCGCAACCTGGGTCGCCATCGGACATCTCCCTCACTATTCCCCGCACTATACCGCCGGCCCGCCAGCCGGATAGCCCAACCGCCATTGCAGCAGTCGCGCCGCCATTGTTACAACCGCCGCCAACAGCAGCAGGAAACCTTCGGCATGGCGACCACCCCAAGCTCCGACGCACCCGCTTCCCCCCTCCTGTCCGAGGTGCTCGCCCGCTTCGCCACCACCGACAATCCCCGCCTGCGCACGGTCATGCTCAGCCTGATCACCCACCTGCACGCCTTCGTCCATGAAACCGCGATCACCTGGCCGGAATGGGAAGCCGCGATGGGCTTCCTCGCCAAAGCCGCCGCCGTCACCGGGCCGGGCCGCAACGAGTTCATCGCCCTCTCAGACTCCATCGGCCTCAGCATGGCCGTGCTCGCCGCCTCCCAGCCCAAGCCCCCAGGCGCGACCGAGCCCACCCTCATTGGCCCGTTCTTCCTCGATGACGCCCCCACCGTCGCCATCGGCGCCGACATCGCCAACGGTGCCTCCGGCCAGAAACTCTACGTCAGCGGCCGCGTGCTCAACACCGCCGGCACCCCGATCACGGATGCCATAGTCAATGTCTGGCAATCCGACGATCGCGGCCTCTACGACGTGCAGGACAATTTCGACCCCGCCAATATGTGGGGCCGCGGCCGCATCCGCTGCGACGACCAAGGCCGCTACGCCTTCTGGAGCGTCATGCCCACCGCCTACCCCGCCCCGATGGACGCCGCCCTCGGCGACCTGATCCGCGCCACCACCAACCGCTACTGGCGCCCGGCCCATCTGCATTTCGCCATCCAGACCCAGATGGCCGCCCCGCTCGTCACCCACATCTTCGCCCGTGGCAGCCAATATATCGACGAGGATGTCGCCTTCGGCGTCCGCCCCTCCCTGATCGCCGATTTCGTCCCGCACCGCCCCGGCCTGGCGCCGGACGGCACCGCAATGGCCGAAGATTTCGCCACCCTGTCCTACGACTTCATCCTCACATGACCGCCACCCCCCTCACCGGCCTGCGCGTGCTGGATTTCGGCCACACCATCATGGGCCCCTGCGCCGGCCTGCTGCTGGCCGATCTCGGCGCGGAGGTGATCAAAATCGAAGCCGTCGATGGCGACGCCACCCGCCGCCTGCCCGGCTTCGCCGCCGGCTTCTTCGCCACCTTCAACCGCAACAAGCGCAGCCTCGCCGTCGACCTCAAACGTCCAGAGGGGCGGGAGATCGTCTACCGCCTCGCCGCCACCGCCGACATCGTGCTGGAAAACTTCGCCCCCGGCACCATCGAACGCCTCGGCTGCGGCTGGGACGATCTGCACAAGCTCAATCCCGGCCTGATCTACCTCGCCATGAAGGGCTTCCTCGCCGGCCCCTATGAACACCGCACCGCCCTCGATGAGGTCGTGCAGATGCAAACCGGCCTCGCTTACATGACCGGCCCGCCCGGCCAGCCTTTGCGCGCCGGCGCCTCGGTGGTCGATATCATGGGCGCCACCTTCGGCGTCGTCGCCGTCCTCGCTGCCTTGCGGGAACGCGACCGCACCGGCCTCGGCCAAAGGGTCGGCGCCTCGCTGTTCGAAAGCTCCGCCTTCCTCGTCGGCTCCCACATTGCCGGCGCCGGCGTCACCGGCCAGCCCATGCCCCCCATGCCCGCCCGCCGCGGCGCCTGGGGCGTGTACGACGTGTTCGACAGCACCGACGGCGTGCAGGTCTTCATCGGCCTGACCAGCGACCGCCACTGGCAACGCTTCTGCGAGGCCTTCGCCTTCCCCGACCTGTTCGCCAACCCCGCTCTGGCCACCAACGCACAACGCTGCGCCGAACGCGCCTGGCTGATCCCCGACCTCCGCGCCCGCCTCGGCGCCCAATCCTCCGCCGCCCTGCTCGCCACCTGCGAAGCCGCCACCCTGCCCTATGCCCGCGTCAGCCGCCCGGATGACCTGCTGGCCGACCCACATCTCCTCGCCAGCGGCGGCCTGCTCCCCACTTCCCTCTCCACGCTGGGCGACGGCAGCAACATCGTCGGCCTGCCCGCTGTGCCGATGGAATTCGGCGACAACCGCGCCCGCCCGGGCCTGCACACCCAACCCCCGGCCATCGGCGCCGACACCGCCTCCCTCCTGCGCGACGCCGGCTACACCGATGCCGCCATCACCGCTTTGCACCAGGCCGGCATCATCGCCCTCCCCACCCCATAACGCCGCCGCCCGGCCACCACCCCAGGACCACACGCATGGACCTCGCCCCGCCCCCGCCGCTCTTCACCCCCGCCTATTTCGCCAACCCCTACCCCACCCTCGCCGCCTTGCGCGCCCGTAACGACCTCGTCACCCACCCGCATCTCGACGGCCCGCTGCTCTTCCGCCACCAGCAGATCCGCACCCTGCAACGCTGCCCGCACCTCTCCAAGGAACGCCTCACCGAAACCCGCATCGACGGCCTGCCGCAACCCGTGCTCGAAGTGGTGGAGGAAGCCCAGGGCCGCCGCAAATTCTCCATGCTCAACGTCGATCCCCCCACCCATTCCCGCCTGCGCGGCCAGGCCACCGCCGCCTTCACCCTCGCCCGCATGGAGGCCCTGCGCCCCCGCATCCAGGCCGTCACCGACGCCCTGCTCGACGCCCTCGCCGACCGCGCCGAATTCGACCTCATCCGCGACTTCGCCTTCCCCCTCCCTGCCATCGTCATCATGGAACTGCTCGGCGTGCCCAGCGCCGACCGCGAGCAACTGAAAACCTGGACCGCCGACCAGATCGAACTCCTCGGCGGCCTGCGCACCGCGGCAGACCCGCTGGAACTCGCCAACCGCGCCACCGCCAGCGGCAAGGCCCTGCGCGCTTACGCCCACACCCTCATCGAGGCCAAACGCCTCCAGCCGCAGGATGATTTCATCTCCGCCCTCGTCGCCGTGCAACAACGCGAAGACGGCCGGCTGAACGAAGAAGAAGTCGTCGCCACCTCCACCCTCCTCCTCGCCGCCGGGCATGAAACCACCACCAACCTCATCGCCAACGGCATGCTCGCTTTGCTCAACACCCCCAGCGAACTCGCCCGCCTGCGCGCCGATCCCAGCCTCGCCCGCGCCGCCGTCGAGGAAATCCTCCGCTACGACCCGCCGGTGCAGATGCTCGCCCGCGTCACCACCGCGGATTTCGACCTCGGCGGCAGTAAAATTCCCGCCGGCACCCGCCTCACCCTCATGCTCGGCGCCGCCAACCGAGACCCAGACCACTTCCCAGACCCGGACCGCTTCGACATCACCCGCGAGGTCAACGACAATTTCAGCTTCGGCTTCGACCGCCATCTCTGCCTCGGCGCCCACCTCGCCCGCATCGAGGGCGAAATCGCCTTCACCACCCTGCTGCGCCGCTTCCCCCATATCGAACTGACCGCCGCCCCCCTGGCCTGGCTGCCCAATGTCGCCTTCCGCGCGCTCAAGGCATTGCCCATCCGGGTCCGCCCGGCGTAAGGAAGCGACATGACACACACGCTGCCCGATCGCTTGGCGATCAACCCGAAAAGCCCGTTCCACAACGCCGAACTGCTGCAACGCGGCATCGGCATCCGCTTCAACGGCGCCGAGAAAACCAATGTCGAGGAATACTGCGTCAGCGAAGGCTGGATCCTCGTCGCCGTCGGCCGCAGCCTGGACCGTCGGGGCAATCCGATGACGCTGAAAATTAAAGGCGTGGTGGAGCCTTATTTGAAGGATGAAGTGCCGGAGGCTTAGGGAAGCGTCTTCTTTATGTGACCAAAAAGAAGCAAAAAAACTTCATTTGTTTTGGAACCGTAATGAAATGGGCACATTAACGCGCG
>CAITOL010000183.1 GCA_903893975.1 uncultured Rhodospirillales bacterium | reverse complement strand
TCAAGCATATGGCTCACAATCTGCTGCGAACCGCATCCACCAAGGACTCCTTGCGCCTGAGGCGCAAGGTTGCAGCATGGGATGATGATTTCCTGGTCAGCTTGATCGCAGCATGAAAATTTCACCCGATTCCCCTGGGGGCTGGGGGCGGCGGCGTCGCGCCATCCGGAAACCTTTACCGAAATGCGGGTGAACAGCCGGCGCTTCCATCGGGCGATGGATTTTGTCGCGCATGGCCTGGCGCATTCGGATATCGAGGTGCTGCGGGCGGTGGTGGCGACTTTGGACCCCGGCACCTGGCTGGACCGGGCGGCGCACACCACCCGGCCGGGGCGGCGGGAGGCGCTGGTGGCGGTGGCGCGCGCGTTGGAACGGCTGGATATCTGGGCGGCGGCGCAGTCGATGTTCCGGCGCATTTCCGCCGACCATCTGGCCTTGCGCATGGTCTGGCCCAACGCGCCGACGATGGCGACGCGGGAGGTGTTGCTGCACGCGCTGCGGCTGGCGCTGATCCACCGGATCTGGCTGCTGGCGAGCGAGATCTCGGATTTCTCGCCCCGGCATGGGGTGACGCGGCTGAGCCTGGAAGGGGCGATTTTGCGGCTGGAGGTTGATGCCTCGCTGGCGATGCTGGACGAGATTTTCCCGGCCGCGCCGGATAGCGATCTGGCGTGTGACTACGCGGAGCCAGCCGCGCCGCGTGGCACGACGGCGTATGCGCGCGAACATCGGGAGATTTTCCAGCCGATCCGGCAGTTGTTCGGCATGGTCCGGGAAATCGCCACCGCGATCACGCATGATGTGGGGGCTTTTGGCTAGCCTCGCCGGCGATCGCGCGCTAACCTGCCGGCCTGTTCCACGTTGGGTGCCGCAGGAGGGATGCATGCGTTTGCGTAACCATCATCGCCGCCGTGGCCCTGTTTTCGCCCCGCAGCAGGCTGTTGCGGGGCAGGCGGCAAACTGGGCCTGAAAGCGGTTGTTTTCGCGCAGTGGCGGCGCCTGTCCTTGGGTTTGACCTTTGGACGATGAGAAGTTTCCATGAGTTTGATGAATTTGCGCGGCTTAAGCGTGCAGTCGCCGCGTGTGTTGTTCCACAATCTGGATCTGGCGATTGCCGACGGGGACCGGATCGGGCTGGTGGCGGGCAATGGGGCGGGCAAGTCCACGTTGTTGCGCTGCCTGGCCGGGCAGTCGGAGGCGGGGCGCGGGGATATCACCCGCAGGCGCGGGCTGAAGATCGGGTTTGTTGAGCAGGATGTGCCAGCGAATTTGCTGCCGTTGACGCTGTATGAGGCGGTGCGGCGGGCGTTGCCGGCGGCGGAGCGGGAGGCGAATGCGTGGAAATGCGATGTGGCGCTGGATATGTTCGCCGCCCCGGCCGCCTTGCGGGAACGGCCGTTGCAGCTTTTGTCCGGCGGCTGGCAGCGGCTGGCGTTGATCGCGCGGGCCTGGCTGGGCGAGCCGGATCTGCTGTTGCTGGATGAGCCGACCAACCATCTGGATTTGCAGCGCCTCGCGGTGCTGGAGGACTGGATCAACCATGCGACGCCGGGGGTGGCGATGCTGATCGCCAGCCATGACCGGGCGTTTCTGGACAATTGCACCACCCGGACCTTGTTTCTGCGGCCGGATATCTGCCGGGCCTACGCGCATCCGTTCAGCTGGGCGCGGGATTTGCTGGCCGATGACGATGCGGCGCAGGAGCGCGTGCTGGCGCGCGATGCGAAGGAGGCGGACCGGCTGCGGGCCAATGCCGGGCGGTTGCGCAATGTCGGCATCAACAGCGGCAGCGATTTGTTGCTGAAAAAATCCAAGCAGTTGAACGCGCGGGCCGAGGCGATCGAGGAAACCCTGCGCCCGGCCGAGAAAATGCGCAGCGGCGATATCCGGCTGGCCAATCGCGGCACCCATGCCAAGGTGCTGCTGGCGTTGCACGATCTGGCGGTGACAACGCCCGACCAGACGCCGCTGTTCCGCACCGGCACGCTGAAGATCTTTCAGGGCGACCGCGTCGTGGTGCTCGGAGAAAACGGCGTGGGCAAGTCGCAATTCGTGCGGCTGCTGCGGGCGGCGACGCAGGGGGAGGAGGTGCCGGCGATCACCGTCAGCCCCAGCGTGGTGCCGGGCTATATCGATCAGGCCATGTCGCAACTGCCGGCGACGGAAACGCCGCTGGGGTATATCGCCGGCACGTTCCGCCTGGGCGATCAGCGCAGCGTCAGCCTGCTGGCCAGTGCCGGGTTTGATGTGGATACGCAGCGGCGGGCGATTGCGCGCCTGTCGTTCGGGCAGCGGGCGCGGCTGGGGTTGCTGGCGCTGCGGCTGGCGGAGCCGAATTTCTACCTGATGGATGAACCGACCAACCACGTCGATATTCACGGGCAGGAGCGGCTGGAGGCGGAGATTCTGGCGCATCAGGCCACCTGCGTGCTGGTGTCGCATGACCGATTTTTCGTTCGCGCCATCGGCACCCGGTTCTGGCGCATCGGCCAAGGGCGGATGGAGGAAGTGGCGGCACCGTCATAATCACGTTTAACGGTTTTTTACCCTGACGCCCAGCGGCGCTGGCCGTAATTTGGCGCGCGCTGTTGGGGTTTTTGGCCATGCCGTCCGCCTATGTCGTCAGTTCCGGCCAGACCAGTAGCGGCCTGTCGGTGGCCGCGGGCGGCAGCGTGACGGTGTTGGCCGGCGGGGTCGCCAGTGCGGCGGTGGTCAGCAGCGGTGGGGCGGAAGTGGTCTCCTCCGGCGGGGTGGCGCGAGGCGATGCGGTGCTGGCCGGCGGGTCGGCCACGGTGCTGTCTGGCGGGGTGGCCAGCGCGACGACGGTTACGGGCGGGTATCAGTATGTGTACGGCGGCACCGCCTCGGCCGCGGTGATCGGCGGGTTGGGGGCGCAATATGTCTCCACCGGCGTCACGCGCGGCACAATTTTGAGCGGCGGCAGCGAGGGCGTGTATGCCGCGACCGCCAGCGGCACGGTGGTGAGCAGCGGCGGGTATCTGTGGCTCGCGGCGGCGACGATCTATGCCTATGTCGGCTCCGGCTATGTCGGCAGTTCGGTCGCCGGGGTGGCCAGTGGCGCGGTGATTTCGTCGGGCGGGGCGGAGGCGGTGGGCGCGGGCGGGGTGACCAGCGGCGACCTGGTGGCGGCCGGCGGCACCGCCTATGTGCAATCCGGCGGCACGGCGGTGGGCAGCACGGTTGCCAGCGGCGGGGTGGAATACGTGTCCTCCGGCGCGACCGTCAGCGGCATCACCGTGCAGAACGGCGGCACGCTGGTGGTGCGGCCGGGCGGGGTGGTGAGCGGACTGGTGGCGAGCGCCGGGGCGGTGGTGCAGGTGCAATCCGCCTTCGTGGCCAGTGCCGGGCAGACGCTGAGCGGGCTGGCGGTGAACAGTGGCAACACGCTGACCGTGCTGTCTGGCGGGGTGGCCAGTGCCACGCAACTGGGCGCGCAGGGCGCGGTGACGGTGGTCTCGGGCGGGATTGCCCGGGCATCGGTGATCAGCGGCGGGGTGGAAACGCTGGCCTCCGGCGGGGTGGCCAGTGGCTCCCAGGTTTTGGCCGGCGGGATGCAGACCCTGTCCGGCGGGGTGGCCAGCGGCTCCTTGGTATCTGGCGGGCAGCAATGGGTGTTCGCCGGAGTGAACAGCGCGGCGGTGGTACTGGGCGGCAGCGAGCAGATTTTCGGCGGCACTGCGGTGGGCACGGTGGTGGGGGCCGGCGGGGCGGAGACGGTGTATGGCGGGGTGGCCAGTGGCACCATGGTGTCCTCCGGCGGGGCGGAATATGTGGCCTCCGGCGGCACGGTCAGCGGCATCACGGTGTTGAGCGGTGGCAGCCTGGTGGTGAGCCCGGGTGGGGTGGCGTTGGCGGTGGTCTCGGCCGCCGGGGCGATCGTGCAGGTGCAA
This sequence comes from uncultured Rhodospirillales bacterium, assembly GCA_903893975.1. Classification (GTDB taxonomy): domain Bacteria; phylum Pseudomonadota; class Alphaproteobacteria; order Acetobacterales; family Acetobacteraceae; genus CAITOL01. The sequence continues at coordinate 13,934 of CAITOL010000183.1, read as the reverse complement.
TCCGCCTTCGTGGTCAGCGCCGGGCAGACCAGTTCCGGCCTGGTGCTGACCAATGCGAGCAGCGATACCGTCTCCTCCGGCGGGGTGGCCAGCGCCACGGTGATGAGCAACGGGTCCGAATTCGTGCTGTCTGGCGGGCGGGCGGTGGCCAGCGTTATCAGCGGCGGCGGCACCCAGTTTGTCTCCGCCGGCGGGGTGACCAGCGCGGTGGCGGTGCTGGGCGGCTATCAATACGTCTACGGCGGCACCACGTTCGCGACCACGGTCAGCAGCGGCTTTCAGTATGTCGCCTCCGGCGTGGCCAGCGGCAGTATTCTGCGCAGCGGCGCCCAGTTGATCGCCGGTGGCAGTGCTAGCGGCAGCGTGGTGAGCGCCGGGGGAATGGTGCAGCTGATGTCGGGCAGTGCGAGCGCGGTGACGGTCGGGTCTGGCGGCAGTTTGTTGCTGGGCAGCGGCACCACGGTCAGCGGGGCGAACCTGTCCGGTGGCTATGCCAGCGTGGCCGGCGGGGTGATGACGGCGGCGCTGGTGGCGGGTGGGCAGGTGTCGGTCAGTTCCGGCGGGGTGGCGAGCGCCAGCGTGCTGACCAGCGCGGGCGTGGTGCAGGTGCTGGCCGGCGGGGTGGCGCGTGGGTCGCTGGTGAGTTCGGGCGGCTATCAGCAGGTTAATTCCGGCGGCAGCACCAGCGGCAGCACCCTGGCGGCGGGCGGGACGGAATATGTGGTCGCGGGCGGGGTGGCGAGCGCGGCCACGCTGGCTGGCGGCATGCTGGAGGTGGTGGCAGCCGGCGGGGTGGCCGGGCCGATCCGCTTCAGCGGCAGTGGCGGGCTGCTGAAACTCGACAGTGCCAGCCTGCCCAATGCGGTGATCAGCGGCTTTGTGGCTGGCGATAGCATCGACCTCGCGGGCGTAGCCTATGCCGGGTTGCTGGCGACCTCCGCCGGGGTGGCGAGTTTGAGCCTGACCGAGGCGACGGGCAGCGTAAGTTTGAACCTGGCCGGGGCGGCGCTGGCGGGCACGTTGCAGTTCAGCGCCGATGCCACGGGCGGGACGATGATCACCGCGACCGGGCTGCCGACGTTGAGCGGGTTGAGCGAAACCCGGCTGGGGGCGTTGGGCTCGGGGGTCAATATTCTGCAAGGCACGGTCGGCACGCTGAGCCTGCTGGCGACGCCGGGCAGTGTGGTTTCGGTGTACGACGGGGCGGCGCTGCTCGGCACCGCCACGGCGGATGCTGGCGGCGCGGTGGCGATGTCTGGCGCCGGGCTGGCGGTGGGCACGCATGTGCTGACCGCGCAGGGCAGCGGCGGGGCGAGCCTGGCGGCGACCACGCTGACGGTGGCGGCCGCAGTGGTGTCGCAATTCGTGCTGGGGGCGGGCAATGACACGTTGCTGGCCGGCGATAGCAGCGCGCTGGTGTTCATCAACACCACCGGCCAGGCGCGGGTGCAGTTGGGCAACGGCAATAATGCGATCTTCGCCGCCGGGGCCAATGCGGCAATCGCGCTCGGCGATGGGGCCAACACCGTGCTGGGCGGCAATGGCAATGATGTGGTGACAGCGGGCACCGGCAGCAACGCGATTTATCTGGGCGGCGGCAGCAACACCATCACCGCCGGCGGCGGCAGCAACCATGTGATTGTGGGCGACGGCGCCAATACGGTGACGCTGGGCAATGGCCGGGCGGAGCTTGAGGCCGGCAATGGCAGCAACGTCATCGTGGTCGGCAATGGCAATGATTATGTGCAGGCGGGCAACGGCAATAATCACGTCAGCGCCGGCAGCGGCGCTTCGGGCATTCAGTTGGGGGATGGCAATAACACGATCTCCGCCGGGGCTGGGGCGGATACGATCATTCTGGGCAATGGCGCCAATACCATCGACCTCGGCAGCGGCATGCATTTTCTGCGCGTGGGCAGCGGCGCCAATCTGATCACCGGCACATCGGGCAATGAGGTGATCGACCTCTATGGCGGCGGCGCCAACACGATCAGCCTCGGCGGTGGGGCGAACCTGATCTATGGCGGCGGCAGCAACACGATCACGCTCGGCGGCGGCAATAATATCGTTTCGTTGACCGATGGTGCGGACAGCATCACCGCCGGCGGCGGGGCCAATGCGGTGACGTTGTATAGCACCGGCCGGCGCAGCAGCGTGGTGTTGGGCGATGGCAATAACACGGTGATTACCGGCGGCGGCGGGGCGACGGTTACGCTGGGCAACGGCAATAATTATGTGGAGGTGCAGGGCGGCACCAACGTGATCAGCGTTGGCAGCGGCAGCAATGTGGTGAAGGGCGATAGCGGCAATGATGTGTTCAATGTCGTGCACGGCTTTGTGCACGGCAACGGGCCGACCGATCAGTTCAACCTCGGCAGTGGCGGCGGTGCGGCCTATGGCGGCTGGGGGGTGAACAGCTTCGCGATTTCCGCCGGCGCCTGGTATGTGGCCGCCGCCGTGGGCAGCGACCAGATCGGGCTGACTGGGGCGGGGGCGTTTGCCGATGTGCAGACGTTCGATATCAGCAAGGACATGCTGGTGCTAAGCAACGCGGCCTATGGGTTGGGGGTGGCCGGGCTGTCCGGCAGCGGCACGGTGGCGCTGGGCGGGCTGCTGTCGAGCGCGACGGATGGCAGTTTTTCCAGCTCGGCGGCGCTGTTCGCCTATAACGTTGCCAATGGCGTGGTGTTCTACCGCAGTTCGGCCACCGCCGGCGCGGTGGCGGTGGCGGTGTTTGAAAACCATCCGGTGACGGTCAGCGCAGCGTTGTTCGTCGGGGTTTAGCGGCATGCCTGGCGGATGGCGGCGCAGATCACCACCATGCGGGCGAGCGCGTCATCGGCAAAGCGGTCCAGCGCGGCCACCGTTGCGGCCCGGCTGGTGCCGGGCAGCGTCGGGGCGGGCGCGAGGACGCGGGCGAATTCGGTGCCGGCCTGGTTGGCTTGCGCCAGCGTTTGGCTGATGGCCGGGCGCAGCAGGTTGGCGGCCTGCAACGGGCGCAGGCTGGCGGCGATGGCGGCCAGCAGGTCCGGCCAATAGGCGAGATGGCGGTACATGCTGGCCAGAATCGGGTCTGGCCGGTCCGCGCCGAACTGGTTTAGCGCCAGCACCAGGGCCGCGACCTCCGGCGCCAGCGCGTCCAATGTCGGCAACGGCGGCAAGGGCAGATCAGGCTCCGCCACGCGGGCCGGACGGGACAGCGGCTGGCCGCAAGGGGTGCCGTGCACCTGCGCCCGCAGCGCGCAGAGCGCGAGCAAAGCGCGGATATTGGTGCGGTCATAGGCCGCGAGGATCGCCGCCGCATCGGCATGCGGCGGCGGCAGCCGGGCGAGGCTGGGGAGGGTGAGGCTGGCGCGCAGCGTATCGGCCGCCTCTGCCAGGGTGCCATCGGCATAGCGCGGGCGCACCGCGCCCCAGGCCCAGTCCAGCGCGCCGGGAATGGTGGCGAGGTGGCGCCAGATCAGGTTGACCACGCCGACGCGGGTGGTGGCGCGGATATCGGCGAAGGTGGCGGCCACCGTGCCGGTGGCGCTGGCTTCGGTGATGGCGGAAACCGGGTCGGTCATTGCGCCGCAATGACCGCGCGGGCCAGGAAGCCGTCGATTTCGGCCTGTTCGTAGCCGGCCTCCAGCAGGATTTCGATGCTGTGCTGGCCGAGTTGCGGGAATTGGCGCGGCGTGGTTTTCGCCTCGCCGTCCAGTTGCACCGGGCTGTCGATGGTCATGCCCGGCCGGTCGGCGAAGGGGCGGATGGCGCCGATCAGATGCGCCTGCGCGTCCTCCGCCGCTTCCTCGGTGGTGCCGACGATGCCGAAGGTGAGGCCGGCCTGGTCGAGCAGTGTGCGCCAGTCCGCCAGGGTTTTGGTCAGGAAGATCGGTTCGAGGATGTCGAACAACGCGCGTGCATTGGCGCGGCGTGGCGGTTGGGTGGCAAAGCGCGGGTCGGTGCCGAGGTCTGGCCGGTTCAGCGCCGTGAGGAAGGCCGGCCATTGGCGTTCTTCCGCCAGCATGGCGAGGGTGATCCAGCGACCATCCAGTGTTTGATACATGCCGGCGAGCGCGTTGGAACTATCTTCCCGCTTCGGGCGCGGCGGCAGGCTGGCGCCGAGCAGCACGGCTTGCAGCATGTAGCCGTTGGAGAACAGCCCGGTGGCGAGGAGCGAGGCGGAGACTTTGCCGCCACGGCCGGTTTTCTCCCGCCGGTACAGCGCCGAAACGATGCCGCCGAACAAAGCGAGCGCGGTGGGGTGGTCCCCCATGCCCGCGACCGAGCGGGCCGGCATGGTTTCCGCATCCACCCGCACCAGGTCCATCAGGCCGGAGCGCGCCCAGTAGGCGGTGGCGTCGAACCCGGTTTTGCTGGCTTCCGGGCCGATTTCGCCATAGGCGGACAGGCCGGCATAGATCAGCCTGGGGTTGAGGGAGTGCAGATCTTCCCAGGTGAGGTGGAGCTTTTCCCGGACGCCGAGCGGGTAGTTGGTGACGAAAACATCGGCCTGGGAAATCAAGCGGCGCAAAATCGCCTGACCATCGGCGGATTTCAGGTCCAGCGCCAGGCTGCGTTTGTTGCGATTGGTGATCATGGAGGCGAAATCCTCCGCGCAGACCGGACCGCCCGGGCGTTTGCCGAGCCAGCGATAGCTGTCGCCCTCGCCTGGCGGCTCGATCTTGATCACATCGGCGCCGAAATCCGACAGGATGGTGGCCGCCGCCGGGCCGGCGATGAAGCTGGCGCAATCCAGCACTTTTAGCCCTGCGAACAGCCCTGTGTCGTCCATCCCAAACGCTCCCCATCATTCTGTTGCGGGGAGCGTAGCGTCAAGTCCAGAGCGGGTCGAGCGGTGGGCGGCCGGCGAGCACGGCGGCGATGTTGTCGAGCGCGCGGTAGCCCATGGCGTTGCGGGTTTCCACCGTGGCGCTGGCCATATGCGGGGTGAGGAATACATTCGGCAGGGCGGCGAAACGCAGGTCGAATTCCGGTTCGGATTTGAACACATCGAGCCCGGCGGCGAACAGATGGTTGGATTGCAGCGCGTCGAGCAGCGCGTCTTCATCGACCAGGGCGCCGCGGGCGGTGTTGATGAACACCGCGCCGGGCTTCATCAGCGCGAAGGTTTCCGCGTTCATGATGCCGGTGGTGCTGGGGCCGGCGGGGGCGTGCAGGCTGAGCACGTCGATTTGCGGCAGCATGGCACGGAAATCGGCCACGTATTCGGCGCCGGCTTCCAGTTCGGCCGGCAGGCGGCGGGCGTTGTGGTAGAGGATGCGCATGCCGAAGCCACGCGCGCGCTGGGCCACCGCGCGGCCAATGCGGCCCATGCCGAGAATGCCCAGGGTTTTGCCTGACATGCGCCGGCCCATCATTTCCCCCATGCCGTAGCCGACGCGCCAGCCTTTGCGCATGATCGCCTCATATTCCGCACCACGGCGGAAGGCGTTGAGCATCAGCAGCAGCGCGAGATCGGCGGTGCATTCAGTGAGCACGTTGGGGGTGTTGGACGCTTGCAGGCCGCGCGCTTTGCAGGCGGCGATGTCGATATGATCGGTGCCGACGCTGTAGGTGGCGAGGATTTTCACGTGATCGGGGATGGCGGCGATTTCGGCGGCGCCGTAGCGGACATGCGAGGTGATGAGCAGCGCATCGGCCTTGTGCGCGTGCAGGGCGGCGATCACCTCAGCGGCCGACATTTCCTTGCCCTCATACGGGCAATCGTATTCCTGGTGGATGCGGGTGACGACATCGGGCGCGATCTGGCGGCTGACGATCAGGCGTGGCTTCATCGGTTTTCGGTCCCCAGGATGTTGTCCGCGAGCAGGTTTATGCCGCATCGCAGCAGGCCTTGCCAGAGGGGCGGTGGCGGGGTTGACTGTGGCTTCGACCACGAACGGACACATCATGGCTTCCGCACGCTTGGCCGTCGATATCGGCGGCACGTTTACCGATCTGGCGCTGGAACACGGCGCGCGACGCACCACGGCGAAGGTTTTGACCACGCCATCGGCACCGGAGCAGGGGGTGATGACCGGGGTGCGGCAGATTTTGTCCACCGCCGGGCTGCAACCATCGGACATCGCGATTCTGATCCACGGCACTACGCTGGCGACCAACGCGATTATCGAGCGCAAGGGCGCGCGCACGGCGTTGCTGACCACCGAAGGGTTTCGCGATGTGCTGGCGATGGGCAATGAAAGCCGGTACGACCAGTATGATCTGAATATTGTGCTGCCGGAACCATTAGTGCCGCGCCATCTGCGCCTGCCGGTGGCGGAGCGGTTGGACAATGAGGGCCGGGTGCTGAAGCCGCTGGATGTGGCCGGGCTGCGCGCCTGGGTGCCGCATTTGCGGCGGGCGCAGGTGGAAAGCATCGCGGTGGGGTTTTTGCACAGCTTTGTGAACCCGGTGCATGAACGCCAGGCGCGCGATGTGCTGGCGGCGGAAATGCCGGATGTGCCGGTGTCGATCTCATCAGACGTGTCGCCGGAAATGCGCGAGTGGGAGCGGTTTTCCACCACGGTGGCCAATGCGTATGTGCAACCGTTGATGGCGAGCTATCTGCGGAGGCTGGCGCAGGAACTGGCGGCGATCGGGCTGGAGGCGCCGGTGTTTCTGATGCTGTCCGGTGGCGGGTTGACGACGATTGAAACCGCGTGCCGTTTCCCGATCCGGCTGGTGGAAAGCGGGCCGGCGGGCGGGGCGATTTTCTCCGCCGAGATTGCGCGCGAATGCGGGTTGGACAATGTGCTGTCGTTCGATATGGGCGGCACGACGGCGAAGATCTGCCTGATCGACGATTTCCAGCCGCAGACGGCGCGGACGTTCGAGGTGGCGCGCGTCGGCCGGTTCCGCAAAGGTTCGGGGCTGCCGCTGCGGATTCCGGTGATCGAGATGGTGGAGATCGGCGCCGGCGGCGGGTCGATCGCGCATGTGGACAGCCTCGGGCGGATTGGCGTGGGGCCGGAAAGTGCCGGGGCCGATCCGGGGCCGGCGTGTTACGGGCGCGGCGGGGCGAAGCCGGCGGTGACGGATGCCAATTTGTCGCTGGGGCGGTATGACGCGGCGCGGTTTGCCGGTGGCACGATGCCGTTGCAGCCGGCGCCGGCGCTGGCGGCGTTGCAGGCGGAGATCGGCGACCGGCTGGGGCTGACGGCGGAGATGGCCGGGCTGGGCGTGATTGAGATGGTCGATGAGAACATGGCCAACGCGGCGCGGGTGCACGCGATCGAGTCCGGAAAATCCTATGACGGGCGCTGCATGATTGCCTTTGGCGGCGGCGGGCCGGTGCATGCGTGCCGGGTGGCGGAGAAGATCGGCATCGGCCGCATTCTGGTTCCGTCCGGCGCCGGGGTGGGCAGTGCGATCGGCTTCCTGCGCGCGCCGGTTGGCTATGAGGTGGTGCGCAGCCTGTATCAGCGCTTCCGCAGTTTCGATCTGGCGGCAGTGAACGCGGTGCTGGCCGAAATGGCGGCGGAGGCGGAGGCGGTGGTGGCCGAAGGGTCGTTCGGCGCGCCGACCGGGCAGACCCGCATCGCGTATATGCGCTATGTCGGCCAGGGGCATGAAATTGCCGTGCCGCTGCCGGCGCGGGTGCTGGTGGCCGAGGATATCGCTGCCATTCGCGCCGAATATGACCGGCAGTACAGCCGCTTCTTCGACCGGCCGGTGCCGGGATCGGATGTGGAGATTATGAGCTACGCCGTGGTGGTGGCGACCGTGCCGGCGCGGCAGGCCGGGACGGATGCGGTGCTGGGGGCGGCGTCCGCCACCCCGGTGCGGCATCGGGCGGTGCGGGACACCGCGACCGGCGCGGTGGCGGACTGGGCGATTTACGACCGCGCCGATCTGGCACCGGGGGCGAGCCTGGCCGGGCCGGCGATTATCGCTGAGGACGAAACCTCGACCCTGGTCGGGCCAGGCTGGACGGCTGGCATCAACGCCCGCGGCTATATCGAACTGAGGAGGGGCTGATGGATAGCGCCAACACCGCGCTGGCGGAAATCCAGCGCCAGATTATGTGGAACCGGCTGATCGCCGTGGTGGAAGAACAGGCGCAGGTGATGATCCGCACCGCCTTTTCCACCACCGTGCGCGAGGCGGGCGATTTGTCCGCCGGGATTTTCGACCTGCAAGGCCGGATGCTGGCGCAGGCGGTGACGGGCACGCCAGGCCATGTGAATTCCATGATGGAATCGGTCAGCCATTTCATGGCGAAGTTTCCGATTGAAACCATGAAAGCGGGCGATCACTACATCACCAATGATCCGTGGCTGGGCACTGGCCATTTGCATGATCTGACCGTGGTGACGCCGGCGTTTCGTGGCGGCAAAATCGTCGGGCTGTTCGCCAACACCGCGCATGTGATCGACATTGGCGGCTTGGGGATGGGGCCGGAAGCGCGGTCGGTGTACGAGGAGGGGTTGTATATCCCGATTGTGAAATGCTTCGAGGCCGGGGTGCCGAACGAGACCTTCTTCGACTTCATCCGCTGGGGCAGCCGGCTGCCGGTGGAGTTGGAGGGCGATGTGTATTCGCTCTGCGCCTGTAACGATGCCGGGGCGCGGCGGCTGGTGGAGATGATGGACGAGTTCGCGCTCGACAGTCTGGACCCGCTGGCGGCGTTCATATTCGAGGCGTCCTTGCGCGCCACGGTGGCCGAGATTGGCAAGATCGGTCAGGGCACCTATCGCAACGAAATTTATTCCGATGGCTATGAGGCGCCGGTGCGGCTGGCGGCCGAGATGACGGTGCTGGCCGACGCGATCGAGGTGGATTTTACCGGCACATCCGGCCTGTCGCAGCGCGGGATTAACGTGCCGGCGGCCTATACGCGGGCGTATTCCTGCTTTGGCATCAAGGTGGTGGTGGCGCCGGAGATTCCGAATAACTGGGCGTCGCTGGCGCCGTTCCGGATGAAAATTCCCGATGGCTGCATTCTGAACGCGCCGCGGCCCTATCCGGTGAGCGTGCGGCATGTGATCGGGCATTTGCTGCCGGATCTGGTGATGGGGTGCCTGCATCAGACGGTGCCAGACCGGGTGGCGGCGGAAGGCTCGTCCTGCCTGTGGAACCCGCCGCTGCGCGGTGGTGGGGCGGTGTCGGGCCAGGGCAGCAGCAACAAGCCTGTACTGGCGGATTTTGAGGTGATTACCTTCAATTCTGGCGGCACTGGGGCGCGGCCGGGGCTGGACGGGCTGGATGCGACGGCGTTTCCGTCTGGCGTGCGGACCATGCCGGTGGAGGCGACGGAGAACGTCGCCCCGATTGTAATCTGGCGCAAGGAATTGCGGCCCGGTTCCGGCGGCGCCGGGCGGACGCGCGGCGGGGTGGGGCAGATTATGGAGATCGCCGGCAAGGGCGATCTGGAATTCGCCGTCAACGCCACGTTCGACCGGATTGCCAATGCGCCGAAGGGGCGCGATGGCGGGCTGGCCGGGGCGGCCGGTGTGGTGTCGCTGACATCCGGCCCGCATTTGCGCACCAAGGGGTTTCAGATCATCCCCGATGGCGACCGGCTGTTGTTGCAGATGCCCGGCGGCGGTGGCATGGGCGATCCGCTGGACCGCGACCCGGCGCTGGTGGCGCGCGATGTGCGCGACGGGCTGGTGAGTGTGGCCGATGCGGCGGCGCAGTATAAAGTGGTGGTATCAACCGATGGCGTGCTGGACCAAGCCGGCACCGATAAAATGAGGACGCGTTAAATGGCCCTGCGCTGTGACCTGATCCTGCGGGATGCGACGATCTTTGATGGCACCGGCACCGCGCGGCGGCGTGGCGATGTGGCGGTGACCGGGGACCGGATTGTGGGGGTGGGCGATCTGGGCGCCTGGTCGGCCGACCGCGAAGTGCTGGCCAACGGCAAAGCGGTCGCCCCCGGCTTTATCGACGCGCATACCCATGATGATCGGGCGGTGTTGTGCGGGCCGGAATGCATGACCTGCAAAATGTCCCAGGGCGTGACCAGCGTGGTGGTGGGCAATTGCGGCATCAGCTTGAGCCCGGTGCGGTTCAAGGGCGGCACGCGGCCGCTGCCGCCGCTGGACCTGGTGTTCGAGGACGGTTGGGCGCGGTTTGGCGACTTTGCTGATTACGCCAAGGAATTGGCCGACAAGCCATCGCCGGTGAACACGGTGGCGCTGATCGGGCACATGACCCTGCGCATCGAGGCGATGCAGGGCGACACCCAGCGCGCGGCGACCGACAAGGAAGCGGCGGCGATGCAGACAAGGCTGCGCGAGGCGATGGAGCAGGGCGCATCCGGGTTTTCCACCGGACTGTATTACCCGCCGAACATCATGGCGCCGACCAGCGAGGTGATTGCGGTGGCCGAGGCGCTGCGGAGCACTGGCGGGCTGTATGTGACGCATATGCGTGACGAGGCGACGCATGTGCTGGATAGCATCGAGGAGACGCTGCAGATCGGCCGTGCCGCCGGGGTGCCGGTGGTGATCAGCCACCATAAATGCGCCCAGCCGGAGAATTTCGGCCGGTCCACCGAAACGCTGGCGCTGATCGAAAAGAATGCGCGCACGCAGGCGGTGGCGTTCGATGTGTATCCTTACTATGCCGGATCGACCGTGCTGATGCCGGACAAAGTGCGCCCGGATGTGACGGTGAAGATCGCCTGGTCCAAGCCGCATCCGGAAATGGAAGGGCGCTGGCTGTCCGACGTGGCAAAGGAATGGGGCATGGAGTTGAAGGCGGCGGCGGAGAAGTTGCTGCCGGCGGGTGCCATCATGTTCCAGATGGACGAGGCGGATGTGCAGCGGATTATGCAGCATGACCTGTCCATGATCGGCTCTGACGGGTTGCCGCATGACCGCTTCCCGCATCCGCGGCTGTGGGGCTGCTTTCCGCGCGTGCTGGGCCATTACGCCCGCGACCTGAAATTGTTCAGCCTGGAAACGGCGGTGCATAAAATGACCGGCCGCACGGCGGCGGTGTTTGGGCTGGAGGATCGTGGGGTGATCCGGGTGGGCGCCTATGCCGATTTGGTGCTGTTCGACCCGGAGACGGTGCGCGACGTGGCGGATTTCGACCACCCGACCAGGCCGGCGGAAGGCATTTTGGAAACCTGGATCAACGGCCAGTCCGCCTATGTCGGCGGTGTGGGCGCCACGGCCGCGCGGGCCGGGCGGCTGGTGACGCGGGGCCGGGCGTGAGCCTGCATACGCCGCATGATGTGCTGGTGATCGGCGGCGGCAATGCGGCCTTATGCGCCGCCATTGCCGCGCGACGCAAAGGGGCGAGCGTGCTGGTGCTGGAAGCGGCGCCGAAATTCTATCGCGGCGGCAATACCCGCCATACCCGCAACATGCGCTGCGCGCATGATGCGGCCACCGAGACGTTGTCTGGCCCGTATACCGAAGAAGAGTTCTGGGACGATCTGCTGCGGGTAACCGGCGGGCAGACCGACGAGGAACTGGCGCGGATGATGATCCACCAGTCCAAGGACATGCTGCATTGGATTGTGCAGCAGGGCGTGCGGTTTCAGCCCTCGCTGGGCGGCACGTTGAGCCTGGGGCGGACGAATTCGTTCTTCCTCGGCGGCGGGCGGTCGATGCTGAATGCGCTCTACATCACCGCCGCCGCGTTGGGGGTGGAGGTGGTGTATGATGCCGAAGTTGTTGATCTGGACATCGACGATGGGTTTTTCCAGGCGGCATCGGTGCGGCATGGCGGGCAGGTGCATCGGGTAGAAGCGCGGGCGCTGGTGGCGGCATCCGGCGGGTTTGAGGCCAATATTCCCTGGATGAAGGAAGCCTGGGGGGAGGCGGCGGAAAATTTTCTGGTGCGCGGCACGCCGTATAACAAGGGCACGGTGCTGCGGGCGCTGCTGGACAAGGGGGTGCAGCCGATCGGCGATCCGTCCCAGTCGCACGCGGTGGCGATCGATGCGCGGGCGCCGAAATTCGATGGCGGGATTATCACCCGGCTGGACTGCGTGGTGTTCGGCATTGTGGTCAACAAATTCGCCGAGCGGTTCTACGACGAAGGCGAAGATATCTGGCCGAAGCGCTATGCGATCTGGGGGCGGCTGGTGGCGCAGCAGCCGGACCAGATCGGCTACATTATTTTCGATGCGCCATCGTTGCGGATGTTCATGCCCTCGCTGTATCCGGCCATCGGGGCGCCGACGATCCGTGATTTGGCGGGGAAGCTGGGCTTGGACCCGGATACGCTGGAGCGGACGCTGGGTGACTTCAACGCCGCGGTGCGGCCAGGGACGTTCGACCATACCGTGCTGGATGATTGTCGAACGGAGGGGTTGCACCCGCCGAAGACGCATTGGGCGCGCAAAATCGAAACGGCGCCGTATTATGCCTATCCGGTGCGGCCGGGGATTACCTTCACCTATCTGGGCACCCGGGTGGACCGGGATGCGCGGATGCAGATGGCATCAGGCAAGAAGGCGGCGAACATGTTTGCCGCCGGCGAGATCATGGCGGGCAATGTGCTCGGGCGCGGCTACGCGGCGGGCATGGGGATGACGATCGGCAGCGTCTTCGGGCGGATTGCGGGCGAAGGGGCGGCGGCAAATGTATCGAACTGAGGCGTTGACCGAGGCCGACCGGCTGATGACGGTGTGCAATTCCTGCCGGTATTGCGAGGGGTTGTGCGCGGTGTTCCCGGCAATGGAATTGCGGCGCAGTTTCGACGAGGGCGATCTGAACTACCTCGCCAATCTCTGCCATTCCTGCGGCGCCTGTTACTACGATTGCCAGTTTTCCCCGCCGCATGCGTTTGCGGTGAATATGCCGGTGGCGTTGGCGGCGGTGCGGGCGGACAGCTATGCCGCCTATGCCTGGCCGGGGGCGCTGCGCGGGCTGTTTGCCCGCAACGGCCTGGCGGTGGCGGTGCTGGCGGCGCTGTCGGTCGCGGGATTTTTGTTCGCCCTCGGCGGCAAGCCGGCGGCGGGCGGGTTTTACGGCGTGATGGCGCATAACACGATGGCCTGGCTGTTCGGCGCGGTGTTCGTCTACGCGCTGGTGGCGCTGTGGATGGGGGTGCGGGCGCTGTGGCGGGATAGCAACCGGCTGATCCCCGTGACCGCCAATCCGGCGGCTTTGTGGCAGGCGGTGAAGGATGCGGCCAGCCTGCGCTACCTCGATGGCGGTGGGGTCGGCTGTTACAACGAAGGCGATCAGCCGCGCGATCGGCGGGCGCATTCGCACCATGCGACAGCGTATGGCTTCGCGCTGTGTTTTGCCGCGACCTCGGTGGCGACGCTGTATCATTACCTGCTGGGGCGGGAGGCGCCGTATTTGTGGTACGACCTGCCGGTGCTGCTGGGCACGGCGGGCGGAATTGGGCTGGTGGTTGGCCCGATTGGGCTGCTGGTGGCGAAGTTCCGGCGCGATCCGGCGGTGGCCGATCCGGCGCGGCTGGGGATGGATGTGGGCTTTACCGCGATGCTGCTGGCCACGGCGGTAACCGGGTTGGGGCTGCTGGTGTGGCGTGGCACAGGGGCGATGCCGGCGCTGCTGGCGGTGCATCTGGGCGTGGTGTTCAGCCTGTTTCTGACCATGCCGTATGGCAAGTTCGTGCACGGGATTTATCGGTTTGTGGCGCTGGTGCGGTATGCCAGGGAGCGGCAGATGCTGGAGGCGGGGGAGATTGAGGGGTAGCGGGCTGCCTCGAGCGGGTATAATATTGTGTAATCCTGGCAGGACCTTGTCATGACAATCCCCTTCGAAGCCACGCGATCCTATGTTTATAAGGCAGCACGCTATGAATTGTTGCCTCGCATTGTGGAAATTGTCCGCGATTATGGGGATGAGCCGTTCCTATTGAGAGAAATCGTAATTGCTCACCCCACTCCTGCGATCGGCCCGGCGGGTAGCTTGGCCGCGAGCACGAAGCGAATGGTGTCCAATACCGAAGCGCGATTGGCTTTCGCGGTGCTGACGACGGAGCGGAAGGCGGCGTAGGTCTCGGCG
>CAITOL010000182.1 GCA_903893975.1 uncultured Rhodospirillales bacterium | reverse complement strand
CACATGCCTCACCCGTCTCCTCAAAGACCCCTCCCACTTAAAGCCATGGGTCCAGGGGCCGCTGCCCCTAGCGGGGTCCCGCGGGGGAGCCCCCGCCTTGCTTACTTCAACCTCTCCAACACCACCGGCATTACTCGTGATCGTGATCTGGCAACCGTGCGCGTTCGCGTGACAGGGCCGGGGCGGGGTTGCGGGCTGCGAGCAGGCGCAATCCGTCCAGGGTCAGATCGGGATCGATGGTTTCGATGACGGTGGTTCCTTCAGCCAGCAGCGATGCCAGGCCGCCGGTAGCCACCACTTTCAATCCGCCACCATACTCCGCCTGAATGCGCGCCACCAGCCCTTCGATCATCCCGACATAGCCCCAATAGATGCCGGATTGCATGGCTGGCACGGTGGATCGGCCAATCACGGCTTGTGGGCGACCGATACCGATGCGGGGCAGCCGTGCGGCGGCGCGGTGCAGGGCTTCGATGGACAGGTTGATGCCGGGGGCGATAACGCCGCCGAGATAGGAGCCGTCGCGATCGGCGACATCGAAGGTGGTGGCGGTGCCGAAGTCGATGATGACCATGGGGCCGCCGTAGCGATGATGCCCGGCGAGGGTGTTGAGCAGGCGGTCGGCGCCGACTTCGTCGGGGTTGTCGATCTTGATCTGGAAGCCCCAGTCGAGATTGGCGCGGGCGACCAGGGGCTCTACCTCGAGCCAGTCGCGGCAGAGGCGGCGGATGTCGTAGAGGGCGGCGGGGACGACGGTGCCGATGACGGCGCCGGTGATGTCGCGCGGTTTGATGCCGGAGGCGGCGAGCATGGCTTGCAGCCAGACCCAGTATTCATCCGAGGTGCGTTGCGAGTTGGTGGAGATGCGCCAGACGCCGCGCCAGGTATCGCCATCATGCACCGCCATGACGGTGTTGGTGTTGCCGGTATCCACCACGAGCAGCATGGTCAGGCCTCCAAGGGGAACAGCACGTCGCCGGCGGTGAAATGCCGCGGGCCGGCGGGGGTTTGCAGGTGCAGGCTGCCATCGTCACCCAGCCCGGCGAAGTGGCCGGAGATGATCTGGTCGCCGAGTTTGATGCTCATCGCGCTGCCCAGTGGCTGGGCGTGGCGGAGCCAGGCGGAGCGGATGGGGCCGAAGCCATGTTGGGCCTGGGTTTGCAGCCAGTGGTCCAGCCGGGCCAGCAGCACGGTGGCGAAAGCGTCCGGCGTGGGTGCTGGGGCGTGCTGGGCCAGGGCGGCGGTGGCGCGGCCGGGGATGGCGGGCGCGTGGGCGAGGTTGACGCCGATGCCGATGATCAGCCAGTCCAGCGTGCCGTCGGCACCATGGGTTTCAATGAGGATGCCGGCGAGTTTCGCCTGGGCGAGCAGCAGGTCGTTCGGCCATTTGAGCGCGAGGGGCGCGTTCGGCGCGAAGGATTGTGTGGCTTCGGCGAGGGCGACGCCGGCGAGCAACGACATTTGCGCGGCTTCGCGTGGCGGCAGGTTGGGGCGCAGCAGCACGGAGAGGGCGAGATTGCCGGGTGGGCTGGACCACGCGCGGCCGCGGCTGCCGCGGCCTTCGGACTGGCGATGCGCGAGCACGGCGAGCCCGTGGGGCTCGCCGTTGTTAGCCAGATCTCGGCAGAGATCGGAGGTGGATGGCAGAACCTCGTGAACCTGCAACCGCCACGATGTGGCGGAGGCGGGGTTCACCCGAAGATCACTTTCGCGGCGGCCAGGGCGGCGGCTTCGACCGGGGCGGCAAAGAGGAAGAAGCCGGTGGTGAACAGGCCGCCGGCGACGGCGACGAAGGAGAGCGAGGCGGGCCGGGCGTCAAACGCTTCGGCGGCGTCGTCGAAGAACATCACCTTGATGATGCGGATGTAGTAGTAGGCGCCGATCACACTGGTGAGCACGCCGATGACGGCGAGGACCCACATGCCCTGGGTGACGGCGGCCTGGAAGATGAACAATTTCCCCCAGAAGCCGGAGAAGGGCGGAATGCCGGCCATGGAGAACATGAAGATGGCCAGCCAGAGCGCCATGCCGAGATCCGTTTTGGCGAGGCCGGCGAGGTCGGCGATGCCTTCCACCGCGCGGCCACGGCGCCGCATGGCGAGGATGCAGGCGAAGGTGCCGACATTCATGAACACGTAGGTGACGAGGTAGATCAGCACGCCCTTGACGCCGAGCGGCGTGCCGGCGGCGAGGCCGACCAGCGCGTAGCCCATGTGGCCGATGGAGGAATAGGCCATCAGGCGTTTGATGTTTTTCTGGCCGATGGCGGCGAGCGAGCCGAGCAGCATGGAGGCGATAGCGACCAGCACGATCAGTTGCTGCCACTGCGCCAGCAGATGCGCGAACGGCCCGCTAAGCAGGCGGACCAGCAGCGCCATGGCGGCGACCTTCGGCGCGGTGCCCATGAAGGCGGTGACCGGGGTCGGCGCACCTTCGTAGACGTCCGGCGTCCACATATGGAACGGCACGGCGGAGACCTTGAAGGCGAGGCCGGCGACGATGAACACAACGCCGATGGTGACGCCGGTGGAGGCCTGCGAGGCGCTGGTGAGTTCCGCCGAGAGGTCGGCGAAATTCATCGAGCCGGAGAAACCGTAGACCAGCGAGATGCCATAGAGCAGCAGGCCGGAGGCCAGCGCGCCGAGCACGAAATACTTCAACCCCGCTTCGGCGCTGCGCAGATTGTCGCGCGCGAAGGCGGCCAGCACGTAGATCGACAGGCTCATCAACTCGACGCCGAGATAGAGCGACATCAGGTTGGCGGCGGAGGCCATCAGCATCATGCCGACCGTGCTCAGCAGGATCAGCACCGGGAATTCGAAGCGCTGCATGTTTTCATGCTCGCTATAGTCCAGCGAGACGATGACGCCGAGGGTGGCGGCGGCGAGGATCAGCAGTTTGACGAACTGGCTGAACGCGTCCGACGAGAACAGGCCGCTATAGCCGAGCGAGGTCGTGCCACCCATGACCAGCATGGCGGTGATCAGGAAGGCGGCGATGGTGAACATGCTCGCCAGACGGAAGGCGTTTTTCGGCGCCAGCACGCCGAACACCAGGATGGCCATGCCGGCGCAGGCCAGCACCAGTTCCGGCAGCGCGGAAATCCAGTTCATTTCACGATCCCCGCGAGCTGGGTGATAGGTGCCAGGGCGGCATGCTGATGGTCCACCATGGCGGCGACCGATGCTTCCCAGAAGCCGGAGAAATGCGTGGGCGCGATGCCCATCCACAAGGTGAGAATGACCAGCGGGGCAAAGACGGCGATTTCACGCGGCGACAGGTCCAGGATGGATTTCAGGTCGTCGCGGGTGAGTTTGCCGAAGATGACGCGGCGGTAGAGGTAGAGCATGTAGCAGGCGCCGAGGATCATGCCGGAGCTGCCGAGGGCGGCGAGCCAGAAATTGACCTTGAAGGCGCCGACCAGCACCAGGAATTCGCCGACGAAGCCGGCGGTGCCAGGCAGGCCGACGCTGGCCATGGTGAACAGCATGAAGGCGAGCGCGTAGGCCGGCATCCGGTCTGCCAGGCCGCCGTAGCGGGCGATTTCGCGGCTGTGGATGCGGTCATACACCACGCCGACGCAGAGGAAGAGCGCGGCCGAGACGACGCCGTGCGACAGCATCTGGAACAGCGCGCCCGACAGGCCCTGGGCGTTGATAGTGAAGATGCCCATCGTGACCACACCCATATGGGCGACGGAGGAGTAGGCGATCAGCTTCTTCATATCGGTCTGCGCCAACGCGACGAGCGAGGTGTAGATGACCGCGACCACCGAGAGGGTGAAGATGAAGGGCGCGAAGCTGGCGGAGGCGTTGGGCAGCATGGGCACCGAGAAGCGCAGGAAGCCGTAAGCCCCCATCTTCAGCAGCACGCCGGCCAGGATGACAGAACCGGCGGTGGGCGCTTCCACGTGCGCATCGGGCAGCCAGGTGTGCACCGGCCACATCGGCACCTTCACCGCGAAGGAGGCGAAGAAGGCGAGGAACAGCCAGGTTTGCATCGCCACCGGGAACTGGGTCTTCATCAGCACGGTGATATCGGTGCTGCCGGCGACCGACCACATGGCGAGCAGGGCCAGCAGCATGAGCACCGAGCCGGCCAGGGTGTAGAGGAAGAACTTGAAGGCGGCATAGACCCGGCGCGGGCCGCCCCAGACGCCGATGATGAGGTACATCGGGATCAGCACACCTTCGAAGAAGATGTAGAAGACCACGAAATCCAGCGCGCAGAACATGCCGATCATCATGGTTTCCAGCACCAGGAAGGCGAGCATGAATTCGCGCACCCGGGTTTGGATGCTTTCCCAGCTGGCGAGGATGCAGAGCGGGGTGAGCGCGGTGGAGAGCAGGACGAAGAGGACGGAAATCCCGTCCACGCCCATTTTATAGGTGATGCCGATCGACGGCAGCCAGTTGACGCTCTCGACAAACTGGAAGCCGGCGCTGGAGGCGTCGAACCGCACCCAGAGCAGCAGCGAGAGCGCGAAGACGATCAGGCTGGTCCATAGCGCGGTGTAACGCGCGTTGGTGGCGACGACTGCGTCATCGCCACGCACGGACAGGATGATCGCCCCGCCCACCAGCGGCAGGAACGTCAGCAGCGAAAGCAAGGGAAAACCGGCCGCGTTCATGGGATCACCGAAGGAAGATCAGGAAAATGCTCACCAGGGCGACAACCCCGATCAACATGGCAAAGGCGTAGTTAGCGATGGAGCCGGTTTGCAGCTTCACCACCTGACCGGAGGAGGCACCGGTCAGCGAGGCGACGCTGTTCGGCACGCCGTCGATGATGGTTGCGTCCCCGACCTGCCACAGGCCGCGCGCCAGGCAGAACAGCGGGCGGACGATGATGGCGTTGTAGAGTTCGTCGAAATACCACTTGTTGAGCAGGAAGCGGTACAGCGGCCCGAAGGCGGCGGCGACGCGGGCCGGGAGTGCGGGCATGCCCATATAGATGATGTAGGCGAGCGCGATGCCGGCGAGGCCGATCACGCTCGGCGCCAGTCTGACCCAGCCGGGCACGTGTTCCATATGTTCCAGCACCTTGTTGGCCGGGTTGAGCTTGATGCTCTCGCCCCAGAAATGTTCCCAATGCTCGCCGAGCAGTTGTTCGTGGAACATGACGCCGGCGAGCACCGCGCCGACCGCGAGCAGGATCAGCGGCACCGTCATCACCCACGGGCTTTCATGCACGTGGTCCATGGTGTGCTGGTCAGCCCGCGGGGCGCCGTGGAAGGTGAGGATGAGCAGGCGCCAGGAGTAGAAGGCGGTGAGGCCGGCGGCGATCAGGCCGCACCAGAAGCCGTAGGCGCCGACGCCGGTATGGGCGGCGTAGGCGGCTTCCAGGATGGCGTCTTTGGAGTAGTAGCCGGCGAAGGGGTAGACGCCGCCCAAGGCGAGGCTGCCGATGAACATCACCGTGTAGGTGAGCGGGATCTTTTTCCAGATGCCGCCCATTTTGCGGATGTCCTGTTCTTCCGACATGGCGTGGATGACCGAGCCGGCGGAGAGGAACAGCAGCGCCTTGAAGAAGGCGTGGGTGAGCAGATGGAACACCGAGGCCTGATAGGCGCCGACGCCGGCGGCGATGAACATGTAGCCGAGCTGCGAACAGGTGGAATAGGCGATCACCCGTTTGATGTCGTTCTGCACGCAGCCGATGGTGGCGGCGAAGAGCGCGGTGGAGGCGCCCATGAAGCAGACGAAGCCGAGCGCATAGGGCGCGTATTCCATCAGCGGCGACATGCGCGCCATCAGGAACACGCCGGCGGTGACCATGGTGGCGGCGTGGATGAGGGCCGACACCGGGGTCGGGCCTTCCATCGCGTCCGGCAACCACACATGCAGGCCGAGCTGGGCCGATTTGCCCATCGCGCCGATGAACAGCAGCACGCCGATGACTTCGAGGGCGCGGAAATCGGTGCCGAACAGGTGGTAGCTGTCGTTCTGGTGCTGGCTGACGGCGGCGAAAATGCCGTCGAAGCTGATGGTGCCGAAGACCATGAACAGCAGGGCGATGCCGAGCGCGAAGCCGAGATCGCCGACGCGGTTGACGATGAAGGCCTTCATGGCGGCCGCACCGGCGGACGGGCGGTCGTAGTAGTAGCCGATCAGCAGGTAGCTCGCGAGGCCGACGCCTTCCCAGCCGAAGAACAGTTGCAGCAGGTTATCCGCCGTCACCAGCATGAGCATGGCGAAGGTGAACAGGCTGAGATAGCTGAAGAACTTCCAGATGGTGTTGTCGTGCGCCATGTAGCCGGCGCTGTAGATGTGGATCAGGGTGGCCACGCAGGTGACCATGGCGACCATGACCGCGGACAGCGCATCGTAGCGCAGCGCCCATTCCACATGGAAGCTGCCGGCTTCGACCCAGGTGCCGAGGCTGATCACCCCGGCGGGAACGCCGGAATAGATCAGATCGACAAAGGACGAGACGCCGCAGATCGAGGCGAGGACCATGCCGGCGATGGTGACGGTTTGCGCGGCGCGGTCGCCGATCTGGCGGCCGAACAGCAGCGCGATCAGGGAGCCGACCAGCGGGGCGAAAACGGCGAGTGCGTACAACATGGTTCAGCCCTTCATCATGTTGACGTCTTCGACTTCAATCGAGCCGCGATTGCGGAAGTAGACCACCACGATGGCCAACCCGATTGAGGCCTCGGCCGCCGCGACGGTCAGCACGAACATGGCCATGATCTGCCCGGCGAGGTCGCCCAGGGCGGCGGAGAAGGCCACGAGGTTGAGGTTCACCGCCAGCAGGATCAGTTCCACCGACATCAGGATAACGATGATGTTCTTGCGGTTGAGGAAGATGCCGAAGATGCCCAGCACCAGCAAAATCGCCGATACGGTGAGGTAATGGCCGAGGGGGACGGGCAACATTAGTGGTGGCCTCCATGGCCGTGGCTGTCATGCGCCGCTTCCGGCGCTGCGACCGGCGCAACTTTCGGGCGCAGGTAATGGTCGGCCGGCACGCCGGCGCCGCGGATCACATCGACCATCACCAGCGTATCGGCCGGCATGCGGGCGACCTGCTTGGAGACCACCTGGTGCAGCGAGGTTTTCCGGTCGCGCAGGGTGAGCACGATGGCGCCGATCATGGCGACCAGCAGGATCAGCCCGCTGGCCTGGAACAGCAGGATGTAGTCGGTATAGAGGATGTTGCCGATCTGGCGGGTGTTTTCCACCGCGACGTCGATCGGCGCGAAGCGGTGCGCGTCTGACCCCGGCGCGATGCGCCAGCCGCCGAAGACGATGACCAGTTCGGCCAGCAGCACCACGCCAATGGTGGCACCCACCGGCAGATAGCGCTGAAAGCCTTCGCGCAGCTGGGTGAAGTTGATGTCCAGCATCATCACCACGAACAGGAACAGCACCGCGACCGCGCCGACATAGACGATGACCAGGATCATCGCCAGGAACTCGGCCCCGGCCAGCAGGAACAGGGCGGCGGCGTTGAAGAAGGACAGGATCAGGAACAACACGGCATGCACCGGGTTGCGCGCGCTGACCACCATCGCGGCGGACACCAGCAGAATGCCGGCGAACAGATAAAAGGCGAGGGTTGCGATCATGTGCGTGCCTTACCGATACGGCGCATCAAGTTCGAGACGGCGCGCGAGTTCCGGCTCCCAGCGGTCGCCGTTGGCGAGCAGCTTGGCCTTGTCATAGAGCAGTTCCTCGTGCGTTTCGGTGGCGAACTCGAAGTTCGGCCCTTCGACGATGGCATCCACCGGGCAGGCTTCTTCGCACAGCCCGCAATAGATGCATTTCGTCATGTCGATGTCATAGCGGGTGGTGCGGCGGGAGCCGTCTTCGCGCGGCTCGGCCTCAATCGTGATGGCCTGGGCCGGGCAGACCGCTTCGCACAGTTTGCAGGCGATGCAGCGTTCCTCGCCGTTCGGGTAGCGGCGCAGCGCGTGCTCCCCCTTGAAGCGCGGGCTGATCGGGCCCTTTTCGTACGGGTAGTTGATGGTGACCTTGGGCTTGAAGAAGTAGCGCAAGGTCAGCGCCATGCCGCTGACCAGTTCTTCCAGCAGCAGGCTTCGCGCGGTGCGATCGAGAAAGCTCATCCGATAATTCCCTTACGCCACGTGCGGCAGCCAGCCGAAGGCCATCAGCACGCCCGCGACCAGCACCAGATAGAACAGCGAAAACGGCAGAAACACTTTCCAGCCCAGGCGCATCAACTGGTCATACCGGTAGCGCGGAAAGGTGCCGCGGACCCAGATGAACGTGAACAGCACCATGCAGACTTTGAGGATGAACCAGATCGGCCCCAGCGCTGGCCACAGGCCGAACGGACCGAGCCACCCGCCGAGGAAGAGGATGGTGGTCATCGAGGACATCAGGATCATGTTGGCGTATTCGCCGAGGAAGAACAGGCCGAAGCTCATCGACGAATATTCGAGGAAGAAGCCGGCCACGATCTCGCTCTCGCCTTCCGGCAAGTCGAACGGCGAGCGGTTGGTTTCCGCCAGAGTGGAGATGAAGAAGATCACCGCCATGGGGAAAAGCGGGATGCAGAACCAGAGTTTGGACTGCGCCATGACGATGTCGTTGAGGTTCAACGAGCCGACGCAGACCAGCACGGTGACCATGACGAAGCCCATGGAGACTTCGTAGGACACCATCTGCGCCGCCGAGCGCATGGCGCCGAGGAACGGGTAGCGCGAGTTCGAAGCCCAGCCGGCGATGATGATGCCGTAGACGCCGAGCGAGGAGATGGCGAACAGGTAGAGCACGCCGACATTAATGTCCGCGATCGCCCAGCCGTCGTTCACCGGGATGACCGCCCAGGCCAGCATGGCGAGCGAGAAGGTCAGCATCGGCGCCAGCAGGAACAGCACCTTGTTGGCGCCGCTGGGGATGACGGTTTCCTTCATCAGCATCTTGATCGCGTCGGCGAACGGCTGGAACAGGCCGAACGGGCCAACCACGTTCGGGCCTTTGCGCAGCTGGATGGCGCCGAGCACCTTGCGTTCCACATAGGTGAGGTAGGCGACCATCATCAGCAGCGGCACCAGGATGGCGAACGCCTTCAGCACGGTCAGGATCAGGAAACCCAGCTGGGTATTGAACAGAAAGTTCAGAGCGAGATCGACCATTGCCGTTACTCCGCCGCCACGGCGAGCGGGGCGGCCGCTGCGGTGCATTCGGCCATTGTCGGGCTGGCGCGGCTGATGGCGTCGGTCATGTAGTAGTTGACCACGGCCGGGACGAAGGCATCGCCGCGCATCGCCGCCGGGTTGCCGGCCGGGCCGGTGAGGTCGGTGCAGCCAAAGCGCGGCAGCATATCGACGCGGGTGAAGACAGGGTTGACCTGTTCCAGCCGGGCGCGCAGGGCGGCCAGCGTGTCATAGGGCAGGGTTTTGCCGATCATGCCGCTGAAGGCGCGGATGATCTTCCAATCCTCCCGCGCCTCACCTGGCGGGTAGATCGCCAGTTGGCCGCGCTGCACCCGGCCTTCGGTGTTGACGTAGGTGGCGTCTTTTTCCGTGTAGGCGGCGCCGGGCAGGATGACGTCGGCGCGGGCGGCGCCGGCATCGCCGTGATGGCCTTGATAGACGACAAAGGTGTTGGGGCCGATTTTGGCGGTATCGAACTCATCCGCGCCGAGCAGCCAGAGCAGATCGACGCCGCCGCCGAGCATCTGCGCCAGGGTTTTGCCGCTGGCAAAGCCGAGGTCCAGCGCGCCGACGCGCGCGGCGGCGGTGTGCAGCACGTTGAAGCCGTGCCAGTCCGCCGAGAGCATGCCGGTTTCGGCCGCCAGCTTCCAGCAGGCGGCGAGGATGGCCGCACCGTCTTCGCGCCGCAGCGCGCCCTGGCCGAGGATGAGCATCGGCTTTTTGGCGGCCTTGAGGATGTCGGCAAATGGATGCGTGCCGGCGAGCAGGGCGGCAATCGCGTCCGGCCCTTCGCCGAGCCATTGCGGCTTGTAGGTGAGATCCGCCTTGGCGCCGATGGCGCCGACATGCACGCCGCCGGCCAGGATGGCCTTGCGGATGCGGGCGTTGATCAGCGGCGCTTCATGGCGCGGATTGGTGCCGATCAGCAGGATGGCGTCCGCCTCCTCAATCCCGGCGATGGAGGTGTTGAAGCTGTAGAAATCGCGGCGGGAGGTATCGAGCGCCGCGCCGTCCTGCCGGCAGTCCAGATTGGCCGAGCCGAGGCTGGCCAGCAGGTCTTTCAGCGCCAGCATGCTTTCGGCATCCGCCAGATCGCCGGCCACCGCGCCGATGCGGTCGCCCGCGAGGCCGGCGGCCTTGGCGGCAATGGCGTCGAACGCCTGCTGCCAGTCGGCTTTGACCAGCTTGCCGTTCTGGCGCACCCAGGGCGTGTCCAACCGGCGGCGGCGCAGCCCATCGACGGCGAAGCGGGATTTATCGGCCAGCCATTCTTCGTTCACGTCTTCATTCAGGCGCGGCAGCACGCGCAGCACCTCGGTGCCGCGCGAATCGACGCGGATATTGGCGCCGACCGCGTCCAGCACATCGACGCTGTCGGTCTTTTTCAATTCCCACGGCCGGGCGACGAAGGCGTAGG
Source organism: uncultured Rhodospirillales bacterium (assembly GCA_903893975.1). Lineage (GTDB taxonomy): Bacteria > Pseudomonadota > Alphaproteobacteria > Acetobacterales > Acetobacteraceae > CAITOL01. The sequence continues at coordinate 1,393 of CAITOL010000182.1, read as the reverse complement.
GCTTGGAGGTGAGCGCGCCGACCGGGCAGATGTCGATCAGGTTGCCGGAGAGTTCCGACGACAGCGCCTTTTCGACGTAGGTGCCGACTTCCATACTTTCGCCGCGCGCGGTGGCGCCGAGTTCGGGCACGCCGGCGATTTCGGTGGAGAAGCGGATGCAGCGCGTGCATTGGATGCAGCGGGTCATCACGGTTTTGACCAGCGGGCCGAGGTTTTTGTCTTTCACGGCGCGCTTGGGTTCGAGGTAGCGCGACTGGTCGCCGCCATAGCCGACGGCCTGGTCTTGCAGGTCGCACTCGCCGCCCTGGTCGCAGATCGGGCAATCCAGCGGGTGGTTGATCAGCAGGAATTCCATCACGCTGCGGCGGGCTTTGCGCACCATCGGCGTATCGGTGTGGACGACCATGCCGTCATTGACCGGATAGGCGCAGGAGGCGAAGGGCTTGGGCGGCGCTTTTTCGATTTCCACCAGGCACATGCGGCAGTTGCCGGCGACGCTCAGGCGTTCGTGGTAGCAGAAGCGCGGCACTTCCTTGCCGGCAGCCTCGCAGGCTTGCAGCACATTGGAACCGGCGGGGACGTCGACATCAATACCGTCGACCGTGACTTTGACCATGGCCTTACTCCGCCGCCATCTGCATGGATTTGCTCGCTTTATAGGCGGCAATCCGGGCTTCCATTTCCGGCCGGAAGTTTTTGATCAGCCCCTGGATCGGCCATGCCGCCGCGTCGCCGAGGGCGCAGATCGTGTGGCCTTCCACCTGGCGGGTCACCGCTTCCAGCGTGTCGATTTCGTCGATTTCCGCGCGGCCTTGTACCATGCGGTTCATCACCCGCATCATCCAGCCCGTGCCTTCGCGGCAGGGGGTGCACTGGCCGCAGCTTTCGTGCTTGTAGAACTGGCTGAGCCGGGCGATGGCCTTGATGATGTCGGTGGATTTGTCCATCACGATAACGGCGGCGGTGCCGAGGCCGGATTTGACCGCGCGCAGGCTGTCGAAATCCATCAGCATATCGTCGCAGGTGGCTTTGTTCAGCACCGGCACCGAGGCGCCGCCGGGGATGACGGCGAGCAGGTTATCCCAGCCGCCGCGCACGCCGCCGGCGTATTTCTCGATCAGCTCGCGCAGGGGGATGCCGAGTTCTTCTTCGACGTTGCAGGGCTTGTTCACGTGGCCGGAGATGCAAAACAGCTTGGTGCCGGCATTGTTCGGGCGGCCGAGGCCGGAGAACCAGGAGGCGCCACGGCGCAGAATGGTCGGCGCGACCGCGATGCTTTCCACGGTGTTCACCGTGGACGGGCCGCCATAGCGCCCGACCGCCGCCGGGAAGGGCGGCGTCAGGCGCGGCATGCCCTTGTTGCCTTCGAGGCTTTCGAGCAGCGCGGTTTCTT
>CAITOL010000181.1 GCA_903893975.1 uncultured Rhodospirillales bacterium | reverse complement strand
CATGCCCTGCCGCAAATCTGCCGGCACGGCGAACTGGCTGCAATCCAGGCTCTCCCGCGTGTCCAGCCCAAACTGGCGCGCGGCCCGGCTGAAGCGGTTGGCCAGCAGGTCGGCGTAAACCCCGGTGCCGTTGAACCGCTGGCAATATTTGGCGTCGTTCAGCGCCCCCGCCCGGGTTTCCCGCACCAGGTCGAGCACATGGCGCGCCCGGTCCGGGTAATGCTGATGCAGCCAGTCCTCGAAAATCTGTTTGATCTCATGCGGCAACCGCAGCAGCACATACTCGGCCCAGCCCGCCCCGGCACGGCCGGCCAACTCCAGGATCTTTTCCAACTCGGCATCGTTCAGCCCCGGGATCATCGGCGCCGCCATCACCCCCGCCGGCACCCCCGCTTGCGCCAGCGCGCCAATCGCATGCAGCCGCTTGGCCGCGCTCGCCGCTCGCGGCTCCATCCGCCGCGCCAGCACCGGGTCCAGCGTCGTCACCGACAGGCACACCCGCACCAGGTTGCGCTGCGCCATCGGCACCAGAATATCCAGATCCCGCAGCACCAGATCGGACTTGGTGACAATCGTCACCGGATGGTTGAACCGGTCCAGCACCGACAGCACCGCGCGGGTCAGCTTCAGCGTGCGGTCCACCGGCTGATACGGGTCGGTATTGGTGCCCAGCGCAATCGGCCGCGGCACATAGCCGGGCTTGCGCAACTCCCGCTCCAGAATCTCCGCCACATCCGGCTTGAAGCTCAGCTTGGTTTCAAAATCCAGGCCGGGGGAGTGGCCAAGATAGGCGTGGCTCGGCCGGGCATAGCAATAAACGCAGCCATGCTCGCAGCCACGATACGGGTTCACCGCCCGGTCAAAGCCCAGATCCGGGCTGCTGTTCCAACTGATCACACTGCGGGACGCATCGCGCGTCAGCGTGGTCTGCAACGGCGCCGGCTCCACCTCCACCGTGTCCCAGCCATCATCAAAGCTCGCCGGCACCTGCGCGTCGAAGCGGCTGGGCGGGTTGATCGTCGCCCCCCGCCCCTTACGCGGCGGCGGCGACACTACCCGCATCGGCGCCGGCGGCTGTGGAATGCCCAAACCCTGCCGCGTCCGCCCGATGCGTGGCTGGCCATATGGGGAAGGGGTGCTGTAGCCCATCTGCGGCTCCAGCATCCCGGCGCGCTCAATGGCTTCCAACTCCTGCGGGTCAATCTCCCGCGCCAGGTCGAAGCTCTCTCGCAGAGTCAGATGATGTCCCAGATCACCCATCGCCATGTTCCCTCTATGTTCTCGCACACTCTGCCGAGCCAGGGCAAAGCCGTCAAGAACAAAGAACGAACGAATTATTAACCGAAGCTGAATCCGCCCCCCGGATCAGCAGCCGGGCTTGGCCAGCTTCAACTCCTTCAATTTGGCCGCCATGACGAACTCGCCGAAATCCATCGACAGATCCTCACTCACCCCATTGGCATAATACCGCATGCCCACCTCGTAATCCGCTTCCTGCCCGCTATCGGCGCGGTTGAAAAACGCAATCCGCACCCGCCCGCTCGGCAGCGCCGCCAAAGCCGGGGACGCACTGGCCGGGCTCGCGCCCCAGCCGGCAATCGCCACCGTGCTGTTCTGCGCCCCATCGGTGCCGGTGCCATCGAACAGCGGCACGGCGATGAATTTCTTGCCCGCCTGCGCCGCCGCCAAAATCGCCGCCGTATGCGCCATCGGGAACAAGGTGCCCGCCGGCAGCGCCGTGGTGCTGGCCTCGGGCTGCACGTATTTCACCTCGCCGCCCTCGGCCGACAGGCTCGCCGTGCCCGCCACCACGGCGCTGGTCTCCCCATCCGTGGTCTGCCGCAAGCGGAAGCGCAGCGTGTGCCCGTCTTTGCTTTCCAGCGTGGTGTAGTCCGATGTGGTTTCGGTCTGCGTCCCGTCGCGCGCGGTCAGCTGCATCTGCAAACGCTGCCGCACCGCCCAGGCGTCGCACGCATCGGTCACCTCGTAATCCATGCTGCCGGTGCCCGCGATCATCTCGCCGCGCCCTTGCTCAAGCTGCAACGCATAATGCGCCCGATGCGCCGCCAGCTCTGCGGCCCAGCCCGGACCGGCGGCCAGCATAACGGCGAACAGTACCGCAAGGGTCAGATGGCGCATCCGCGAACTCTCCAGAACAGAGCCTCTACATAAGAACCGCCAGCCCATTGCGCCAGTCGCGGGGCGATTGCTCGCAGGCAAAAATGCCGTCATTGCCGCCAGATCCGGCGGAAAGCCGCTTGGTGGATCGGCATTCCCCGGTTTAGGCTGAACCTTCAACTCCCTGGGGGAAGACAAGAATGCTCCGCCACACCCTGCCGCGGCTCGCCGCGCTCGCCACCTTGCTGGCCATGCCGGTTGCAGCCCATGCCGACATCACCGTCGGCGCGGTGCTCTCTTTGACCGGCGGCGGCGCCTCGCTCGGCATCCCACAGCGCAACACCATCGAATTGCTGCCGCGCGAAGTCGCCGGGCAGAAAATCCGCTACGTCATCCTCGACGACGGCACCGACAGCACCAAGGCGGTGCAAGCCTTCCAGAAACTGGTCAACGAGGAAAAGGTCGATTTCATTATCGGCCCCTCGGTCACCCCCACCTCGCTCGCCGTGCTCGAATCCGCCGGCGCCTCCGGCACGCCCATGGTCAGCACCGCCGGTTCGCAATCGGTGATCGAGCCGCCAACCGGCGGCCGCCGCTGGGCCTTCAAGCTGGCCTCCCCGGAATCGGCCATGCTGGCCGTGCCACTGGACTACATGAAGGCGCATGGCGGCAAAACCATCGGCGCCATCGCCTTCGCCACCGCCTTTGGCGACGCCTTCACCGCCGCGCTCGAGTCCGAAGGCGCCAAGCGCAGCCTGAAAATTACCGGGGTGGAGAAATTCAACCTCAACGATACCTCGGTCACCCCGCAGGCGCTCAAGCTGATGGCCGCCAAGCCGGACGCCATTTTCATGGCTACCTCCGGCACCCCCGGTGCGCTGCCGGTGATAGAACTTCGCAACCGCAACTTCCCCGGCCTGCTGATCGCCAACCAGGGCGTCGCCAACCCAGACTTCTTGCGCGTCGCCGGCAAAGCGGCTGAAGGTGTGGTGCTGGCCTCCAGCCCGGTCGCGGTGGCCGAGCAACTGCCCGCCAACCACCCGATGCGCGATGGCGCGATGGCGTTCGTCAATGTCTACGAAGCGAAATGGGGCGCCAACACCCGCAACCTGTTCGGCGCGACGACGTGGGACGCCTACCTGCTATTCGCCGCCGCCGTCCCCACGGCGCTGAAAGTCGCCCAACCCGGCACCGCCGCCTTCCGCACCGCCTTGCGTGACGCGATGGAAACGGGCGGTGAGGTGAAAGGCTCCGCCGGCATCTACAAAATGACCCCCACCGACCATAACGGCACCGACAACCGCTCCCTGGTGATGGTCGTGGTCAAAGATGGTCTGTGGAAATACCTGCCCTAACCCGCCCCGGCGCGATGGTTCGCCATCGCGCCGGGCGCGCGGCTATTTTTTGCCGAAGAGCGGCGCCGGCGGCGCCTCGGCGCGGCTGTAGTCAATCGCGGTATAGCCGCCGCCCTGGTAACGCTCGATTACCGGATCGCCGCTGGTGATGTTGCCCACCCGCCCGGCATGGCCATCCGCGCTATCTTCCGGCAGCCAGTCCAGCGCCTCCCGGCTATCATGCCCCCAGAACGTCCGGCTATTGTTAGACGCTCCCCAGATCACGCAACTCCCCACTTTCGGCGCCAGCGTCGCCCGCACGCACAGCCGCACCAGATCGTCATAGCTCAGCCAGGTCGCCAGCATCCGCGCCTCCGCCGGCTCGGGAAAGCTGGACCCGATCCGCACGTTCACATTCTCCACCCCGTGCTTGAACCAGTACATCCGGCCCATCAGCTCGCCATAGGCTTTGGACAGGCCGTAATACCCGTCCGGCATAAACTGGCAGTCGTCATCCAGTTTGGTCTCGCGCTCATGAAAGCCAATGCTGTGGTTGGACGACGCGAACAGCACCCGCGCCTTCTCCCGCCGCGCCGCCTCGTAGATATGGAACAGGCCGCGAATATTCGGCCCCAAAATCGCCTCGAACGGCTGCTCGGTGGACACGCCGCCAAAATGCAGGATCATCCCGCAGCCTTCCGCCAGCCGCAAAACCGTCGGCCCATCGTTCAAATCGGCGCGCACAAACCGGCTCCCCGCCGGCACTGGGTCCGGAAAGGGCACGATATCGGTCAGCACCAGCGTCCACCCGGCCGCGCCGAGCTTACGCGCCAGTTGCCGGCCCAGCGCGCCGGACGCGCCGGTCAGCAGCACGGGTTTGGCGGGGATCTCGGTCATCGCGGGCACTCCTGAAAAATTGCTGCCGCAATGGGGCATTCCCGGCCGTCAACGTCAACACTCCGTCTTGTCAGCCCGCAGGGCTCAGGGCAGGCTTGCGCCATGCAAACACTCTCCTCCCTCTCCGCCGCCCTTGCCACCGGCAAGACCACCTCCCGCCAGCTGGTCGAGGATTGCCTCGCCCGCATCGCCGATCCAGCGGGGGAGGGCGGTCGCGCCTTCCTGAAAGTCGATGCCGAGGGCGCCCGCGCCTCCGCCGATGCGATGGACCGGCTGCGCGCCGTCGGCCGCGCCCCCAGCCCGTTTGCCGGCATTCCCTTCTGCGTCAAAGACCTCGCCAACATCGCCGGCCAACCCACCCCCGCCGGCTCCAAAGTGCTGGCCGACGCCCCGCCCGCCCCCACCAACGCCCCCACCGTGCAGCGCGCGATGGATGCCGGCTTCGTGGTGATGGGCCGCACCAACATGACGGAATTTGCCTTCTCCGGCCTCGGCATCAACCCGCATTACGGCACCCCCCGTTCGCCCTGGGACCGCGCCACCGGCCGCATCCCCGGCGGCTCCTCCTCCGGCACCGCCGTCGCGGTTGCCGATGGCATGGCCTATGCCGGGCTCGGCACCGATACTGGCGGCTCCTGCCGGGTGCCCGCCGCCATGTGCGGCATTGTCGGCTATAAGCCCACCGCCCGCCGGGTGCCGATCACCGGCATCCTGCCGCTCTCCACCAGCCTGGACTCGGTCGGCCCGCTCGCCAACTCCGTCGCCTGCTGCGCGGCGGTGGACGCGATTTTTGCCGGCACCGCGCAACCGACCCAACCGCCGCTGCCGCTGGCCGGGCTGCGCCTGGCGGTGCCAACCAACTACATGCTGGACGGGCTCGACGAACACGTCGCCGCCGCCTTCGCCCGTGCTCTCTCCGCGCTCGCCGCCGCCGGTGCCACCATCAGCCACGTCGCTTTCCCGGCGCTGGACGCCATCCCCGCCGCCAACGCCGCCGGCGGCATCACCGCCCCGGAAGCCTGGGCCTGGCACCGCAAGCTGATCGCCGCCAAGCGCGATGGCTACGATCCTCGCGTGCTCAAGCGCATCCTGGGCGGGGACCGCATGGGGGCGGCGGATTATGTCGATGTGCTCAACGCCCGCGCCGCCGTCATCGCCCGCTTCGATGCCGAAACCGCGCCCTATGACGCGCTGCTGATGCCCACCTGCGCCCTCATTCCGCCCGCCATCGCCGCGCTCGATGACGAGGCCGAGTATACCCGGGTCAACATGCTGCAACTGCGCAACACCGCCGCCGGCAATTTCCTGGACCGTTGCGCCATCTCGCTGCCCTGCCACCAGCCGGGCGACGCCCCGGTCGGGCTGATGCTGATGGGCGAAACCCTGGGCGATACACGGCTGTTCGCCATCGCCGCTGCGGTGGAGGCGCTTATTCGCCCGCAGGTTTCGCCGGCAGGCTGATCCCGGCCAGGTTCTCCCAGAACCGGATCACAAACGAATCGTCGCGTCCGCCATGCCCGGCGGCCGCGGCGGCCAGGAACAACTGATGGGCCGACGCCGCCATCGGCAGCGGAAAGGTCAGCGCCCGCGCCTGATCCAGCACAATGCCGAGGTCTTTGACAAAGATATTCACCGCCGAAAGCGGCGTATCATCGCCGGCCAGCACATGCGGCATGCGGTTCTGCCACATCCACGAACTGCCGGCCGACGATGAAATCACCTCAAAGAGGGTCTGCGGATCGGCCCCGGCGCGAATGCCCAGCGCCATCGCCTCCGCCGCCACCGCGATATGCACCCCGGCCAGCAACTGGTTCACCATCTTGATCGTGCTGCCAATCCCGGCCGCATCGCCCAGCCGCCACACTTTGCCCGCCACCGCATCCAGCACCGGCTGCGCCTGCTCGAACGCGGCCGCGCTGCCGGATGCCATCACCGTCATCGTGCCGCCGCGCGCCGCGCCCGCACCGCCGGAAACCGGCGCATCCAGCAGCCGCAACTGCCGCTCGGCCAGCCGCGCATCCAGGCTGCGGGCATATTCCGGCGCCACCGTGGTGCAGCACAGCACCACGCCGCCGGGCACCAGCCGGTCCAGGCAGCCCTCGGCGCCGAACAGCACGCTGTCCACCTGCGCCGCGTTGACCACAAACACCACCAGCGCCTGCAATTCGCCCGGCAACGCGCTCGCCTGCACCACCGCCTGCCCGCCCGCTGCCTGCAACTCCGCCCGCGCCGCCTCGCGCAACTCGGCGCCGAACACGCTATGGCCGTGCTGCACCAGATTCAGCGCCACCCCCATCCCCATAGACCCAAGCCCGATCACGCCGACCCGCAATTTGGTGGTGGTGGAGTCCATAGGATGCTGCCCTCTGCTGAATACCGGTGGAAGGCGTGTGATACAGCCTGCCGCCCGCCCCGCAACCCCAAGCCCGCCGCCAGGCCCGGCGATTGGTCAAAAAAAGACCCGACCGCAGCGTACCGCGGGTCGGGTCAAGTCTAGGCTGGTGCATTGGGGGGAAAAATCCTGCCCAGCCGATGCCGGCCGTCTCCCGCCTGGTTGCCTCAAGCCACAACTGGGCCTGGGTGAACGTCTAACGGATGATGCCTTGCTGAAAGCCAATAAACCCCACCCAAGCCGCCCCTGCCTTGATCTGAATCAACTGCAGGAAAACTTCGGCCGCCCCAGCGTTATGGCGGTTATGCGCCAACCGCGACGCCCGTGGATGCCGCCGACGGTGTAAAAAACGTATCTATATCAGTACGGAATAAGTATTTTTTAGACGGACATCATGTACTCGTCGCTATTTGTGACTAATGTAACTGAAAAATAATCTTAAACACTAACAAATATTGATCTACATCAACATGTGGCACACGCCGTGCCCTAATCTAAACCCATCGCCCAGCCATGGTGGCTGACGTATAAATGGGACCATTGCTATGAAACATCTCCCTCTGGCTTTGCGTGCAGCGTTCCTCGGCACCGCCCTGCTGGCCACGGCCGGCCTGGTCGCCGCTTCGGCGCAGGAGCAGGATTTCGGCCGCCACGGGCGCGTTGGCCGCACTGCCACCGCCGTGAAAACTCCCGCCGGCGCCGCCTGCCCAACCATCGAATGGCACCTCGCCCCGACCAAATCCGGTGGCGTCGTCAGCCTCAACGGCGTGGCATTCTATAGTGACATGAGCGGCATCAGCGTCATCAACGGCTCGATCGGTGCGGACGGCAAAATCTCCGCCGTGCTCACCTCGGTGAACGGCAACGGCCCGGCCGGGACTGTCGCCGGCCTACGCACCAGCAAGGAAGCCAAAGGCGAGCTGACTGGCACCGGCTGCGCCAACGCGAAGTTTGACATGCTGCTGTGGGCCACCGGCCCGTCCGAAGGCTCGTAACCCGAGGCGCATGCTGGCCCGGGAGGGGGCAATCCCTCCCGGGCCACGCACCGTCAATCTACCCGATGCGGCCGTGCGATCGTGGCGTGCAGGCAAGCGGCCAGCAACTCCGGCGTTAGCGTCTCGGCCTCTGCCAGGGGCTGCACACTGCGCGCATGGGTCTGCCCCAAGGCGCGCAGGTCCTGCGGCCAGTCCTGAAACCTCCGCCCGATCAGCAGGTCGCACCGCTCCACCGGCAGGCCATGCTCCAGCATCGCCTCCAAGGTCAGGCTCACCACCAGCACCCGCGTCGCCGGGTCCAGCAGCAGCCCTGCGGCCCGCTCTCCCAGCGTCGCAGGCAGCGATGCGGGCGCCACATGGCGCAACACCCCATCCAGCGCCGTCTGCGTAGGGTCCGTCAGCCCGACCCCCGACATGCGCTCCCCCAGCCACGCCGCGTATTGGCGCGCTAAATCGGCGGTCGCATCTACAATCACCACCGTGGCGATCCGGCCATCCTCCCCGGCCGGGAAGGCGCGCGCCATCACCACATCGGCCTGCCGATCATCCGAAATCGCCGGGGTGCCGTTCACCTCAATCACCGCACTGGCAATCATGCGCCAGGATTGGCTGATATCCGGGGTAATATAATCGATCCCCGCCGCATCCAGCCCGAAGGAACGCGCAATCGCCTCGGCCATGGCGATGTTGTCCGGATGCACCTGGGTCGTCACCTCCTCCAGCATGCCACCGGCAGACAGATTGGCAATCGTCCGCAAACCAACGCGCCCGCCTGCCGGCGGCACCGCATCCAACCCCAGCCCCGCGCGCTGCAACACCGCCAGCATATCGGCATCCACCACCAAAGGCTGCAAATACCCCGCCGCCACCAGCGCCGGGTCGCGCTGCCGATTGGCGTCCTCAATCAACGCCCGCACCGTGCGCCGGCCATCGCCGATAATTTCCGCCGGCCGCCGCCGATACACCCAGGCAAACCGCCCACCGATCACCGCCATGCGATGGTCGTCCCCGGCCACGTGCTTTTCCACCAGCACCGTCGGGGAAAACGCGCTCAACCCCACCTGCACCGCGTTGTGCAAGCCTGCCTCGTCGCGGATATCGGCGGTCACCCCAACCCCCTTGCCGCCATCGATCGGCTTGACCACCACCGGATATCCCAACGTCCGCGCCACTACGGCGGCGGTGGCAAAATCGCTCGCCAGGCCAAACTGGGTGCCCGGAAAACCCAGCCGCGCGATCAACTGGTTGGTCAGGCTTTTGTTCCGCGCCAGCAGCGTGCCGGTCAACGTATCCCGCCCCGTCGCCACCTCGAAAAAATCCACCCGCCGGCAGCCATGGCCATAGGCCCAGATCCGCCCGCCCGGCGCCACCGGGCGCACCGGTATGCCCCGCCGCCGCGCCGCCCGCAGCAGCGGCCGGGCGATGAAATCCGGCGCCACAGCGGCAATCTGCGCCACGGTCTGCCGTGCCATCTCCGCCAACGCCGCGGCCTCGGCCGCATCGTCCACCGGTGCCAGCGCATAAATCGCCAGCCGCACCCCCAGCAGCAACGCCAGATGCGACGCCTCCGGCTCGTCATAGCCGAGCGCGATCACCTGGCTGTCCGGCCCGATGATCGCCTGCTGCACCGGCAGATCCGCCGGCCCGCCCAGCGTGGCAAATCGCTGCGCCAACCCCGCTGCCAGAGTGCCCATCGCCACCCTGCCGTCGGGCAACCCCCAGCCAAGGCCCAACCGGTCCGGCAGCAACGACCCAATCCGCGCCTGCGCCTGTCGGGCATCGGTCGCACCGCCGGTTGCACCACGCACCCGGGCAATCACCGCCGGCCACGGCGCGGCCAAACTCGGCCCATGCGTGGTCTGCATCGCCACCTGCCAGCTTTCGCGGCGTGGCAATGCCCCGGTCACGCTACCAGATCAGACACGAACGGGCGCAGCTTGCCGGCTTTGGTGCGCGGCAGGCTGGCATGGCAACTGATCGTCAGCCCGAATTCCGGCCCCATATTCACCACCACCATCTGCCGGATTTCCGCCTCCTCCGCCGCCGTCAACGGCCGCTCCACCACCAGCATCAGTTCAATCTGCTGCAGGCTGCGCTGCACATACTGGAATTCGGTCACCGTGCGGATTTTCGCCAGCTGATAATAGCCGAGTTGCGGGCGCCGCTGCTCGCCCGATGGCAGGGTCAGATAATCGGTGGACCGGCCAACCACCCGCCGCAGCACCGACAGCCCGCGGCCACATCGGCAAGGCGCGCCAACTTCCGCCTCGTCGCCAATCTCATACCGCAACAGCGGCGTGGCGAAATTATGCAGCGGCGTCACCACCACCCGGCCAATCTCGCCCGGCTGGCAGGCGTGCCCCGCCGCATCCAGAATTTCCACCAGCATGGTCTCAGCCTGGATGTGATACTGCCCGCTCTCCGGGCATTGCAGGGCCAGAAACCCCGTCTCGGCGGCGCTGTAATTATCGATGATCTCGCAACCCAGCACCTCGCGGCAGGCCGCGCGCAAGGTGTCGTCCACAATCTCGCTTTGCGTCCAGACCGATCGCAGATCGGGCAGGCGCACCCCATGCTGCCGGCAATAGGACAGCAACAGCCGCAAATTCGCCGGCATGGTCAGAATGTGGTTCGCCTGATGCGTCTGCACAAATCGCACCTGGTCGGCAATCGGGTGCGTGTCGCTAAAGCCGGCAAATTTTCCAGTGCGCCATAGCAACTCGTCCACCCCGCCCCAGTTCTCCAGCACCACCCCCTCTGGCGCGTAGAGCGCCGCCAGGATTTGCGGATCGGTGCCCGGCGGCAGCGACAGCAAGCGCACCAGCGTGCCGCCCGGGTCCTCCTGATGCCACAACCGCCCGCGCACATGGCCGGTCTGCCACATCAGCCGCGCCAGATCGGTCTTGCGCACCCGCACCGGAATCCCGGTTGACCCGCCGGTCGAGATCTCGAAAAAGCCACCATGTGCGGCAGGGAAGCTTGTGGCATGCAACGCCTCCCCGGCTTGGCGCACATCATGCCGGCTCAACACCGGCAGCCGAGACCATGCCTCCGGCGTCAACGCTGCCCCCGCCGGAAGCCCCGCCGCGTCCAGCCGCGCGGCGTAAAACGGCACCGCCTCACGGGCAAACGCCACCAAGGTCGCGAGTTGCTCAAACTGTGCCGCGCGCAACCGCTCGGCCGGCCACCACTGGCTGTCCGCCAGTTGCTGCTGCAACGCCAGCAAAACCGCGGCCTGCCCCTCCAGCACCGCCGGCCAGCCGCCTGGCTCCGTGCAAGCCCGTAACATCATCCGCACCCCCCCGTCGCAGCCCGCCGCTGGCTAGCGTTCGACGACCGAACGCCTGACCCACGCGATGAAGGCTGCATCGCCGACCGTTCCGGCTGCCATATCCAGCATCATCACGGTTGCCTCAGCATCACCGGCCGTCAATGCCACCCCATTCAGAACCAAAAAGGTTTCGAGCGCCACGAATGCCGTACGCTTGTTGCCATCCACGAAGGGATGGTTGCGGGCGATGGCCAGCGCGTAGAGCGCCCCCAACGCGGCGATATCCGCCCCATCATGCCCAGCGTGGTCGAGCGGGCGGGCGATAGCGCTTTCCAGCAAGCCCACATCGCGTATGCCGGATGCCCCGCCATGCTCGGCAATCTGCTCATCATGCACGGCCAGCAACAACGCCCGCGTCAGCCAAACCGTCATTTCGCCAGTTCGCGCAGCACGGCCCGTCGCTTCTTCATGACCTGCCGCGCGATGTCCATCTGCGCCTGGAACTCAGGGTCCGTCGTCGTCAAACGGATGCCGCCATCGGTTTCCACCGCAAAAAGCGTATCGCCCTTGCCAACGCCGAGCCTGGCCAGCAACTCCTTGGGCAGGATTACGCCGACCGAATTGCCGATAGAAGTGACCTTGAGCGCTGACATGGAATGCCTGTTGTTTGCACAGAAGTTATAACATCATCTCCCGCGACCGAACAATCAGGCAGCCAACTCCTCTAAATTATTGAAATTACGCTCTAAACATTCCGTCCATGGCAGTGCTTGAACTTCTTGCCAGACCCGCACGGGCACGGCGCATTGCGCGCCACAAAGCCCCAGGTCGAAGCATCTTCCGGGTCATAGCCATCGCTGCTCAACCGCGCGCTGCTCACATTCGGCGCCGCCGCGCTGCCGCCCACCAGCTCGAACGCCGAGCCATCGCCTTGCGCCGGGTCGGGATGGCTTTCCACCATGTCGAACTGCGGCGCCGGCTCCGGGTCGCGGCCGATTTCGATGCGCGCGAGCACCGAGGTGATCCGCTCCTTCAACTCGTCCAACATCGCATTGAACATCGCGAAGGCTTCGGATTTGTATTCGTTCAGCGGATCGCGCTGGCCATAAGCCCGCAGCCCGATGCCCTGGCGCAAATGGTCGAGCGCCAGCAGATGCTCCTTCCACACCTGGTCCAGCACCTGCAACAGCAGGTTCTTTTCCACGTAGCGCATCATATCCGGCCCGAAATTCGCCGCCTTGGCCGCCATATGCACATCCAGCGCCTGGTTGATCCGCTCGATGATGCCTTCTTCGTCGATCCCTTCTTCGGCCGCCCACGCCACCACCGGCAGCATCAGCCCGAAGGTCCGCGCCACATCCTCGGCCAGTTCGGCGGATTGCCACTGCTCGGCATACGCCTTCTGCGGAATGCGCTTGGCCACCATTTCCGCCACCACCTCGGCCCGCATATCCGCCAGCGCCTCGGTCACCGTCTCGGCGCGCATAAACTCCCGCCGCTGGGCGTAAACTTCCCGGCGCTGGTTGTTCATCACGTCGTCGTATTTCAGCACGTTCTTGCGCGTGTCGAAGTTGCGCGCCTCAACCTTTTTCTGCGCCTTCTCCAGTGCCTTGTTAATCCACGGATGCACGATCGCCTCGCCATCCTTCAGCCCCAGCCGCGCCAGCATCCCGCCCATGCGGTCAGAGCCGAAAATCCGCATCAGGTCGTCTTCCAGCGACAGGAAGAACCGGCTGCCGCCCGGATCGCCCTGCCGGCCAGACCGGCCGCGCAGCTGGTTGTCGATCCGCCGGCTCTCATGCCGCTCGGTGCCCACCACCAGCAACCCGCCCGCGGCCTTCACCTGGTCATGCGCGGTGGCCACTTCGGCGCGGATTTTCTCGGCGCGCGCGTTGAACTCGGCCTCATCCGTCACATCGGCGAGTTCGAGCTTGATGCGCATTTCCACATTGCCGCCGAGCTTAATGTCGGTGCCACGCCCGGCCATGTTGGTGGCAATCGTCACCGCCCCCGGCGCGCCGGCCTGGGAAATAATCCCCGCCTCCTGCTCGTGGAACCGCGCGTTCAGCACTTTGTGCGGCACTTTGCGGCGCTTCAGCAATTCGCTGAGTTGCTCACTGCGCTCGATGCTGGTGGTGCCCACCAGCACCGGCTGGCCACGTTCCCGCGCCTCGTCGATCAGCTTGGCAACGGCATCGTATTTCTCGTCGGCCGACCGATAAACCTCGTCATCGTCATCGCGGCGGCTCACCGGCACGTTGGTGGGAATGTCCACCACATCCAGCTTGTAGATCTCCGCCAGCTCGTCCGCTTCGGTCAGCGCCGTGCCGGTCATCCCGGCCAGCTTCGGATACAGCCGGAAGTAATTCTGGAACGTAATCGACGCCAGCGTCTGGTTTTCCGCCTGCACGGTGACGAATTCCTTCGCCTCCAACGCCTGATGCAAGCCTTCCGAGTAACGCCGCCCATCCATCATCCGGCCGGTGAACTCATCGATGATGATCACCTTGTCGTCGCGCACGATGTAATCCACATCGCGGGCAAACAACGTATGCGCCCGCACCGATTGCGTCAGATGGTGCAGCACGGTCACGTTGAAAATGTCGTACAAATTGCCTTCGGTGACGATCCCGGCCGCCCGCAGCATATCCTCCGCGGTTTGCGAGCCGGCTTCGGTCAGCGAAACCGTCTTAAATTTCTCTTCTTTGTCATACGTCGCCGGGTCTTTCACCAGCTCGACCACCACCGCATTGACGCTGCGGTACAAATCCGACGAATCCTCCGCCGGGCCCGAGATAATCAGCGGCGTGCGCGCCTCGTCGATCAGGATCGAGTCAACCTCGTCGACAATCGCATAGCTAAAGTCGCGCTGGACCATATCCTCCAGCCGATACTTCATATTGTCGCGCAGATAGTCGAAGCCGAATTCGTTGTTGGTGCCATAGGTGATATCGGCCTGATACGCCGCGCGCCGCTGGTCCTCGTCGATCCCGTGCACGATCACCCCGGTGGCCATGCCGAGGAAGCCATAAACCTGCGCCATCCACTCGCTATCGCGCCGCGCCAGGTAGTCGTTCACCGTCACCACATGCACGCCCTTGCCCGGCAGTGCATTCAGGTAGACGGGCAGGGTGGCGACCAGGGTCTTACCCTCACCGGTCTTCATTTCGGCGATCTTGCCGTCATGCAGCACCATGCCGCCGATCAGCTGCACGTCGAAATGCCGCATCCCCAGCACCCGGCGGGACGCCTCGCGCACCACGGCGAAGGCTTCCGGCAGCAGATCGTGCAAGGTGGCGCCTTGCCCCAGCCGCTCGCGGAATTCCGCGGTCTTGCCGCGCAGAGCCTCATCCGACAAAGCCTGCATCGCGGGCTCATGGGCATTGATCTGCGGTATCCGCCGCTGATACGCCTTCAAGGCGCGGTCGTTGGCGTTTCCGAAAATGGCGCGGGCGATAGAGGCGAACATGAAGACCCTTCCAGGGGGGCAGGCGAGCAGGGGGAAGCACCGAAGCACAACAAATCCGCTGTCAGATAGGACTGCGGGGGGCGCGGGTCAACGACGGGCAGGATTGTGTGCCGTGCCTCCCCCGGCAAACCGCATCCCAGGGCTGCGGCTTGTGGCCCGCTTGGGTTTCTTGTAGGGCGCTCGGGAAGTCGCCATCATCGCCCCATCAGCTTTTTTAAGGACCACCGCATGTCGCCCACGCGCCTGACCGTCATTCCAGCCGCGTTCGCCGTGCTGCTGGCCCTCGGCCTGCCCGCCCACGCCCAAACCCAGCCCGCAGCGGCCCCGGCGACCATCCTGCCGGTCGATCCAGTGGTTGCCCGCGTCGATGGTCAGGAAATCCGCTCGTCCGACCTCGCCGACGCCGCGCAGTCGCTGCCGGAGGAAATGCGCGGCATGCCGCCCAATGTACTCTACCCCATGTTGATCGACCAACTCGTTGATCGCAAAGCCATTGTCCTGCTCGCCCACAAGCGCGGCCTGGAAAAGGATGCCAGTGTCCAGCGCAGCCTCGCCCGCGCCGCCGATCAAACCTTGCAAACCGCCTTGCTGCAAAAAGACGTCGGCCCATTGCTGACCGAAGATGCGCTGCGCGTCCGCTACGACCGTGATTTCGCCGGCAAGCCTGGGGAGCCGGAGGTGCATGCCCGCCACATCCTGCTCACCAACGAGGCGGATGCCAAAGCCATCATCGCCGAGCTGAAAGCCGGTGGAGACTTCGCCGCCATCGCCAAAAAGCGCAGCACAGACCCCGGCGCCGCCGATGGTGGCGATCTCGGCTTCTTCAAACAGGCCGATATGGTGCCGGAATTCGCCGCCGTCGCCTTCGCGCTCAAGCCGGGGGAAATTTCCCCAACCCCGGTCAAATCGCAATTCGGCTATCACGTCATCAAGGTGGAAGAACGCCGCGACGCCCCGCCAATGCCGTTTGAGCAAGCGCGTGACCAGATCCGCCAATCCATCATCCAGGAAGGCATTCAGGGCGTGATCAAAACCGCCCGCGCCGGCCTGAAGATCGAAACCTTCAACCCCGATGGCAGCGTCAAGCGCGCCACCGATACGGCGGAGCCGCCGCCGCCCGTAAAGAAGTAAGGCTGTAGGGCAGGCGGGGAGGAAGCACTTCTTTGTTTGAAAACAAAGCAGCAAAAAAACTTTTCCACCGCCTGGCCGTTGCCGTACTCTCACCGCCGAGAGTACGGCGTAGCTAAGGAATAGGTGAAGTTTTTTTGGTTCTTTTTGTTCACAAAAAGAACATCCTATCGCCGCCCGATCCCCTTGCCGGAGACCCCGCCATGGCCACCGCCGTCTCACCGCTCGCCGTCCCCTTGCCCGTGCTGCCGCCGCTGGCCGGCGTCCGCCTCGGCGCCACCGCCGCCGGCATCCGCTACAAGGGCCGCACCGACCTGGTGATGATGGAACTGGCCGCCTCCACCACCGTCGCCGGCGTGTTCACCTCCTCCAAATGCCCGGGCGCGCCGATCGACTGGTGTCGCGATGCCCTGGCCGGCGGCAAAGCCCGCGCGGTGGTCATCAACGCCGGCAACGCCAACGTCTTCACCGGCAAAGCCGGGGTGGAAACCACCAAAGCCAGCGCCGCCGCCGCCGCCAAGCTGGTGGGCTGCAAGCCCAAGCAGGTGTTTCTCGCCTCCACCGGCGTCATCGGCGAAGTGCTGCCGCACGACCGCCTGACCGCCGCCCTGCCAGCCCTGCACGCAGCGCTCGACCCAGATGCCTGGGAAGCCGCCGCCCGCGGCATCATGACCACCGACACCTTCCCCAAAGCCGCCACCCGCACCGTCGATATCGGCGGCACCCAGGTGCGCATCAACGGCATCGCCAAAGGCAGCGGCATGATCGCGCCGGACATGGCGACCATGCTCTGCTTCGTCTTCACCGACGCCAAAATCCCCTCCGGCCTGTTGCAGGACATGCTGAAAAAAGGCGTGGACCGCAGCTTCAACTGCACCACGGTCGATAGCGACACCTCCACCTCCGACACGGTGCTGCTGTTCGCCACCGGGGAAACCAAGCACCCGCGCGTCAAGGACGACGATGCGGCGATGCTGAAAGCCTTCTCCGCCGCCCTGGCAGACCTGCTGCTCGACCTCGCCTTGCAAGTCGCCCGCGACGGCGAAGGCGCGCAGAAGCTGATCAAAATCGCCGTCACCGGCGCCGCCAGCACCAAATCCGCCAAGCGCATCGCCATGACGGTGGCCAACTCGCCGCTGGTGAAAACCGCCATCGCCGGGGAAGACGCCAACTGGGGCCGCATCGTCATGGCGGTCGGCAAAGCCGGCGAACCGGCCGACCGTGACAAACTCTCCATCGGCGTCGGCGGCGTCTGGATGGCCCGCGACGGCGCCGTGATCGATGGCTATGACGAAACCCCGGTGGTCGCGCATATGAAGGGCAAAGAGGTTGATATCGCCATCGATATCGGCCTCGGCAAAGGCAAGGCCACCGTCTGGACCTGCGAT
Source organism: uncultured Rhodospirillales bacterium (assembly GCA_903893975.1). GTDB lineage: Bacteria > Pseudomonadota > Alphaproteobacteria > Acetobacterales > Acetobacteraceae > CAITOL01. Next base: position 13,458 of record CAITOL010000181.1, on the reverse strand, counting down.
CTGACGCACGGCTACATCGACATCAACGGCAGCTACCGGAGCTAGTCGCGCATGCGCCGCCGGGCCCTTCTGGGTACCTCGGCGGCGCTGCTCGCCCACGCCGCCCGTGCCGCGCCGGTCACGCATGAACCGCGCGACCTGCAACGCCCCCCACGCCTGCGGGTGATCGATCTGCCCGCCTTCCCCGGCGCCAACGCCATCTGGGGTGCGATTGGCGCCGACACGCGCGGCAGCATCTGGGCCGGCATTTCCGCCCTCGGCGGCGAGACGTCCGCCCATCTGGTGGAATACGACCCCACCACCGCCCGCCTGCATGATCGCGGCAACGTGCTCAACGAACTCGCCCGCCTCGGCCTGCGCCAGCCGGACGATATGCAGAGCAAAATCCACACCAAGCCGGTCCAGGCCGCCGATGGCTGGCTCTACTTCGCCTCCACGGACGAAACCGGTGAAACCCCGCAAACCCCCGCCCGCGCGGGCTCGCATCTCTGGCGGCTCCGCCCGGGGGAGGGGCGGTGGGACCATGTGCACGCCGTCCCGGAAGGGCTGATTGCGCTCGCCGGGCAGGCGTCTGCCTGGCCGGGGCGCTGGCTCTACACGCTCGGCCTCTGGAACCATGCCCTCTCCGCGCACGATACCACCACCCGGCAGACCCGCCGCACCGAAGTCGGCGCGCCGCCCGGCCATATGTCGCGCAATCTGGTGGTCGATCGCACCGGCCACGCCTATGTGCCGCGCGTCACCCTCGGCCCGGCGGGGCCAGAGGCGGTGCTGGTCGAATACACCCCGCGCCTGGAGATCGTCAGCGAAACCCCGCTGGCCTATTACGCCACCAACCCCGATCCCGCGGCGGCCACCGGCATCACCGCCTTTGCCGAACTGGCCGATGGCGCGCTGATCATCGCCACCGGCATCGGCTATCTCTACCGCATCACCCCGCGCGACGGCGGGGCCTCCGTGGTGCCGCTCGGCTGGCTGCATCCCGCCGGCACCGCCTACACGCCGGCGCTGTTCACCTGGGACGGCGTCCACCACCTCGCCGGCCTGGCCCGTCTGGCCAATGGCGACTGGTCCTGGGTTGTCTACGACCTCACGGCCCGACTCGGGGCCGCCCAACCCTTCCCGCACGGCGAAACCGAGCGCCCGCTGCTGCTTTACGGCAGCGCAACCCGCGACCCGCAGGGCCGATTTTACCTCGGCGGCCGTCGCCGTCGCGGCGAAACCCGCCAACCCGTGCTGTTGCAGGTGGATACCTTCTGATACCCGTCAGCTTGCACTTGCGCCGCGCCGCCGCTTTGGGCACTCCCTACTGCACACCCATGACAGACCTCATCCCCACGCCCCTGTTCGAACCCCTGCGCACCGAGCGGCTGCGCATGCGCCCCTATGTCCAGGACGATGCCGCCGAACTGCACCGGCTGCTGAATGACTGGGAGGTCTGCCGCAACCTTGCCGCCGTGCCTTTCCCCTATTCCTCCGCCCTCGCGGAAGGCTGGATTGCCAGCAGCCAGGCGCAACTCCGCGATGGCCACGCCTACCACCTGGCTATCACCGGCCAGGAGGGCGATGCCGAGATGCTGGTCGGCGGCATCGGCCTGCGCATCGACGCCGCCACCCGCTCCGCCCGACTCGGCTACTGGGTCGGCAAACGCTACTGGGGCCACGGCGTGGCGGGGGAGGCCGCGGGCCGGCTCGCCCGCTGGGCGCTCGCGAATCTTGATCTGGACCGGCTGGAAGCCACCGTCGCCACCGACAATGCCGGCTCCATCGCCGTGCTGCGCCGCATCGGCTTCCGCCATGTCGGCGAAGGCACCGAAACCTTCCTCGCCAGGGGAGGGGAGCAGAAAATTCTGCGCTTTGAAGCCACGCGCGCCGATCTGTTCGGCCAACCGGCCACGGAGGCCACCGCCGACGGCAGCAAGCCCTTGCTGCTGGTCGCCGCCTGCGCCCTGGTCGATCTCGATGGCCGTGTGCTGCTGGCCCGCCGGCCGGAAGGCAAAAAAATGGCCGGGCTGTGGGAATTCCCCGGCGGCAAGCTCAACCCCGGTGAAACGCCGGAAGTGGCACTGATCCGCGAATTGAAAGAAGAACTCGGCATCGACGTCGCCAGTTCCTGCCTCGCCGCCTTCGCCTTCGCCTCGCATAGCTATGACAGCTTCCATCTGCTCATGCCGCTGTTCCTCTGCCGGCGCTGGCGCGGCACCCCGCAGGCGCGCGAAGGCCAAACCCTGGCCTGGGTGCATGCCGCCAAGCTCGGCGAATACGCCATGCCGGAAGCCGACCGCCCACTCGTCCCCCTCCTGCGCGATTTTCTCTGAGAGGCCGCTATGTCCGACGCAAACCCGACCGCCTGCCTGCTGGTCATCGGCAACGAAGTACTGTCCGGCCGCACGCAAGACGCCAATATCCGCTTCCTTGCGCAGGGCCTGGGGGAAATCGGCATGCCGCTGCGCGAAGTCCGGGTGATCCCAGACGTGCCGGAAACCATCATCGCCACAGTCAATGAAGTGCGCGCCAAGTTCGACCATGTCTTCACCACCGGCGGCATCGGCCCGACGCATGACGACATCACCAGCGAATGTATCGCCGCCGCGTTCGGCGTGCCCTGGGAAGCGCACCCGGAAGCCTGGGCGCGCATGGAAGCCAGCTACAAGCCCGGCGAATTCAACGCCGCCCGCCAGCGCATGGCCACCATGCCGCGCGGCGCAACCCTGATCAACAACGCCATTTCCGTCGCCCCCGGCTTCACCATCGGCAATGTTCACGTCATGGCCGGGGTGCCGCGCATCATGCAGGCCATGTGGGTCGAACTGGCGCCAACGCTCAAAGGCGGCCAGCCGATCATCAGCCGCGCCGTGCATGCGCTGCGGGTGTCAGAGGGGCTCATCGCCGATGGCCTGTCCGCCATCCAGGCCCGCTACCCCGCGCTCGACCTCGGCAGCTATCCGTATTACCGCCCCACTGGCAACGGCGTATCCATCGTCGCCAAAGGCACGGATGCCACATCGGCGGAGGCCGCCATCGCCGAAGTCACCGATTTGATGCTCACCCTTGGGGTAGACCCGGTGCAGGGCGAACCTGCCGCCTGAATACGGGTCTTGTGCAGTGCGGCATGGGTGGCCACTTTAGAGGCAGACCTCGGAGAGAGCCTCATGCCGCTGCCACCGCCCGCCGAACGTGAGTTGATGCACACGCGCGAAATTACCCTGCAAGGGTTTCGCCGCACCGACGGGCAGATGGATGTCGAAGCGCATCTGGTCGACACGAAGGGTTTCGCCTTTTCCAACCCCGATCGTGGCCAGGTGCCGTCTGGCGTGCCATTGCACGAAATGTGGGTGCGGATGACCATCAACGATCACCTGGAAATCACCGCCTGTGAAGCGGTGACCGATCACGGGCCGTATGTCACCTGCGGTGGCGGGGCGGCCAGCTTCGCCAGCCTCGTCGGCCTGACCATCAAGCCCGGCTTCCTCAAAGCCGCCAATGCCCGGGTCGGCGGCGTGCTCGGCTGCACCCATCTGCGTGAAATGCTGCAACAGATCGGCACCGTGGCGCTGCAAACCATCTGGCCCATGCGCTCCCGCCGCGAAGTGGCAGCCCTTGAAGCCGCCAAGGCGCGTGGCGAAGTGCCAGCCGACCAGCGCCCCCGCACCGATGGCTCGCCGAACATGATCAACTCCTGCTTCGCCTATGCCAGCGATGGAGAGACCGTGCGCACGCGCTGGCCGGACCGCTATACCGGCCCGCAATCCGCTCCGGCGGCCCCGGCCGAGACCGTGCTCAACTGACGCATCCCGCCCAACCGTGTCCGCACCGCCCGGCGCGGCAGGGCGGCGGCACGGAAATAGGTCACCACGTAAACCCGGATGGCGCTGGTGCGCCCGCCCGGATGTCCCTTCCGCTCGATCCGCTGGATCAAGTCGCTCAGCGAGATCGCCTCGCGCTGGCAGATATCCTGCAACGCCTCCCATAATTCCGGCTCCAACCGCATGGATGTGCGGCCCGATGTTGCGATAACATTGCGGTTGACCAACCGACTTGTGCTCATAGCCAAGGCTCCTGCATTCCGATGCGCTGTAGTGTGACGCGGAATTCTCAACAAACCATTGGCGCCCCGCCGACCCTTGACCGTCTGGCCGCCGGTCGGCACCTTCCCGGCAACAGTCCAGGAACCTCGGCATGGCCACGCTCAACCCAACGCATGATCCTTCCCGCCGCAGCTGGGTTGCCAGCGCCAATGATGCGGCGACGGATTTCCCGATCCAGAACCTGCCATTCGGCATTTTCAGCCATGCCGGCAGCGCCCCCCGCGCCGGGGTGGCCATCGGCGACCAGATTTTCGACCTCGATGCCGGCTTGCAGGCCGGCCTGTTCACCGGCCTCGCCGCCCAGGCCGCCACCGCCGCCCAAGGCGGCACGCTGAACGGGTTGATGGCGCTGGGCAACGCCCCGGCTTCCGCTTTGCGCGCCCGGCTGTCAGACCTGCTGCGCGATGGCGGCCCGGATGACGCCCGCCACCAGGCCGCCAGCCTGCTGGTGCCAATGGCCGATGCCCAGCTGCACCTGCCCGCCCGCGTCGGCGCCTTCACGGATTTCCTCACCTCCAGCTACCACACCGAACGCCTCGGCAAGATCAGCCGGCCAGACAGCCCGCTGCCCCCGTGCTTCAAACACCTGCCGGTCGCCTATAACAGCCGCGCCACCTCGGTCCGCGTCAGCGGTGAAGACGTCCGCCGCCCCAACGGCCAATGGCGCCACCCGGATGGGGAGGTCCGCTTCGGCCCCACCGCGTCGCTGGATTTTGAACTGGAAGTCGGCCTGTTCATCGGGCCAGGCAACGCCCTCGGTGCGCCGCTGGCCTTGCCCAGCGCGCGCCAGCACATGTTCGGCTATTGCCTGTTGAACGACTGGTCGGCCCGCGACATCCAGGGCTGGGAAAGCGCACTCGGCCCGTTCCTCAGCAAAAGCCTGTCCACCACCATTTCCCCCTGGGTGGTCACCGATGAAGCCCTCGCCCCGTTCCGCGCGCCGGCGTTCCCGCGCCCAGCGGACGACCCACAGCCCTTGCGCTACCTCAACGACCCGCAAGACCAGGCCGAAGGCGGTTTCGATATCGCGCTTGAAGCCCTGATCCGCACCCCGGCGATGCGTGCCGCCAACCAGCCCGCCGCCCGCGTCACCCTCACCAACTTCATCTATAACTATTGGACGCTCGCCCAGATGGCGACGCATCACATGAGCAATGGCTGCAACCTGCAACCCGGCGACCTGCTGGGCAGCGGCACCGCCTCCGGCCCCACTGATGATAGCCGCGCCTGCCTTGCGGAAGCGACCGAACGCGGCGCCAAGCCCGTCGCCCTCGGCAACGGCGAAACCCGCGCCTGGCTGCTCGATGGCGACGAGGTGATTTTCCGCGGCCGCACCAACCGCCCCGGCTATGTCTCCATCGGCTTCGGCCTCTGCGCCGGCCGCATCGCCCCGGCACCGTCCTGGCCGCAAGCCTGATACCCGCCGGGCTGGGGGAAACCCCGGCCCGGCCGCCTCACTCCGCCGCGCGCAAATGCTCCTGCAAGCGCGGCATCAGTTCGACGAGGTTGCAGGGGCGGTGGCGGTTGTCGAGCTGCGACAGCAAAATCCCATCCCAGCCATCTTTCACCGCGCCGGTGCTGCCCGGCAGCGCGAACAGATACGTCCCCCCCGCCACCCCGCCAATCGCGCGGGACTGCATGGTGGACGTGCCGATCTTCGCGTAGCTGAGCATCCGGAACAGCTCGCCGAAACCCTCGATGCGCTTCTCCAGCACCCGGTCGAACGCCTCCGGCGTCACATCGCGCCCGGTAATCCCGGTGCCGCCGGTGGTAATCACCACGTCGATGCTCGGATCAGCGATCCAGCGGCGCAGCAGCACGGCAATCGCCTCGGCATCATCCTGCTCGATGCAGCGCACCGCCACTTTATGCCCCGCCGCCTCCACCCGCGCCGCCAGCGTGGCGCCGGAGCTATCCGTCTCCAGCGTGCGCGTGTCGGATACCGTCAGCACGGCGATATTCACCGGCAGAAACGGCCGGCTCTGATCCAGATTTGCCATCGCTTACTCCGCCGCTGCGTGCGACGCCCCTATTGTGAAACGACTTGCACCGTATTCACCGGATGATAGCGCGGCCAGGCGCCGGCCGCGAGTTCGTCCAGGCTGGGGGCGGACATGCCCATCCGCGCGGCGTAAATCCAGGTATAGGTCAGCACGCGCGGAATAAAGGCGCGGGTTTCATCGATCGGCACTGCCTCGATGAACAGCAGCGGGTCGCCACCATCGCGCACCGCGCCGCTCCAGCGGCCAAACCCGCCCGGCCCGGAATTATACGTCGCCAGCAGGCGCACCAGATCGCCGTTCACCGCCTCGATCCCGGCGAGGTAGCCCACGTAACGCTGCCCCACCGCCAGGTTCACCGCCGGGTCATGCAACTGAATGCGCTGGTCGCCGGCACTGATAAAACGCGCGGTCTCCGGCATAATCTGCATCAACCCGCGCGCCCCGGCGGAAGACACCATGCCGCTGTCGAAATTCGATTCCGTGCGCGCCAGCGCGTAAACCAGCGCCGGGTCCACCGAAAATCCCCCCTCCGGCCGCAGCCGCGGGATCGGGAAGCGGGTATAGTCACGCGGCCGGCCGTCCTCAGACTGCACGAAATCTGCCAACTGCCCGGCCAGATCCGCCAGCCCCGCCCGCGCCGCCACCAACATCACCGCCCGGCCGAACGAGGGGGACGCCTTGATCGCCGGCGCCAGCAGCCGCAATTCCGCATCCGCCCGCCCGGTCTGGCCAATCTGGATCAACGCCAGCGCCCGCAGCCCCTCCGGCGTCGCCGCCACCGCATCGAGGTCGGCTTGCGACAAGGTTTCCCGGTCGGCGGCGAATTCCACCCCCATCCCCAGCACCCGCCGCGCCAGCAGCCCGTAGAAGGTGCGCCGCTCATTGGCCGCGCGCGACATCCACATGTAGTAGCCCGCCGGGTCGCGCAGCCGCAGCGCCGTGCGCGCGGCCCAGAATGCCGCCGCCGCCCGCATCGCCGCCGTGGTCTGCTCGGCGCGCCACGCCGCCTGGAACAGGTCGCGCGCGTCCTCCTTCTGGCCCAACCGCCACGCCGCCAGCCCGGCGGCATACCCGGCCATCACCGCTTCCTCGCAATCCAGCGCCTTCTGCTGCGAGCACACGCCCACCCCGGCCCGGCCAATCTCCAGCGCATCCTGATCGCGGTTCAGCGTGAACAAAATCTGCGCCGCCTCGCCGCGCAACTGTGCCGCATAGCTCGGCGGCAGGTTCGCGGTGCGCGCCAACAGCTTCGCCGGCCCGCCGCCGCTGCGCGCCAAATCCCACACCGACCGGTCAGTGGCGTAATTGCGCTTCAAGCGACGGTCCGGGGTTTCGGTTTCCTCCGGCACCGGGATCGCCTGCGGCGCCTTCGTCTCGCTCGCCAGCATCTCGGCATGCGGGGCCGGCGGCAAAACACCGCCGCGCGGCGTGCGGATGGTCAGCAGCGCATGCAGCGCCGGCGCATCCGGCAGGTCGCCCCAATCCCGCAGCCAACCCTGCAACTCGTCCACGCTCGCTTTGGTGAACCGCGACAGCAACCGGTCCGCCGCCAGGTGCCCCAGCATCCCGCGCAGCACCGCGCTATCGCCGTCCAGCTCCGCCGCCTCCCGCACCGCCTGGGCAATCTCGCCCCGCGCCTGCAACTGGAACAGCCGCTTCAGCCGCACCGCCTCGCTGGGCGAAAGTGGCTGCGGCAGCCCGATCTCGGTGGGGTGGCCAGGGGTGCCGCGCAACGCCAGACGCGGGTTCGCGAAGGCTGTGTCACCGTCCGCGGCCTGTGCTGCGTTGATTGCCGATTGGGCAAGCGCAGCCTGGGCTGGAGTGCCAACCAAAACCGCAAGCCCAACGATCAAAGCGCGGGCGGCGGGTAGGCGGGAGAGCGTTCGACCGATCCCTCGCATGAGGCGGCGGGGATTACACGTCACACGGCTGAAACACAACCCCTGCGTGTGAGAACGATCTCAAAATTGAGGCAAAAAACCACCCATCAGCAGGTTATTTGCCGCTCTTAAGGTAGATTCAACCCAGACCTGCATTTATTGTGCGCTGCAACAAAAGCCAATCCGCCCACGCTTCCCGCTTCGCCCCGGGGGAGCGCAACAGGTAAGCCGGGTGCAAAACCGGCAGCGCCGGCACCGGATCGGCCAGTCCGGGGATATGCGCATCCACCCATTTACCCCGCATCCGCGTAATCCCGCTTTTGCCGCCCAGTACCGCTTTGGCGGAGATACCGCCCAGCAGCACCAGCCGCTTCGGCTTCACCAGCGCGATATGGCGCAGCAGGAACGGCAGGCAGATCAGGACCTCCTGGTCGGTCGGGTTACGGTTGCCCGGCGGCCGCCACGGAATCAGGTTGGTGATCAGATAGTCCGCCCGCGTCAGCCCGATGCTGGCCAGCATCCGGTCGAGAAACTGCCCGGACACCCCGACGAACGGCTTCCCAGCGCGATCGTCCTCCGCCCCCGGCCCCTCGCCCACCAGCATCAAGTCAGCGTCCGGATTACCATCGGCGAACACCAGGTTGGTGGCCGTATCCTTCAGCGCGCAGCCATCGAATGCGAGCAACGCTGCTCGCAATTCCGCGACGGTGTTGGCCGCGGCCGCGATATCCTGCGCCCGTTGCGCCGGCATCGGCACCACGGCCGGTGCCGGTGTCGGGGCCCGCGGCTTGGCCGCCACCGCCTCCGGCGTCGGCGCCTCCCGCTGTGTTGCGGCGCGGGCTTCGGGTGCCACCGACGGCGCGCGCAGCTCCCGCTCCGGCGCCGCCCGTGCCAGCCGGTCGAGCGGCGCGTCGGCCAAAGCCTCGTCCGCCCCCCACTCCATTTGCAGCCGCAATGCGGTCAGAGCATCCATGTGCCCGTTGTCCAGCGGGTTTAGCTTTTGCGCAACTGGCAAAGCTTCAATAAGTTGCCATCTTCCGTCAAAGCAGGGCGGATAGCCAGGAGGGAACATGTCCGAGAGTGCGCGCGAGCAGATGGAATTCGATGTGGTGATCGTGGGGGCCGGTCCATCCGGTCTGGCTGCGGCCATCCGCCTCAAACAACTCGCGCCAGACGCGGCGATTTGCGTGGTGGAAAAAGGCGTCGAAGTCGGGGCCCATATCCTGTCCGGCGCGATTATCGAGCCACGCGCGCTCGACGAGTTGCTGCCAGACTGGAAAGAGCTCGGCGCGCCGCTCACCACCCCGGCCGCGACCGACAAATTCCTCTATCTGACCAAGCAGAGCGCCATCACCCTGCCGACGCCGCCGACGATGCATAATCACGGCAACTACATCTCCTCGCTCGGCGATGTCTGCCGCTGGCTCGCCACCCAGGCCGAAGCCCTCGGCGTTGAAATCTATCCCGGCTTCGCCGCTGCGGAATTGCTGGAGGAAGACGGCCGCATCGTTGGCATCGCCACCGGCGACATGGGCATCATCAAAGACGGCAGCCAGGGCCCGAACTTCGCCCCCGGCATGGAACTACGCGCCGCCTACACCATCTTCGCCGAAGGCTGCCGCGGCTCGCTCACCAAGCAGCTCACCGCCCGCTACAATCTGCGCGAAGGCCGCGATCCGCAGACCTACGGCATCGGCATCAAGGAATTGTGGGAAATCCCCGCCGCCAACCACAAGCCCGGCCTGGTCGTCCACACCATCGGCTGGCCGGTGGACAGCGCCACCTATGGCGGGTCCTTCCTCTATCATTGGGGCAACAACCTCGTCTCCTACGGCTATGTCGTCGGGCTGGACTATCAAAACCCCTGGCTGTCCCCGTTCGAGGAAATGCAGCGGCTGAAAACCCATCCGGAAATGCGCAAGCATTTCGAAGGTGGCCGCCGCATCGCCTATGGCGCCCGCGCGATCAGCGAAGGCGGGCTACAATCGCTGCCCAAACTCACCTTCCCCGGCGGCTGCCTGGTCGGTGACACGGCCGGCTTCCTCAACGTGCCCAAGATCAAGGGCACCCACACCGCGATGAAGTCCGGCATGCTGGCCGCCGAGGCGGTGGCCGAAGCCCTCGCCGGCGACCGTCCGGCTGAACCGGCGAGCTATGAGAGTCTGTTCCGCGAAAGCTGGCTGTGTGAGGAACTCACCAAAGTCCGCAACATCCGCCCGGCCTTCGCCAAATGGGGCCTGCTCGGCGGCCTGGTGAACGCGGCGATCGACACGTATGTCTTCCGTGGCAATGCGCCGTGGACCATGCACCACCCGCATGCGGACAACGCCACGTTGATGGAAGCCGATGCCGCCCCACGCATCGAATACCCCAAGCCCGATGGCGTGCTCAGCTTCGACCGGCTGTCCTCGGTGTTCATCTCCAACACCAATCACGAGGAAAACCAGCCGGCGCATCTGCGGCTGAAAGACCCCTCGGTCGCCGTGGCGGTGAACTGGAAAACCTATCGCAGCCCAGAAACCCGCTACTGCCCCGCCGGCGTTTACGAAATCGTCGGTGAGGAGGAGGGCGATCCGCAGTTGAAAATCAACGCGCAGAACTGCGTCCACTGCAAAACCTGCGACATCAAGGACCCGACCCAGAACATCAACTGGACCACGCCAGAAGGCGGCGGCGGGCCGGTTTATCCGGGCGGCATGTAAGCCGCCCGCGTCGGCTCAGGGCGTCAGCCGCGCCTGTTCATCCGGCGTCCGCAAGGTCAGGGCCAGCGCATGCAGGCCCTGGCCGAACTCGGCGGCCAGCAGCGCATGCACCTCGCGCGACCGCGCCACCCGGGTCTTCCCGCCCAGGCTTTCCGCCACCATCAGCACGCTGTAATGCGTTTCCCCAGCCGGGCGCGCCCCGGCATGGCCGGCATGCATGGCACTATCGTCGCGCACCTCCAGCACGCTGGGGGCGAAATTCTGCGCAAGCAGGGCGGTGATGCGGTCGGCGCGTGTTGTCATGCCGCCACAATGGCCCCGATAAGGCGGCCTTGCCAAGCCCGCCGCGCCCACCGCGCATGCCTTACACGGCGCACCGAGCCTTGACGAAGGCCACCCGATACGCCATTTGCCTCAAACAGGACCATTGGGGTCCGGTTAGGGTCTCGCCCGGATGCTGCGGCTTTCCAAACTCACCGACTATGCTGTCGTCGTGCTGATCCGCCTGGCGGAATTGGCCCCGTCGGAGAGTTGCGCCGTGCAGACCTCGCCGGGCATCGCAACCGCCACCGGCGTGCCAGAACCCACGGTCGCCAAAGTGCTCAAGGCGCTCTCCGCGGCCGATCTGGTGCTCTCCCAGCGCGGCGCGCGCGGCGGCTACCGCCTGAACCGCACCTTGAACGACATTTCGGTGGCCGACGTGATCACCGCCATCGACGGCCCCATCGCCCTGACCGCCTGCGTCGATGGCGCCACCGGCAGTTGTGAGGTGCAAGGCCTCTGCGCGGTCAAAGGCCGCTGGGATCTGGTGAACGAAGCCATTCAAGGCGCGCTCTCCGGCATCTCGCTCGCCCAGATGCGCGCCGCCTCCGTGCCCTTCGCCTTCCGGGTGCCAGACCCGCTGCCCGCCCTTTCCACCTTCCCCGCCGAATAGAGGCCCCGAACATGGTCGCCGTCGCCGAAACCCTCGAAGCTGTCCAGTCCGTCACCGATGGCGGCTATAAATGGGGCTTTTCGACCGATATCGAAATGGACATGGCCCCCAAGGGCCTGAACGAAGACATCATCCGGCTGATCTCGGCCCGTAAGAACGAGCCGCAATGGCTGCTCGACTGGCGGCTGAAATCCTACGCCGCCTGGCTGAAGACCGAGGAACCGGACTGGGCCAAGATCAACCACCCGCCAATCGACTATCAGGACCTGCACTACTACGCCGCCCCGAAAAAGAAGGCCGGCCCGAAAAGCCTGGACGAGGTGGACCCCGAACTGCTGCGCACCTACGAAAAGCTCGGCATCCCGCTGCGCGAACGCGCCATCCTCGCCGGCGTTGAAGGCGCGGAAGAAGAACGCCCGCCGATCGCTGTCGATGCGGTGTTCGACAGTGTGTCGGTTGCCACCACCTTCCGGGAAACGCTGGCCAAATCGGGGGTAATTTTCTGCCCGATCAGTGAAGCGGTGCAAACCCATCCAGACCTCGTCCGCCAGTATCTCGGCAGCGTCGTCCCGGCGGGAGACAATTACTTCGCCGCGCTGAATTCCGCCGTCTTCACCGATGGCAGCTTCGTCTACATCCCCAAGGGCGTGCGCTGCCCGATGGAACTCTCCACCTATTTCCGCATCAACGCCCGCAACACCGGGCAGTTTGAACGCACGCTGATCATCGCCGAAGTCGGTGCCTATGTCTCCTACCTCGAAGGCTGCACCGCACCGCAGCGCGATGAAAACCAACTCCACGCCGCCGTGGTGGAACTGGTCGCCTTCGATGATGCGCAGATCAAATACTCCACCGTGCAAAACTGGTATCCCGGTGACGCGGACGGCAAAGGTGGCATCTACAACTTCGTCACCAAGCGCGGCGCCTGCCGTGGCGCGCGCAGCAAAATTTCCTGGACCCAGGTGGAAACCGGCTCGGCGATCACCTGGAAATACCCGTCCTGCATCCTGCAAGGCGATGACAGCGTCGGTGAATTTTACTCCGTCGCCGTCACCACCAACCACCAGCAGGCCGATACCGGCACCAAAATGATCCATATCGGCCGCAACACCACCAGCACCATCGTCTCCAAAGGCATCAGTGCCGGCAAGTCGAACAACACCTATCGCGGTCTGGTTCGGGTGATGCCGAAAGCACATGGCGCCCGCAATCACACCCAGTGCGATTCGCTGCTCATCGGCGACCAATGCGGCGCGCACACCGTGCCCTATATCGAAAGCCGCAACCCGACCGCGAAGCTGGAACATGAAGCCACCACCAGCAAAATCGCGGACGACCAACTCTTCTACTGCCGCCAGCGCGGCCTGTCCGAAGAAGACGCCGTCGGCCTGATCGTCAACGGCTTCTGCAAAGAAGTCCTGAAAGAACTGCCGATGGAATTCGCCGTCGAAGCCCAGAAACTCCTCGCCATCAGCCTCGAAGGCTCAGTCGGCTAAGGTATCGCATCATGCTCGAAATCAAGAACCTCACCGCCAAGATCGATGATAAGGACATCCTCAAGGGGATCAACCTCACCGTCCCCGATGGCGAAGTGCACGCCATCATGGGCCCGAACGGCTCCGGCAAATCCACCCTGTCCTACGTGCTCTCGGGCCGGGACGGCTACGAAGTCACCGGCGGCAGCGCCACCTTCGATGGCCAGGACCTGCTGGACATGGAACCGGAAGCCCGCGCCGCCGCCGGCCTGTTCCTCGCCTTCCAATATCCGGTGGAACTCCCCGGTGTGGGCAACGCGAATTTTCTGCGCGTGGCGCTGAACTCCATCCGTCGCACCCGCGGCGAGCCGGAGCT
>CAITOL010000180.1 GCA_903893975.1 uncultured Rhodospirillales bacterium | reverse complement strand
TTCGAACTTTGGTCCCGTGCGCCCAAACCCACCCGAAGCCAAGGAATTGATGAAGTTTTTTTGCTTCTTTGTTTTCAAACAAAGAAGTCTTCCTTCCCCTAATTCCGCGGCAAAATCGGCCCACTCGGCGCATCCGGGTTCTGCGCCCGATGCCGCAGCACGTGGTCGGCCAGCACGCAGGCCAGCATCGCCTCGCCCACCGGCACTGCGCGAATCCCCACGCACGGGTCATGCCGCCCCTTGGTCACCACCTCCACCTCCTGCCCGGCCCGATCCACACTCGCGCGCGGCGACAGGATCGAACTCGTCGGCTTCACCGCAAAGCGCGCGATAATCGGCTGGCTGGTGGAAATCCCGCCCAGAATGCCGCCGGCATGGTTGGCGCCGAACAGCACCCGGCCACCCTGCATATGCATCTCGTCGGCGTTTTCCTCCCCGGTGAGGGCCGCCACCGCGAAGCCGTCGCCGATCTCCACCCCCTTCACCGCATTAATGCTCATCAGCGCCCCGGCGATATCCGCATCCAGCTTGCCATAAATCGGCGCCCCTAACCCCGGCGGCACCCCATCGGCCACCAGTTCGATCACCGCACCGCAGGACGACCCGGCCTTGCGAATACCGCTGAGATAGTCGTCCCACTGCACGGCCGCCACCGGATCGGGGCAGAAAAACGGATTGTCATCCACCGCCGCCCAATCCCAGTTTGCCCGGTCAATCTGATGCGGCCCCAACTGCACCAGCGCGCCGCGAATGCGCACCCCATCCCCCAGCACCTTGCGCGCAATCGCCCCGGCCGCCACCCGGATCGCGGTTTCCCGCGCCGAAGACCGGCCGCCGCCGCGATAGTCGCGAATGCCGTATTTCCACTCATACGCAATATCGGCATGCCCGGGCCGGAACCTGGTGGCAATCTCGCCATAGTCGCGCGACCGCTGATCCACATTGTCGATATGCAGCGCAATCGGCGTGCCCGTCGTCTGGCCCTCAAACACGCCAGACAGAATCCGCACCTGGTCCGGCTCCTGCCGCTGGGTGGTAAAGCGGGATTGCCCGGGCCGGCGCCGGTCCAGCCACGGCTGAATATCCGCCTCCGTCAGCGCAAGGCGCGGCGGGCAGCCATCAACCACGCCGCCAATGGCCGGGCCATGGCTTTCCCCCCAGGACGTCACCCGGAACAAATGGCCGAAACTGTTATGCGACATGATCCAACCCGCTGTGAAACGCTGATGACAGTTCTATGCCGACATCGCCGGCCAATGGCCAGCGCCGCGACGCGATGATAGCCTTCCGAAAACGCCAGCCGGAGCGCGCCGATGAAGTTTGTGATCCTGTCAGACCTGCATATCGTCCCGCCGGGCGAAACCAGCCACGGGGTCGATACCGGCGCCCGCGCCCGCCGCGCCGCCGCCGAACTGGCCGCCAACCACGCCGATGCCGCCTTCTGCGTGCTGCTGGGCGATCTCGCCGACCACGGCGCCCCGGAAGCCTACGCCGTGCTGCGCGACGCACTGGCCCCGCTGCACATGCCCGTGCACTTCATGCTCGGCAATCACGACAACCGCACCAACCTGCTCGCCGCCTTCCCCGAAGCCGCCCATGCCGGCGACGGCTTCGTGCAATCGGTGCGCGATACCGAACTCGGCCGCTTCATCTTCCTAGATAGCCACGAACCCGGCCACGTCAACGGCCTGCTCTGCCCCACCCGGCTCGCCTGGCTGCAAGCCCGCCTCGATGAGGTCGCGGGCCAACCCACCTACGTCTTCGTCCACCACCCGCCCTTTAATGTCGGCAACTTCATGGATGACATTAAACTCACCGCGCCCGGCCTCGCCGCCATGCTCAAAGCCCACGGCAACGTGCAGCACCTGTTCAGCGGCCACACCCACCGCCATAGCTCTGGCATCTGGAACGGCATTCCCTTCGCCAATGTCGGGGCGGTACACTACAATTGCGGCCTGCAACTGGGCGGCATCGACGATTCGATCCAATACCGATACGACACCCTCGGCTACTCCAGCGTCGTGCTGCTCGATGCCGAACAAATGATCGTGCACCCGAACGAATATATCTCCCCCGGCACGCCGCTAGACCCGGCGATGTTCCCGACTGGACCGCTCAAAGCCATTATTGCGGATGGGGGTAGGGTGCCGGGGCATCACTAAAGGTCAAGGAAGGGTTGTTCTTTTTGTGAACAAAAAGAACCAAAAAAACTTCATCACTTCCTGGGCTTCGCCGTACATCCGCTCACTGCGGATGTACGGGCGGCACCAGTTTTAGCTAGCTGCGGCGGATATTCCAGAATATCGGCAGCCCCTCCAGCACCCCGGTCAGGTTCGCGCGATACGCGGTGCGGGAAATGGTCTGACCCAGCGGAATATACGGCACATCCTCAAACGCCTGTAGCTGGATCTGATCGGCCAGCTGCTTCTGCGTCGCCACATCCGGGGCGCGGAACCACGCATCGCGCAGCGCCTCCAGCTTCTCGCTGCTCGGCCAGCCCGGCGCGGCAGACTTACCATTGGCGCGCAAAAACACATGGCCCGCCGGGTTGAACTGATCCAACCCCGCCCACGACGTCTGGAAAATACTCCACCCGCCCTGGTCCACCGGCTCCATCTTGGCCCGGCGCTGCACCAAAGTGGCCCAGTCCATCGCCTGGAAATCCAGGTTGATCCCTACTTTCTTCAGCACATCGGCCGTCACTTCCGCCAGCGCCTTGGTGCTGGGAATATCCATCGGCCCCAGCAGCACCACCTTCTCGCCCTTATACCCGGCCGCCGCCAGATCCTGCTTCACCTTGGCATAATCGCGCGGCCCGTTCAGCCGCTCCATGCCCGCCGTGCTCGCCATCGGCGTGCCCGGGCAGAAATACCCCACATGATCCGCCCAGCCGCTCCGGTCATCACCCATCACCGCGGTCATGTAGTCCGATTGCTGAATCGCCCCGATCAGCGCGCGGCGGATCGCCGGGTTGTTAAACGGCGCCTGCATATGGTTGAAGCGCATGGTGGCAATCAACCCGGTCGGCACAATCGTCGGCGTCACCACACCCTTGGACTTCGCCAGCAGCGGAATCAAATCCGCCGGCGGGTCAGACCACCAGTCGATCTCCCCCTGTTGCAAGGCGGCAGAAACCGAAGCCGGGTCCGGCATAATCAGCCATTCCACCCGGTCGAAATTCACCTGCTTGCCACCCGCCGTCCGTTCGGCCGGCTCATTGCGCGGCTGGTAGCCGGTGAACTTCTCCCACACCGCCCGCGCGCCCGCCACCCGTTCATCGGCCTTGAACCGATACGGGCCGCTGCCGACCATCTCGGTAATCTGGGTAAACGCGTCCGTTTTCGCCAGCCGCTCCGGCATAATCGCGCACATGCTCGGCGACGTCTTGCTCAACGCATCCGGCAGCAGCGGGAACGGATATTTCAGCCGGATGCGGAACGCCCGATCATCCACCACCACCATCTCATCCACCGCCGCCAGCAGCGCCTGGCCATAACTATCGCGCTTGCCCCAGCGGGCGATGCTGGCAATGCAGTCGCGCGACAGCACCGGCGTGCCGTCATGGAATTTCAGCCCGGCACGCAGCGTCAACTGCCACAATTTGCCGTCGGCCTCGACCGTCGCCCCCTCCAGCATCTGCGGCTGCGCGCGATACGCCTGGTCCTGGCCGAACAGCGTATCGAACACCATGAACCCGTGGTCGCGGGTCTGATAGCTGGTGGTCCAGATCGGATCGAGCGAGGCAAGATCGGCTTGCGGCACGAATTTCAGCACTTTGCTGCCCTGGGCCCGGCCAATCGCAGGGGCGGCCAAGGTTGCGGCGGCGGAAGCGGCGAGGAACTGGCGGCGGCGCATCGTAAACCCTCCTAGGAGAACCGCGCATAGTATGAACGCATCCGCCCCCCTTGCGCCAGCGTGGCTCTGCCTGTTCCCTAGCGGCAGGAGGACGGTATGGAAGACGTGGATTGCGTGGTGATCGGTGCGGGCGTGGTCGGCATCGCCGTGGCCAGGGCCCTGGCGCAAGCCGGGCGCGAAGTGATCGTGCTGGAAGCGGCCGAGGCGATCGGCACCGAAACCTCCAGCCGCAATTCCGAAGTCATCCACGCCGGGATCTACTACCCCAAAGACAGTCTCATGGCGCGCTACTGCGTCGCCGGCCGCCGGGTGCTGTATCAGATCTGCGCCGAACGCGGCGTCGCGCACGACAATTGCGGCAAGCTGATCGTGGCAACCTCAGCGGCAGAGGACGAAATGCTGGCCGGCATCAAAGCCCGTGCCGAAGCCAACGGGGTGGAAGGCATGCGCCTGCTCAGCGCCGCCGACGCCCGGGCGATGGAACCCAATCTGGTCTGCACCGCGGCCCTGTTCTCCCCCACCACCGGCATCGTCGATAGCCACGGCTACATGGTGGCGCTGCAAGGTGATGCCGAACATGCCGGCGCGCTGTTCGTGTTCCATTCCCCCGTCCTTGGCGGCAAGGTGGTGCCGGGCGGGGTGGAACTCGATGTCGGCGGCGCCGAGCCGATGCGCCTGCGCGCCCGGCTGGTGATCAATTCCGCCGGCCTGCACGCCCCCGCTTTGGCCCGCCGCATCGCGGGCATGCCGAGCCAGCTGATCCCGCAGGAATATTATGCCAAGGGCAATTACTTCACCCTCGCCGGGCGCTCACCGTTCTCGCGGCTGATCTATCCCGTGCCCGTCCCCGGCGGCCTCGGCGTGCATCTGACGGTGGATCTCGGCGGGCAGGCCCGCTTCGGGCCGGATGTCGAATGGGTCGATGGGCTGGATTACACCGTCGATCCCAGCCGGTCCGATAGTTTCTACGCCGCCGTGCGCAAATACTGGCCGGGGCTGAAGGATGGCGCGCTGCAACCGGGCTATGCCGGCATCCGGCCGAAAATTGTGCCCAAAGGCGCGCCGGGGCAGGATTTTGTGCTGCAAGGCCGCACCGTGCACGGGGTCGATGGGCTGTTCAACCTGTTCGGCATCGAATCGCCGGGGCTCACAGCCTCCGTCGCCATCGCCGCCGACGTGGCGGCGATGGTCAACGTTTAGCCTTACCGCTTGGTCGGCACCTGTTCCAGGCGCCGATCATGCCCGGCGACCACAAGGCAGATCGCCGAAATCACCGGCGCGAACGCCAGCGCCAACAGCCCCGAATTGTCGCTGCCGGTCATGTCCTTGATCAGGCCGAACATATACGGGCCCAGCCAGCCACCAAGGTTACCCACCGCATTGATCATCGCCAGCCCACCGGCCGCCGCGGCACCGGTCAGCATGGCGCTCGGGATCGACCAGAAGGTCGGCGCGATGCAGGACTGGCCGACAATGGCGAGGATCAGCGCGCACATCGTCAGGATCGGGCTGCCCACCCCGATCAGCACGCACGCCGCCAGGCCAGCGCCGCACAGCAAACAGGCTGCGGCCACGTGCCAGGTGCGTTCCCCGGTCCGGTCAGAATGCCAGCCCCAGTACAACATGCCGAAGAAGGCGAAGAAATAAGGCAGCGCGCTCACCAGGCCGATATTGCTCTTGGACACACCCAGCCCAGCCACGATCAGCGGCAGGAAGAAGGCCAGCCCATAAGCCACCATGTTCTGGCCGAAATACGCCACCGTCAGCAGCCAGATCTTCGAATCCGTGAACGCGTCCTTCAGGCTGAAGCTGCGCACGGCCTCACGCTGCGCCCGCTCAGCCGCCAGCCGGCCTACCAGCCATTCGCGCTGATCCGGGCGCAACCATGTCGCCTCCGACGGCCGGTCGGTCAGCAGCATCCAGGTGATCACGCACATGATAATCGGCGGCAGCGCCTCGATGATGAACAGCCACTGCCATCCGGTCAGGCCCAGCATACCCTGCAATTGCAGCAGCACCCCCCCGATCGGCGGTCCGACGAACAGCGAGATCGTGCTGGCCGATTGAAACAGCGCCATCTTGCGGGTGCGATATGCCGACGGGAACCACCAGATCATGTACAGCACCACGCCCGGATAGAACCCGGCTTCCGCCAGGCCGAGCAGGAAGCGAATGCTGTAAAAGCTCCAGTCATTCCAGACAAACGCCGTCAGCCCGGAAATAATGCCCCAGGTCAGCATAATCCGCGCCAGCCACCGCCGCGCGCCCACCGCGTTGAGGAACAGGTTGGACGGAATTTCCGCCAGGAAGTAGCCGAGGAAGAACACCCCGGCACCAAAGCCGAACACGGCGTTGGAGAAGTGCATATCCGGGATCATCGTCGGCCCGGCCATGCCGGTGTTGGAGCGGTCGAGATAGGCGCAGAAATAGCCCAGCATCAGAATGGGCAATAACCGCCAGGAAATCCGGCTGATGGTTTCCCGCTCAATCGGGTCTACGGTCGCGGCTGGCGCGGTGTTCGCGGCCATGGTGTTTTCCTTCCCCAAGTTTCGGCCGGCGCATCAAGGCACCAGCGTACTGCGGGAAAATGCCGGTCCGGGCGCTGCGCCGCAAGGGCTGGTTTAACCGTTCGGTTAAGAAATTTCCTGGATCAGCTTGCGTTTGATCGCCTCGGCGAAGCTGTCATAGCTGCTGATTTCGAGCACGAAACTGCCCGCCCCGGTCGCCACGTTCTCCCGATAATACGTCCCCAGCCCGCCCGGCGGATGGGTATGGGCCTGCAACCACGGCGTCGCACTCTCATTGGCCAAGGCCAGCCCGTTGATGATCACCCCCTGTTCCGCCGCGGCATCCCGCGCCTCGGTCACCGGGCGGCCGAGATTATTGGTCCCGTCGCCGCACACATCGATCACCTTGCGGTCCGCAGGCATTGGCGGCGCCGTCAGCAGCCGCATCGCCTCATCCACCCCGGCGCCAATGGCGGTCCGGCCACGGAACGAACGCGGCGCGGCGCGCATCGCCTCGGCAAAGGCTTGGCGGAGGCTGCATCTTTGATGATCGTCCACGGCAGCACCGTGCGCACCTGAAAGTCAGACGCGAATTCGACATAGGCAATGGCAATCTGCCCGGCCGCCCCGCCTTGAATCGCCGCCAGCACTTTCGGGTCGGTGAAGGCGGCGTGATAGCCGCGCTTCTGCGTGTCGAACTCCTCGTCGTTGATGCTGCCGGACACGTCGTCCACCAGCACCAGCGCAACATCAACCGTCTCCGCCGCCATCGCGCGGGCAACGGGCAGCCATAGCAGGGCAAGCAGCACCACCAACCGGGGCATCGCGCACGCTCCGTCCAGCCTCACGGCCAGAATGGAACGCCAGCGCATTGGAAGCTGTCAATAAAAACCGCTATTCCGGCTGCAAGCGCTGGCGTTGTTCGGCGCCCGCCGCAATCGCGTCGGCGCCATAGCGGAACGGAAACAGGCTGCCGGCCAGCCAGCGCGCCTGCAAATCGGCATAATGCGGGCTGCGCGGATCGCCCGACTGGCCCGGCGCATTAATCGCCAGCGATGCATCCCAGTTGCCCACATCCACCACCGCACGAAACTGCGCGCCGCCGGTCACGTTGGTGCGCGCCGCACTGGCCCACCACCGCGCCATCACCGTGGCCCCATCGCCGCCCGATGCCCCGCCGGTCACATCCGCCTGCGCGCGGATCGCCGGCGGCAGCCGCGCGCCCAGCCCATGATGCAAATCCACCGTATGCATCCGCCCCCAGGCCCAGCCGCTCCGGTTGGCGCCAAACCGCTGGTGCAGCGCCAACGTCGCCGCGCGCAACGCCTCCACCAGCAGCGCATCACGCTGCCGCACCGGGTCGGCACCAAGCCGCTGGTCGGGATGTTGCAGCACGTCGAGCATCACATGTGGATGCACCAACGGCAGCAGGCTGCGCAGCGCCGGCGGCACCAGCACCGCCTGCAACCGGGTTTGCAACATCGCCCACCACAGCTCAAACAACGCCGCCGCCGCACTCTCGGCGCGAACCTCCGCGTCCCAACCCCGCAGCAGCGCCGCCTCGTCCTCCAGCCCCGGCGTGCTCAGCCCGTCCAGCAACGGCAGCAACGCCGCCGCCCGGCCGGAATACACATCCAGCTGCAAGGCAACGCTGTCCGCCAGGCTATGCCGCGTCTGCCCCTCCAGCACGCTGGCAATGCGGCGATAGCGATCATCGGCAATCCACTCAAAGCTGATTTTGCGCGTCGAATAGGGAAAATCCGCCGCAAACGGCATCTGGTTGGCGGTGGCAATCCAGCCGCGCGCCGGGTTGAACTCGCCCGGCATCTCCGCCACCGGCAAAATCCCCGCCCACGGGTAATCGCCCTCGGCCGGCACCGGCAGCAGCCCATCATGGTGCGGCCGCTGCGGCACCCGGCCCGCCGCCTGCCAGCCAATATTGCCGTCCACATCGGCGTACATGTAGTTCGACCCCCACACCGCCGTGTTGAGCGCCGCCAGATATTGCGGCCAGCTTTGCGCCAGCACCACCGGCACATATTCCAGCGCCACCGCCCCGCCCGGTTGCAGAAACACCGACCGCAATGCCACCGCCCGGCCCGGCGCCTCGCTGATCAGCGGCCCCAGCGGGCTGAAGCCGAGCGTCACCACCGCATCCGCCGCACCGCGCACCGCAATGCGCTCCGTCACCCGTTCCACCGCCTGCCAGCCGGTCGCGGTGCGATAGGCACTGCCATCCTCGTTCAGCCGCAGCAGATACAGATCCTCCTGATCGATCTGGAAATCCGTGCGGCCGAAGGCGATGCGGTCATTA
Organism: uncultured Rhodospirillales bacterium; assembly: GCA_903893975.1. GTDB lineage: Bacteria > Pseudomonadota > Alphaproteobacteria > Acetobacterales > Acetobacteraceae > CAITOL01. Next base: position 34,074 of record CAITOL010000180.1, on the reverse strand, counting down.
TGGCCGAACTGAAACCCCGGCCGATTGGCCGGGCCCGCCCCGATCGCATCCAGCCCCGGCGCGCGCAGATGCGTCATGAACCGGGCGCCCGGCACGCTAAAGCCCAGATGCGGATCATTCGCCAGAATCGCCCGCCCGGTCGCGGACCGGCTGGGCGCGACCACCCAGGCATTGCTGCCATTGCGCGCATCCACATCGTCGCGCGGCAACGGCAGCGTCGCGCCAGACGCCGCCCGCGCCCATGGCAGCGGGCCAGACAGCAGATCGTAGCTCGCCAGATCGGCCTGGCTGATCTGGCACGGATCCAGCCCCGCCGGCACCGCCAACGTCCAGGCCGGCTCCAGCTTCACCATCACCGCATCGGCCGCCAGCGCCCCGGCGCAGGCCAAAGCCGCCCGCCGCACCTCGCCGCGAATATTCGGTCCCGTGCCGCGCATCCGCAGCAAATCCTCCGGCGCCCAAAGCTCCGGCAACACCGCCAACGCGGCAAACTCCGGCGGCAGCAGCGCCGGGTTGGCGCGCACCTCCCGCACCCGCGCATTCACCCCGCGCACCCAGGCGGCAGCAATCCCCGGCACGCGCGGGTCATAGTGCCGCCATTCGGCCGCCAGATCGCCGCGAAACAGCACCAGCCGCGCCGCGCGGTCATATTTCACGAAATCCGGCCCGAACGCGGCGGCAAGCTCGCCCAAAGCCCGCCGGCGGCCAATATCCATCTGCCACAGCCGGGCGCTGGCGGCGGCGTAACCCTGGCCAAAAAACGCGTCCTCGATGCTGGCCGCGTTGATATGCGGCACCCCCTCCCGGTCGGTCACAATCTCGATCGGGGCAGTCAGCCCAGCCACAGTCACGGTTTGCGCATGCACGGCAAAAGCTCCGAGCCAGAGCGCCAGGGTGAACAGCCCGGTGCGAAAGGGGGTTTTCATGCCCCGACTCTATGCAAGCCCGCCGGCCATGCCTAGCCTGCGGCATGACCGAAATTTACGTCGATGCCGATGCCTGCCCGGTGCGGGATGAAGTCTACCGCGTCGCCGGCCGGCTGAACCTGGTGGTGCACCTGGTCTCCAACGGCTCCCGCCCGTTTCGCCCGCCCGGCCTGCCGAATGTGCGGATGATCACGGTGGCCGAGGGCGCTGACATCGCCGATGACTGGATCGCCGACCGCATCACCGCCGCCGATGTGTGCGTCACGTCCGATATCCCACTCGCCGCCCGCTGCCTGGCCAAAGCCGCCCGCGCCGTCGCCCCCAGCGGCCATGTATGGACCGCCGACAACATCGGCAGCGCCCTGGCCGGGCGGGAGGTGGCCCGCTACCTGCGCGAAATCGGCGCCGCCACCTCCGGCCCGCCGCCAATGGCCAAGGCGGCGCGCTCCAAATTCCTCTCCGCGCTCGATACGCTGGTCATGGCCGCCGTGCGCCAGCGGCGCTAACTCCCGCCGCTGGCGCGCCTACCCCAGCAGCCACTCCACCTGCGCCGCCCCGGCAATCTCCTTCACCTTGGCCAGCAGATTGGCACCCACGGGAATCCCCTCCTGCTGCCGCCGCGCGGCGTTGCGCCGCTCCGGGTCCCCGGCCACCATCACCGGCCGCGCCGGATCAGCCGGGCGCGTGGCGCGCAGGCTATCGGTGAAATCGGCAACATCGCTGCGGAAATCCGCCGGGTCGCGGAACAGCCCGGTGTCGATGGCCATGAAGAAATGCCCGATGCCCATCGTCCCCGGCTGCTTGGTGTGCATCGGGTCCGTCACCATCGTCGCGCCTGACAAGGCGGACGACAGAATATTGACCATCGCCGCCAGCCCATACCCCTTATAGGAACTGCTCTCCGCCGTGCCGCCGAGCGGGGTTAGAAAGCCACCTTTCTGCGCAATCAGCGGGTCGTTGCTGGGCTGACCATCCTTATCCACCACCCAGCCATCCGGCGTCGGCAGGTTCTCATTGGCCTTGTTGCGAATACGCCCGGCCGCCACCGTGGTGGTCGCCATATCCAGCAGAAACGGCTCCCCGTCGCGCCCCGGCGCGGCGAAGGCAATCGGGTCGGTGCCGTATTTGGCCTCCGCCCCCAAGGTCGGCGCCACCTGAATGCCAGAGGCCGAGGTCGTCACCATGCCAATAAACCCAGCATCAGCCGCCATCTTGGCGTAATAGCCACAGGCGCCGAAATGCGCGGAGTTGCGCACGCCGACAATCCCAACCCCCATGGTCCGCGCCTTGGCGATGGCCAGGTTCATGGCGGTGTAGGAATTCAGATGCCCCAGCCCGCCGCCGCCATCAATCAACGCGGCCACCGCGCGATCCATCACCACCTTCGGCTCGGCGGAAATCGGCGTTTTCCCGCTGCGCCGCCGCTCGTCATAAATCGGCAGCATGGAAATGCCGTGGCTGTCGATGCCATGCAGATCTGCCCAGGCCATGATGTCGGCGGTAATGGCGGCATTGATCGGCTTCATGCCCCAGGCCCGCAAAATCAATTCCAACTGTCGGCGGTGCTGGTCATAAGATGCCGGCATAGCTCAAACCTCCCGCACGAAACGGTTGCGCAACACACCCAGGCCGGTGATCTCAATTTCCACCACATCCCCACTGGCAATATTGGGGGACGTGCCATCCGTGCCCATCCACATCATATCGCCGGGGTAGAGGGTACAATACTGGCTGGTGCGGCTGATAAACGTGGCGATGGAGAACAGCAGCGCGTTGGTGGCGAAAGCAATCGTCTGCTGCCCGTTCACCCGCACGATGGTCTGCGCCGCATCCAGATCCAGCTCGGTTTCGATCCAAGGCCCCATCGGCTTGAACGTATCGGCGTTCTTGGCGCGGAAAAACGTGCGGTCATCTTTCTGCCAGGTGCGCTCAGAAACATCATTGCCGATCGAGTAGCCGAAGATGCAGCCCATCGCCTCGGCTTCGGACAGGTTCTTCGCCTTCTTGCCGATGATCACCGCCAACTCGCCCTCGTAGTGGATCGCCTCCGTCGCATCGCGCGGGATGATCACGTCCTGCTCATGGGCAATCAGCGCGTTATTGGCGCGGTAGCCGATATCGGCCTGCATCGGCAGATTGGCCGGCACGCCGCGCCGGGCGGCACCTTCCAGCACGTGCTTGGCGTAGTTCAGCCCGGCGGCATAAAACGTTGGCGGGATATTCGGCACCTCAATCCGCACCGCGGCCAGATCATACATGCGGCCAGTGCGCTGCCAGTCCCCGAATATATCCCCACGCGTCGCGGCGATGCGGTCGCCTTCCACAATGCCATAGCCGGTCTGCCCTTCGGCGGTGAACCTGATCCAGCGCATACCCATTCCTCCCAATTTTGCCGCCAGAGTAGCCGCGCTGGCGGACGGCGGCTAGGATGCGGGCAACTGGAAATGGAGAGCCGAATGTCTGCCATGTTGGATGCCCAAACCACCGACGATCAGGACCTGCTGACTGCGCGCTACGGCGCGGCGGATGTGCCGGCAACCGGGCCCGTCACCGATGTGATCCGGGCGCTGCTGGCGCATCGCTCGGTGCGCGGTTACCTGCCGACGGCGCTGCCGCAAGGCACGGTGGAAACGCTGATCGCCGCGGCACAGTCGGCGGCAACCTCGTCGAACATGCAGTATTGGAGCGTGGTGGCGGTAACCGACCCGGCCACCAAGGCCCTGATGGCCGAGGTCGCCGGCGGCCAGGGCCATATCCGCGACTGCCCGCTGCTGCTGGTCTTCCTCGCCGACCAGTCCCGGCTCAACCGGGTGATCACCGCCGCCGGCAAAACCATGCCGACGCTGGACTATCAGGAAGCCTTCACGGTCGCGGCGATCGATGCGGCACTGGCGGCGCAAAACGCCACCGTCGCCGCCGAATCGCTCGGCCTCGGCACCGTCTATATCGGCGCCCTGCGGAACGACCCGGAAAAAGTCGCCGCCGCCATCGGCCTGCCGCCGCATGTCATGGCGGTGTTCGGCCTCTGCGTCGGCTACCCCGATCTGGCGAAACTGTCCGACATCAAGCCGCGCCTGCCGCAAACCAGCGTGCTGTTCCACGAACGCTACGCCCCGCAGGACGAAGCCGCCCAGGTCGCCCGCTACGATGCCGCACTGGGCGCCTTCTCGCGCAAACAGGGCATGGCCACCGAAAGCTGGACCGGCCGTGTGCTGCAACGGCTCACCGGCACCAACGGGCGGGAGGGGATGCGCGCGGCGATGCGGCGTCTGGGGTTTGAGTTGAAGTAAGGGAAGGGAAGCGCTTCTTTTTTGAACAAAAGAAGCAAAAAACTTTTCTGACTTCGTTGCCTTCGGCGTACCTCACCGGTGAGTGTACGCCGAAGGCCAGGTATCGATGACGTTTTTTTGGTTCTTTTTGTTCACAAAAAGAACACCTTACCTGAACTGGACAGCAAAAATGGCGATCAACAAAATCTACCCCACCGCCACAGACGCCCTCGCCGGCCTGCTGCGCGACGGCATGACCATCATGGCCGGCGGTTTCGGCCTCTGCGGCATTCCGTCGGTGTTGATCGAGGCGGTGCGCGCCTCTGGCGTCAAAAACCTGACCTGCATCTCCAACAATGCCGGGGTGGATGATGCCGGCCTGGGCATTTTGTTGCAGACCCGTCAGGTGCGCAAAATGATCAGCTCCTACGTCGGGGAAAACGCCACCTTCGCCAAGCAATACCTGGCCGGGGAACTGGAAATCGAATTCAACCCGCAAGGCACCCTGGCCGAACGCATCCGCGCCGGCGGCGCCGGCATCCCGGCGTTTTTCACCCGCACCGGCGTCGGCACCGCGGTGGCGGAAGGCAAGGAAACGCGGGAGTTCGACGGCCAGACCTATGTGATGGAGCGCGGGCTGAAGGCCGATCTGGCGCTGATCCATGCCTGGAAAGCCGATCCGGAGGGCAACCTGCTTTACCGCAAAACCGCGCGCAATTTTAACCCGATGATGGCCACCGCCGCCGCCGTCACCGTGGTGGAGGTTGAAGACCTCGTGCCGCCCGGCAGCTTCGACCCGGACCACATCATCACCCCCGGCATTTTCGTCAAACGCATCGTCAAGCTCGACCACGTCGAAAAGCGGATCGAGCAACGCACCGTGCGCCAGCGCGCGGCCTGAAGGAGAAACGCACATGCCCTGGACCCGCGATGAAATGGCCGCCCGCGCGGCGCGCGAAATTCAAGACGGCTTCTACGTCAATCTCGGCATCGGCATCCCGACCCTGGTGGCGAACTACATCCCGGACGGGATTTCGGTGCAGTTGCAGTCAGAAAACGGCATGCTCGGCATCGGCCCGTTCCCGTTTGAGGGGGAGGAAGACGCCGACCTGATCAACGCCGGCAAGCAGACCGTCACCGCCCTGCCCACCACCAGCTTCATGGACAGCGCCGCCAGCTTCGCCATGGTGCGCGGCGGGCATATCGACATGTCCATCCTCGGCGCCTTGCAGGTGGCCGAAAACGGCGATCTGGCGAACTGGATGATCCCCGGCAAAATGGTCAAGGGGATGGGCGGGGCGATGGATCTGGTCGCCGGGGTGCGCCGCGTGGTGGTGCTGATGGAACACACCGCCGGCGGCAAGCCGAAGCTGCTGCACCGCTGCACCCTGCCGCTGACCGGCGCCGGGGTGGTGGATATGGTGATCTCTGAACTCGCGGTGTTTGAAATCGACCGCCATGGCAGCGGCGCGCGGCTGATCGAACTCGCCCCCGGCGTCACCTTGGCCGAGGTGCAGGACAAAACCGAAGCCAGCTTTACCGTGGCGCTGTAACCCGCACCGTCGCCCCAGCCAGCAGGGCACCCAGCGGCCAGGGGTCGTCGCGCGCCCCTGGCCAGTCCAGCGTATCGTCTGGCCGCAACTCCGCCACCAGCAGATATTGGCCGAGGCTATCCAGCAGCCCGTCCCAGCCGGCGGATTTAAGCATGGCGGCAATGCTTGCCGGCGATCCGTCGGTATTTTGCAGCCGCGCAGCATGCGGCGCCAGCGCCGCAGCCGGGGTTTCGGCCAGATTTACCCCCGCGAAATCGGCCACCAAAGCCCGCCACCGCACCGGATTTTTCCGCTGAAACCCGAGGGTTTCCCCCGGTGTCAGCCTCAGCCCATGCAGGGTGGCGATGTAGTCGAGAAAGGCGGCCATGGTACTGGTCGCCTCGGCTTCCGTGCTGGGTCGCCATGTCGCAGATGGCATCATCTCAGGCCTTGATCCCTGGTGGGGGTGATTGTATATGCCGGCCTCCCGCAAGGGAACCCGGATGGATGGGGCCATAGCTCAGCTGGGAGAGCGCCTGAATGGCATTCAGGAGGTCAGCGGTTCGATCCCGCTTGGCTCCACCACCCCTTCCTCCATCCCCCTAAAATATACCGGCCGCCAGGCCCGCCGCGATCGCCGCGCCCATCTCGGCGCAGCGCGCCAACGCGTCCGCGGGGATGATCTTCGCCGCCGCGATGGCCTCCGGCGTCTGCGCCCCGGTGCACACAATCAACGGCGCCGCCACCGCCCGCAGCCGCCAGCCAGTGGCAATGCGCGACACCTGCCGCACCACCCCCGCCCCATCGCTGCCCGCGCACACCATCAGCCCGTACGGCCGCCCGGCGAGCCGATCGCCCACCGCATAGTAACTGCGGTCGAAAAAATCCTTCATCGGGCCGGACAGGCTGGCCAGATTTTCCGGCGCGGCAAAAATATAGCCATCCGCGCCCAGCAGATCCGCTCCACCGGCCTCCGCCGCCGGCAGCAGCCGCACCGCCACATCATCAGCCGCCCCGGCGGCGGCATCCGCCATCTGCCGCGCCCCACCGGTGCGGGAATGCCAGACAATCAGCAGCGTTTTCATGCGCCGCCGCGTACCGAGGGGAAGGCGCGGTCGAAATCCATCAACATCCGCCGCGCATGCCCCACCTGCGCCTCGCTCTCCTCGGCATGATGCGCAATCCCGCTCAGCACCACCTCTGCCGGCCCGGTATCCGCCTCCGCCTCCCGCGCCACCATCGCCAGCAACGCCGCCCGCCGCGTCCGCAGTCCCTCCGGCGTGCCCAGCAGCACCTGCTGCAACATCGGCGCCTCACCCGGCAGCAGCGCGATCTTGCCGCCCAGCAGATGGGTGTAGCCGCCATCGCGCAGCGGCGTCAGCAGATGCGCCGTCCGGCGGGACGAGGCGAGCTCCGCCAGCGACGCCATGTCGTTGCCCTCCAGCGGCACCCGCTTGCCCGCAAGCTCGGCAATCAACGCCCGGCCCAGCAGGCCAATGCGAAGCTCCCCGGCTTTGGCGCTGCGTTCAACCAACCAGGTAATGCGGGGCGGCTCGGTCATGCGGATCCTCCGGCGAATTGCGATGCGCTATGCTACACTGCGTGGGGGAATGAAGCAGAGGGTGAGATGACACTCTATACCGGCCCGGTTTTCGACATGGCCCGCCAGCAATTCCATCTGATCGCCGACCATCTGGCGATTGCCGCCGATGAGCGGGACCGCATCCTCTACCCCAAGCGCGCCATCGTGGTGTCCTGCCCCATCCACCGCGATGACGGGCGCACGGAAGTCTTCCAGGGCTACCGGGTGCAGCATCACCTCACCATGGGCCCCACCAAAGGCGGCACCCGCTTCGCCGCCAGCCTCGATGTGGGCGAAGTCGCGGCGCTGGCGGTGTGGATGAGCTGGAAATGCGCCCTCGCCGGCCTGCCCTATGGCGGCGCCAAAGGCGGCGTGGCGGTGGACCCCTACAGCCTGTCGCGCCGCGAACTGGAAGCCGTCTCGCGGCGTTACATGCAGGAGATGATCCCCTTCGTCGGCCCGCATATCGACGTCATGGCCCCGGATATGGGCACCAATGAGCAGGTGATGGCCTGGTTCATGGATACCTATTCCATGTATCAGGGCCGCACGGTCACCGAAATCGTCACCGGCAAGCCCGTCGCCTCCGGCGGCACCGAAGGCCGGCGCGAGGCCACCGGGCGCGGCGTGATCCATCTGGCCGAACGGGCGCTGGATACGTTGGGCATCCCCATCGCCGGTGCCACCGCCATCGTGCAGGGCTTCGGCAATGTCGGCGCGGTTGCCGCGCAGACGGCGGTGGAACGCGGCATGAAGGTGCTCGGCGTCAGCGACCACACCGCCTGCTACTTCGACCGCAACGGGCTGGATGTGGCGGCCTTGCAACGCCATGTCGCCACGCATGGCGTGCTGCGCGGCTATTCCACCGAACTGGTGTTCGACCCAGCCGAGTTGCTGCTGCAACCGTGCGACGTGCTGGTGCCCGCGGCGCTGGAACAGGTGATCACCGGCCCGGTCGCCGCCCGCCTGCAATGCCGCGTGCTGGCCGAAGGCGCCAACGGCCCCACCACGCCGGACGCCGATCTGGTGCTGGCGCAACGGCCAGAGATCTTCGTCATCCCCGATATTCTCTGCAACGCCGGCGGCGTCATCGTCTCCTATTTCGAATGGGTGCAGGACCTGCAACAGTTTTTCTGGGCGGAGGCCGAGGTCCGGGCGCGGCTGAACCAGATCCTCGACCGCAGCTTCACCCAGGTGATGGACCGCGTGCGGCGCGACGGCATTTCCACCCGCATGGCCGCCATGGCCATCGGCGTCGCCAAAGTGCGCGATGCCAAAGCCACGCGCGGCCTGTTCCCGTAGCCGACTTGCCGGCCATCGCCAGATCGCGCAGAGTTTTCCCAACAAAATTTTGGGGGAGCGACGTTTGATGCGGACATGGATGTTGGCAACCGCCGGGGGCCTGGCGTTGCTCGCCGGCCTGGCGCAACCCAGTGCGGCACGGATTACCCGGCTCGACCTCAGCCCGGCCGCGCCGGCCTTCGACGGCCGGGTCTTCCCCGGCACCGGCAAGTTCGAACGCCTGCACGGCAAAGCCTATGGCGAGGTTGACCCGAAAGCCCCAGGCAATGTCATCATCCAGGACCTTGCGCTCGCCCCCCGCAACGCGCACGGCATGGTGGAATACGTCACCGATATCGACATCGTCCGCCCGGCCGATCCGGCGCACAGCAACCACATCCTGCTGTTCAACGTCATCAATCGCGGCAACAAGGGCGCGCTGACCCTGTTCAACGCTGATGTCAAAGGCGGGCTCGCGGATATTAACAATGCGCGCGACGCCGGCGATGGCTGGCTGCAAGCGCAGGGCTACACCCTGGTCTGGTTCGGCTGGCAGGCCGATGTGCTGCCCGGCAACAACCGCATGGGCTTCAAGGCTCCAGTCGCGCATAACCCCGACGGCTCACCGATCATCGGCACCGTGCGCAGCGAACTGGTGGTGCAGGCGCCCACCAAAACCTCGGTCATCGGCGGCGGCTGGTTCACCGAAACCGGGCATGACAGCTATCCCACCGCCAATACGGACAACGCGGCAAAATTCGCCGATGGCTTCGTGCCAACCCTCACCGTGCGGGTGCGCGAAAACGCCCCCCGCGTCGCCATCCCCAACACCGCCTGGAGCTTCAGCGACTGCACCAAGCCGGCGGAGAAAACCATCTGCCTGCCTGACGGCTTCCTGCCCGGGCATTTGTATGAACTCACCTACCGCGCCAAAGATCCAACCGTGCTCGGCCTCGGCTTCGCCGCCGCGCGAGACCTCGGCGCCTTCCTCAAGGGGCGGGATAAGGACGATTCCGGCACCGCCAACCCGGTGGTGCACGGCAAGGGCGTGCAAACCCTGATCACCGGCAGTTCGCAAAGCGGCCGCTTCATCCGCACCCTCATTCATCTCGGCTTCAACCGGGCCGAAGCTGGCGGAAAAGCGTTTGACGGCGCTATGCCGCATATCGGCGGCGGGCTGATTTCGCTGAACATCCGCTTCGCCCAGCCCGGCCGCGCCTGGGGCAGCGCGGTGGACCATCTCTACCCCGCCTATGATTTCCCCTTCACCTATGCCCGCCAGACCGACCCGCTCACCGGCCGCACCCAGGGCGTGCTGGACCGCTGCACCGCCGATCACACCTGCCCCCGCATCGTCCACGCCGCCACGGCGCTGGAAATCTGGGATGGCCGCCAGGGGCTCGGCTTCACCGATCCGCTGGGCACCAAAGATTTGGCCGATCCGCCCAACGTGCGCAGCTACATCATGGCCAGCACCCAGCACGGCCCGGCCAACCTGCCGCTGCCCACCAAGGCGCCGTTCGGCGTGTGCATGCAGCAGGGCAACCCCACCCCGCATGTCTGGACCATGCGCGCCCTGCTCAGCGATTTCACGCAATGGCTGAAGGACGACCGCACCCCGCCGCCGAGCAACGTGCCGCGCATCGCCGATGGCACGCTGGTCGCCGCCGATCAGGTGCATTTCCCCGCCGTGCCCGCCAACAGCTATGGCGGCGTTGAACGGCCGGCGATGCGCTACCTCGGCAACCACAACCCGCTGCATGTCTATGATCGCGGCCCCGGCTACCATCCGGCCGATAGCTCCGGCATCGAAACCATCATCCCGCCGCGCGAACATCCCGCCAGCTACGGCGTGCTGGTGCCGCAGGTCGATGCCGATGGCAACGACCTCGCCGGGGTGCGGTCGGTCAACGTGCAAGTGCCCATCGGCACCTATACCGGTTGGAACCTGTTCCGCGACGACCTGTTCCAGAACGAAGCCTGTGAACTCACCGGCAGCTTCGTGCCCTTCGCGGCGACCAAGGCGGAACGCCTGCAATCCGGCGATCCCCGCCTGTCGCTGGAAGAACGCTACCCCAGCAAAGCCGCCTATGTGCAGGCGGTGCGCCAGGCGGTAGACCGGCTGATCGCAGCCCGGCTGCTGCTGCCCGAAGACGGCGCCCGCCTCACCGCCGAAGCCGAGGCTACGGGCATCCGCACCAGCCCGTAGCCGGCGCTAATACGCTGCCAGCCCGGTCCAGTCCGGGCGCAGTCTGCCGAGAATCCTGGGGGGCTCGCCGCGCCAAAGCGGCGCGCCCGCCAGGCTCATCCCCCAGGCCGCCGCCACCCCCATGGCGTGCAGGCCACTGCGATGCACCGCGCGATAACTCACATGATGGTGCCCATGCACCACCAGCCGCGCCCCCATCGCCTCGGCCAGCCCGGTCAGCACCGCGTGGCCATCGGGATGGCTGCACGGCGCATCATGCACCACCAGCACATCCGCCCGCAGCGCCGCCAGCGCGTCCACATCCTCGGGCCAGATCGCGATGGTGGACAGCGAATGCGTCAGCGCGGCAACGTGTTCCGGCCGCAACGAATCGCCCAATTTGGCCAGATTCTCCGGCAATTCGTCGCGCCGATGCAGGCCGGGCGCCCGATCCGGATGCCACACGCGCGGGCGGAATATCCCGTTCAGCCCGGCCACACGCAGTCCGCCAATCTCCACCACCCGGCCATGCAGCGCGCCGCCGGCCGTGCGCGGATTGCGCGCCGGGTCGGCCAGATTGGACCACATCTCCGGCCCGCCATCATTGTCGTGATTGCCGGAAATCCAGAACACCTCCACCCCGCGTGACAGCAGCGGCGCCGCCAGCACATCCAGCGGCGCGGTGCATTCAATATCGCCCATCAGCACCGCGGCATCCGGCAGCTGCGGCAACGCCGCCAGCCCCCGCTCCACACTGGCCCAGTCGCGATGGATGTCACCGATGAAAACGATGTTGGGATCTGCGTTCATTTTTCGATTGCTGCACCATGGCGCCCGGCGATGCAATTGCGTAGCCTGCCGGCAACGGAGGAAACACGATGCCAGACCTGAAAACCAAATCGCCAAACGCTGTCTATACCGACCACTGCAAAGCCGGCGAACTGGCCTATCAGGTGGATCTCGATACCGGCAAAGCCGTGTTCTACCCCCGCATCATCGCGCCCGGCAGCGGCAGCGCGCGGCTGGAATGGCGCGTCTCCAAAGGCCTCGGCACCGTCTACGCCACCACCGCCATCGCCAACCGCAACGCGCCATCGCACAACGTCGTGCTGGTCGACCTCGATGAAGGCTTCCGCATCATGAGCCGGGTGGAGGAGATCGACGCGATGGACGTGCGGATCGGCATGCGCGTGCAAGTTCGCATGGCGCCGGGGGAGGGGGACCAACCGCCCTACCCGGTGTTCACCGTGGTGGGAGCAGCAGCATGAAGCGCGGCAGTGTGGCGGTGGTCGGCGCCGCGGAATCCGATCTCGGCCAGGTCGCACCCGGCACCACCCCGGTCGATCTGATGGCCCAGGCAACCTTTCGCGCGCTGGAAGATTGCGGCCTGCACCTGTCCGATATCGATGCGGTGTTCACCGCCGCCTCGCAACTGCGCATGCCAACCTTGAGCCTGTGCGAATATCTCGGCATCCGCCCGCGCTATCAGGACGGCACCGGCATCGGCGGCTCCTCGTTCATGACCCACCTCGCCCACGCGATGGCGGCGATTGAGGCGGGCCTGTGTGAGGTCGCGTTGATCGCCTATGGCAGCACCCAGCGCAGCGTCAGCCGGGCGGCGGCGAGCCCGCGCGAATACAACCCCCACGAAACCCCCTATAAGCCGTTCCTGCCCGCCACCGCCTACGCGCTGGCCGCCTCGCGGCATATGCATGAATTCGGCACCACGCGGGAACAGCTGGCCGAAGTCGCGGTCGCCGCCCGCCAATGGGCGCTGCTCAACCCGATGGCGTGGGAGAAGGAGCCGCTCACCATCGCCCAGGTGCTCGCCGCCCGCATGGTCAGCTACCCGCTCACCGTGCGCGATTGCTGCCTCGTCAACGATGGCGGTGGCGCGATCATCCTTACCTCGGCAGCGCGGGCCAAAACATTGCGCCAGAAGCCGGCCTTCGTGCTGGGCGTCGGCGAATGCCTGTCGCATATGTCGATCAGTTCGATGCCGGATCTGACCACCACCGGTGCGGCAATCTCCGGCGCGCAGGCCTATGCCATGGCCGGTCTCACGCCCAAGGACGTGCAGGCGGTGCAGGTCTACGACGCCTTTAGCATCAACACGATCCTGTTTCTTGAAGATCTCGGCTTCGTGAAAAAGGGCGAGGGCGGGGCCTTCGTCGCCAATGGCGGCATCGCGCCGGGCGGGCATTTGCCGGTCAACACCAGCGGCGGCGGCCTGTCCTACTGCCATCCCGGCATGTACGGGCTGCTGGTGCTGATCGAAGCGGTGCGCCAGGTGCGCGGCACCTGCGGCGCCCGCCAGGTGCCCGGCTGCGATGTGGCCATCGCCCACGGCAATGGCGGCGTGCTGTCCAGCCAGGTCACGGTGCTGCTTGGCTCCGCCGCCACGGTTTGACCCTGCGGCGTGGCTGTGGCTGACTGACACTAAGACGGGAGGAACAAATAATGCTGCGGATTTCCACGATCGCTCTGGCGCTCGCTCTGGCCGTGCCGGCCTCGGCGCAAACCATCAAACTGGGCGCGGTGCTGCCGCTCACTGGTCCTGCCGCCGTCATCGGCATGCAGGAACAGCGCGGCATCCAGTTCGCGGTCGATGAGGTCAACGCCAAAGGCGGCGTCGCCGGCCATAAGATCGAGATGCTGTTCGAGGATAATCAGGCCAAGCCGGATCAATCCGTCCTGCTGTTCAACAAGCTGGTAGATCTGCAGAAAGTCCCAGCTGTGTTCACCGGCTATTCCGGCCCGTCGCTGGCCATGGCCCCGCTCGCCGGCCGCAAGAAAACCCTGCTGGTCAATGGCGGCGCGCAGGCGGATGCGTTGGACAAGGCCTCACCCTACCTGATCAACACCATCCCGGTGCTGGCGGGTGAACTGGAAGTGCTGGCCAACTACCTCGTTGCCGATGCCGGCAAGAAAACCGCCGCCATCCTGTTCGAAAACAACGCCGCCGGCATCGCCGGGCGCGACGACTTCCTCGCCAGCTTCGAAAAAGCCGGCGGCAAGGTGCTCGCACAGGAACCGGTGCCGTTTGGTGATACCAATTACCGCCCGGCGCTGCTGAAACTGGCGGCCACCTCGCCGGATGTGGTGTTCGTGGTCATCACCTCCGGCACGCCGCAACTGGCCGATCAGGTGCGGCAGATCGACGCGAAATTCACCGTCGTCGGCAGCACGTTCTTTTCCGACCCGGAACTGATCGCCAACCCGAACGCCGAAGGCTTCACCCACACCCAGGTGCTGATCAACGCGCCGGAAGGTATGGCCGCCGCGTTCAAGGCCAAATACGGCACCGAATTCGATTTCTTCCCCAAGCAGTACTACAACGCCGCCACCGTGGTGATGACCTGCGTGGAAAAGCTACTGAAGGACGGCAAGCCGGTCACCGGGGAAAACCTGTTGGCAGCGCTGAAGGAAATCAAAACCTTCAAAGGCCTGACCACCACGGTGTTCAACACCAACACCGCCGCCACCCAGATCAACATGAACCGGATCAACGGCAAGCAGGATAACCTGTTGAAGGTGATCGCGCCGAAATAGGTTCGCGCCATGTTGTGGTTAAACCTGCTGATCAACGGCCTGGTCTGGGGCTGCGCGCTGGGCATGGTGGCGGTCAGCTTCTCGCTGATCTTCGCCACCACCCGCTTCTTCCATGTCGCCCATGCCGCCGTCTACGGCCTGGGCGGCTATGTCTCGTGGAGCGCGCTGAAGCACGGCCTGCCGGAATGGGCGGCACTGCTGGTCGGCATCGTCGTCTGCGGCCTGGCCGGTGCGGCGATCCAGAAGCTGCTCTACGAACGGCTGGACCGTCGTGGCGCCACCCATCTGGTGATCCTGATCGCCTCGCTCGGCCTGTCGGCAGTGATGCAGAACGGCATCGCGGCGATCTACACCTCCAACGTGCTGCAATACGGCCTGCCCTGGGGCAACCGCACCACCATCATCGGCGGCGCGCTGCTCACCAACACGCAGATGCTCACCGTCGTGTTCGGCATCCTCTCCTATCTCGGCGCGATGTGGTTCGCCCATCGCACCGTGCTGGGCAAACGCATGCGCGCGGTCGCCTCCAACCCGTTCCTGGCTGAAATCACCCGCTTGCAACCGCGTCAGGTGCACATCGCCGTCATGGCCATCGGCAGCGCGCTGGTCTGCATCCCCGGCGTGCTGGTGCCGCTGGATCTGGGGCTGCAACCCTTCGGCGGCGTGCCCATTCTGCTCACCGCCACCATCGCGGTCATCGCCGGCGGCGTTGGCAGCATTTCCGGCGCCTTCGTCCTGGCGCTGGTGATTGCGGTGCTGCAAAACCTGTCGCTGCTGGTCATGCCCGGCGAATGGAGCATCGGCATCACCTTCGGCATTTTCGTCATCTTCATGCTGTTCCGCCCACGCGGATTGTTCACCGGTTAGGGCAGATGGATTTTCTCACCACCTATATCGTGCTGGCCGAGATTTACGTGCTGCTCGGCCTGTCCACCAACCTGCTGGTCGGCATCGTCGGCATTTTCTCGGTCAGCCAGGCCGCCGTGTTCGGCGTCGGCGCCTATCTGACCGCATTCCTGCTGATGCACACCGCCCTGCCGTTCCCAGTGGCGGTGCTGCTGGCCGCCGCCTTTTGTGTCGGGCTGAACATCCTCGTCACCCTGCCGAGCCTGCGGGTCTCGGGCGATTATTTTGTCGTTACCTCCTTCGGCATTCAGTTGCTGGCCACAGCGGTGTTCACCAACTGGACCGGCGGCACCGGCGGCGCCAACGGCCTGCCCGGCGTGCCCGCGCCCCTGATCCTCGGCCATGAATTTACCGAGCCGACCGAGTTCATCGCGCTGACCACCATCGGCATGGCGCTGGGCTGCCTGTGCTTCTGGCTCATGATGCGCGCCCCGTTCGGGGCGCTGCTGCGCGCGATCCGGGAGGATGAACTGGCCGTCGCCGCCCTGGGCAAATCCGTGCTCGGCGCCAAGGTCAGCGCCGCCGCCTTGGCCGGCGCCTTCGCGGGCAGCGCCGGCGGGCTCTATGCCACCTTCCTCAGCTTCGTGGACCCGTCATCGTTCGATCTGGATGCGTCGATCTTCCTGCTCACCATGGTCGTCGTCGGCGGCGCCCGCACCTTGGCCGGCTCCGTGCTCGGGCCGTTCGTGCTGCTGGCCCTGCCGCAGATCCTGGCCCTGATCGACATTCCCACCAGCATCGCCGCCGCCGCCCGGCAGTTGATCTACGGCCTGCTGCTGATTGTGTTCATGCTGTTCCGCCCGCAGGGCCTGCTGGGGGAAAAACTATGACCGCCTATTTGCAGGTCACCGGCCTGAACAAACGCTTCGGCGGCCTGCAGGCGCTGCGCGATTGCAGCTTCACCGTCGGCCAGGGCCGCATCACCTGCCTGGTCGGCCCCAATGGCGCCGGCAAAACCACCATCTTCAACGCCATTACCGGGTTTCTGGTCCCCGATACCGGGCATGTGGAATTTCAGGGCCGCAGCCTTGATGGCCAGTCGCCGCAGCAAATCGTCCACCACGGCATCGCCCGCACCTTCCAGAACCTGCGCCTGTTCGCGGATTTAACCGCGCGCGACAACGTGCTGGCCGGCATGCAAGACCATGTCGGCGAAGGCCCGTTGGGCGCAATCTTCCGCCCCTTCCACACCGCCCGCGCCTTGGCCGCCAAGCAGGATGCAGCGATGGCCGTCCTCGCCCATGTCGGCCTGCAAGACCGCGCTTCGGCGCTGGTGCGCAACCTCTCCTACGGCGAACAGAAGCTGCTTTGCATCGCCCGCATTCTGGCCACCGGCGCCGAGTTGCTGCTGCTCGATGAACCCACCTCCGGCCTCTCCGGCGCGGCCCTCACCGAGGTGATGGCGCTGCTGCGCCGCCTGCAAGCCGAGGGCAAAACCCTGCTCGTGGTGGAACACAACACCCGCGTGGTGCAGCAGATCGCCGATGATGTTCTGTTCCTGCATCACGGCCATCTGCTCGCCCATGGCAGCCCGGCAGAGATTATTGCCGACCCGAAACTGGCCGAAATCTATTTCGGGGGCACGCTCTGATGCTGCTGAACCTGCACGACCTCGATGCCGGCTACGGCGCGAAAACCGTTATCTCCGGCGTCTCGCTGGCGTTGGAGCCGGGGCAGATCCTGGCGCTGCTCGGCCATAACGGCGCCGGCAAAACCACCACGCTGAAAGCCATCATGGGCCTGCTGCCCGCCCGCGCCGGCTCGGTGCATTTCGATGGCCACCCGATCAACCGCCTTGGCGTCGCCGACCGCGTCGCCACCGGCATCCGCCTGCTCCCCGAAGGCCGCGGCGTGTTCCCAGACCTCAACGTGGCGGATAATATCGAGGTCGTGGCGGCCCAGAACGTCACCGGCCCCAGCCCGATGTTCCGCCCGGCCGATATCTACCGCCTGTTCCCCGTGCTCGATGAACGCCGCACCACCCGCGCCGGCAGCATGAGCGGCGGGCAGCAGCAGATGCTGGCGCTCAGCCTGGCGATCCTGGGCACCCCGCGCTGCCTGCTGCTCGATGAACCCTCGATCGGCCTCGCCCCCAACCTGGTCGAACGCCTGTTCGAACAGTTCCACACCATCTGCAAAGAACACGGCGTGGGCGCGGTGCTGGTGGAACAGAACGTCGCCGCGGCGCTGAAAATCGCCGACCGGGTGGTGATCATGAACAGCGGCCGCATCGTCTTCGATGGCCTGCCGGACGACGCGCGCAAAGAAAACGTCTGGGATTATTTCTAGCGGCCCCGGCGGTCGGGCGCAGAAAACCCGCCGCCGCCAACCCCGCCGATATTGCCCAATTCCCCCGCCAATGGTCCAATACGGCCTCGTCCAAGCAACAAGAGCGACCCATATGTCCCGTCCCCTCGCCAAGCTGCGCGTGCTCGACCTCGCCACCACCATCGCCGGCCCCTATTGCGCCCGCCTGCTCGGCGATGCCGGTGCGGAGGTGATCAAGATCGAAACCGCCGAGGGCGAGCTGATGCGCAACCGCCCGCCCTACCGCAACGGCGCCAGCACCTCCTACGGCCAGCTCAACGCCGGCAAGCGCAGCCTGGTGCTGGACCTGAAGCGACCGGAATCGGTTGCCATCGTCAAAAAACTGGTCGCCGAGGTCGATGTGCTGGTGGAAAATTTCCGGCCCGGCGTCATGGCCCGCTTCGGCCTGCACTACGATGTTCTGAAGGAGATCAATCCGCGGCTGATCTACACCGCCATCTCCGGCTTCGGCCAAACCGGCCCCTCCGCCCAGCTCGCCGCCTACGCCCCGGCGGTGCACGCCTCCTCTGGCTTCGACCTCACCCATCTCACCTATCAGCAGGACCGCACCCGCCCGGATAATTGCGGCATCTACATCGCCGACATTCTCACCGGCACCTACGCCTTCGGCGCCACGATGACCGCACTCTACCAACGCAACGCCACCGGGCGCGGCCAGATGGTCGATGTGTCCATGCTCGAATCCATGCTCGCTTTGCCGCTCGGCGAGGTGCAGGCCGCGCAATTCCCCATGCCGCCGCCCGGCCGGCCGATGTTCGGCCCCGTCGCCACCGCCACCGGCTGGATCATGCCCGCCGTTGCCAGCGAACGAACCTTCCAGAACCTCGCCGCCGCCGCCGGCCGGCCAGACTGGGTCACCGACCCGCGCTTCGCCAAATATATCGACCGCCGCGCCAACTGGGGCCAGCTGATCGATGAGCTGGAACTCTGGTCCACCAAACTCCCCACGGCGGAGGTTGAAGCCGCGCTGAACGCCGCAGGTGTGCCCTGTTCCACCTACCGCACCGTGGCCGAAGCCCTGGCCGATCCGCAGCTGGAACATCGCGGCGCCCTGGCCGAAGTCCACGATGCCGGCGGCAGCTTCAAGGTGGTGAACCCGCCCTGGCGCATGTCGGACGCCGAAATCGGGGTGCAGAACTTCGCCGCCGGCCTCGGCGAACACAGCCGCGCCATCCTGGCCGAACTCGGCTACGCGCCGACGGAAATCGACGCCCTCATCGCCTCCGGCGCCGCCAGCTAACCGGCTGCCCCGCCGCAGCCCCGCAGGCAGCGGCGGGGCAGGGCGGTCTACTCGCCGATCACCTCGCCATGCGGAATCCACGCTTTGCCGTCGAAACGCACCAGCCGCAATTGCCGGATCGGATAGAAACTATCCGCCGACGTCCGAATGCGAATGCCCGGCTGCAACAACGGCAATGCCACATCCAGGCTGGCCGCCTGCTTCATGATGTTCGCCCGCGTCAGATCGTTGCCGCATTGCGTCAACACCTGCACCAATGTCTGCGCCGAGGTATAGCCATAGGCATTGTTCAAATCCGCCGGGTCGCCATCGGGATAGTATTTCTTCATCCACGCCAGATAGGCCTGAAAGCCGGCATCGCTCGCCCATTGCGGATCGGTCGGGTCTTTCAGATACGAGCTGGTAAACAGCCCCACCGCCTTCTCCAACCCCGCCGGCGCCAGGCCGGTCTGCACCGATGATCCCACATTGGCCATGAAATACAGCGGCTTCCAGCCGAGATCGTACACCTTGCGAATGGTCATGGCAGCGAATTTCGGAATGCCGGTGGCGAAGAACACCTCCGCTCCGGAATTCTTCAGCGACACCAGTTGCGAATCCACCGTCGGGTCCGTCACCTCATACGTCGCCGTCGCCACAATCAGCTTGTCCGCCTGATCGCCCAACCCTGCCCGAAAGCCGCGATAGTAATCCTTGCCGCTGTCATCGTTCTGATACAGCACCGCAATCTTGGCGCCCGGCTTCGCCTGCATGGCGTATTTCGCGTACACATGGCCTTCGGTCTGGTAGGTCGGCTGCCAGCCCATCGTCCACGGAAAATGGCCGGGATCGCCGAACTGCGTCGCCCCGGTCGCCACAAAAATCTGCGGTACCTTGCGGTCGTTCAGGTATTTGCGCGTCGCCATCACCGGCGGTGTGCCAAGCTGCTGGAAGATGAACGCCACCTCGTCCTGCTCCACCAGCTTGCGCGTCATCTCCAGCGTCTTCGGCGGCTGATAGCCATCATCCAGCGTCAAAAAGGTTAGCTTGCGTCCACCCACCCCGCCTTGCTCATTGATAAGCTTGAAATACGCCGCCTGCGCCCGCCCGATCGTGCCATAGGACGACGCCGGGCCGGAATACGGCATGGTCTGGCCAATCTTGATCTCGTTGGCCGAAATCCCCGGCATCGCCTGCGCTCGGGCAACCGTCGGCACCAACGGCAGAAGCGGCGCGGCCAACACGCTGCGGCGGGTCATTTTCATGGCAGACATTCCCCTTGTTATTGTTGCCGTCACGATAGACCGCCCGCGCGGGGCTTGGCAAAGCCCCCTTTGCGCAACCCCCGCACTTAACGCTAGCCTACGCGCAACTAGGGAGGCTGGATGATGAGCGGCAACGAAGCACAGTTCGACTATATCGTGGTGGGCGCAGGCTCCGCCGGCGCGGCCCTCGCCGCCCGCCTGACGGAGGACGCCAACACCCGCGTCCTGCTGCTCGAAGCCGGCAAAGCCAGCCATCCCTACACCCGCTTCCCCATCAGCTTCGGC
Organism: uncultured Rhodospirillales bacterium; assembly: GCA_903893975.1. Taxonomy (GTDB): domain Bacteria; phylum Pseudomonadota; class Alphaproteobacteria; order Acetobacterales; family Acetobacteraceae; genus CAITOL01. The sequence goes on along the minus strand of CAITOL010000180.1, from coordinate 13,741 downwards.
CTGCTGATCGACAATCCCGCCGCCAACTGGCGCTATGCGTCAGAGCCAGAACCCGGCACCAAAAACCGCGAAATCCCCGTGCCACGCGGCAAGGTGCTCGGCGGCTCCAGCGCCATCAACGGCCTGGTCTATGTTCGCGGCCAACCGCTAGATTTCAATACCTGGGCGCAAATGGGCAATCGCGGCTGGAGCTGGGACGACGTGCAGCCCACCTTCCAGCGCATGGAAAACTACCAGGGCGGCCCCGCCGGTGGCCGTGGCGTCGGCGGCCCGCTGACGGTCAGCGAAGTGCCAGATCAAAACCCGCTTTACGATGCCTGGTTCGCCGCCGCCAAAGCCGCCGGCTTCAAGCATAACCCAGACTACAACACCGAAGATCAGGAAGGCGTGGTCAAAACCCAGACCACCATCCGCAACGGCGTCCGCCAGAGCACCGTCGTCGCCTACCTCAAGCCGGCGATGGGCCGCCCCAACCTGCACATCGTCACCGAAGCCGCCACCCGCAAGGTGCTGCTTGAAGGCAAACGCTGCGTCGGCGTCGTCTATGAACGCGGCGGCCAGTCCATCACCGCCCGCGCCGGCAAGGAAGTCATCCTGTCCGCCGGCGCCGTTGCCACACCGCAACTGCTGGAACTTTCCGGCGTCGGCAATCCGGAAATCCTGCAACGCCACGGCATCGAAGTCCTGCACGACCTGCCAGCGGTGGGGGAGAATTTCCGCGACCACATCAACGCCGCCGCCAACTGGAAACTCACCGACCCGTCAATGTCCTACAACCCGCGCGGCCGTGGCCTCGGGCTGATCGGGGAAGCGTTCCGCTACGCCTTCGCGCGCGGTGGCTTCTTCAGCCTCCCCTCCGCGCCGCTGCTCGCCTTCCTGCGCACCCGGCCAGAACTGGAAACGCCGGACGTGCAAATGCACCTGGTGCCGTACGCGATCAAAAACCGTAAAAAGCGCTTGCTGCATGATTTCGCCGGCTTCGCCATCTCGGTCTACCAACTGCGCCCGGAAAGCCTCGGCAGCATCCATATCCGCTCCGCCGACCCGAACGCCCAGCCGGCCATCCGCTTCAACTTCCTGCACGACCCCATCGATCAGGCGGCCATGGTCGAAGGCTTCAAAATGATCCGCCGCATCGTCAACGCCGCCCCGATGGACCACATCCGTGGCGAGGAATACGCCCCCGGCCCCGCCGTCGCCACCGATGCGCAAATCCTGGACTATATCCGCGGCGTCGCCGAAACCGCCTACCACCCCATCGGCACCTGCCGCATGGGGCCAGGCCCGAACGCGGTGGTCGATGACCGCCTGCGCGTGCACGGCATCACCGGCCTGCGCATCGCCGACGCGTCCATCTTCCCCACCATGCCGTCCGGCAACACCAACGCGCCTTCGATTATGGTGGGGGAAAAGGCTTCGGATTTCTTGCGTGGGCGCTTGTAAGGTCTTCATTGTTTGAAAACAAAGAAGCAAAAAAACGCCCTCGGAGCTTGGCCTTCGGCGTACTCTCATGGGTGAGAGTATGCCGACCGCTCTCTACGTTGGCGCTAAATCTACGCCGACCGTTACCGTATGCGCGCCACCGCCCAATATCACCCCACGCACCGGGCTGATATCGCCGTAATCGCGCCCCCAGGCGAGCACCACATGCTCGTCGCCCACCACCAGATTATTGGTCGGGTCGAGGTCGACCCAACCATGCTCCGGCCCCAACCAGCATCCCACCCAGGCATGGGACTGATCGGCCCCGCGCCTCGGCGCCTGCCCCGGTGGCGGCTTGGTACGCAGATAGCCAGATACGTAGCGCGCCGGCAGCCCATGCGCCCGCAATCCGGCGATCATCAAATGGGTGAAATCCTGGCAAACCCCGGCCCGCCCGGCCAAAACGTCGGCAACCGAGGTATTCACCGTCGTCACCCCCGGCCGGAAGGCGAATTCACGGTTGATCCTGCCGCATAAATCCAACACCGCCTGCAAAATCGGCCGCCCCGCCGGCAAGCTCGCCGCCGCATAGGCGCCAGCCCCGGCATCGGCCGGCGCCATCGGGCTGGCATAGCTAAACTCGCTCGCCTGAAACGCTGCCCCGCCGGCGGCGGCAATCGCCACCACCTGTTCCCACGGAAGCGTCAGCTCGGCCACCGGCGGCGGCGCGAACCCGACTGCCACCTCCGCCTGTACCGTCACCGAAAACCGCTCATGCGGATGGTCCAGAAACAACCAGCACACCTGGTTGCCGAAATGATCCAGCCCCCAACTCATCCGCGACGGTCGCGGTTCAGCCGTGATGGAGGCGTCAAACACCTGCTGCCCCGGCAGCATGCGCGGCGAGAGGTGCAGCATATGCGCCGCCAGATCCACCCGATCTGCGTAGGCGTAGAGCGTTTCATGCCGAATACGATACCGCATCGTCATGCCGCCCCCTGCACCTGTGACAGGCCCAGGCCGACCGTCTGCGTCGCCGGCAACACCGCGAAATATCGCCGCGTAATGCGGTTGGAAAGCCCGTCCAATTCGCTCCCCATCGCCCGCAGCCGGCTCGGCAACAAGGCGGCTTCCTGCGCCTGGTCCGGTGCGTTCAGTACCTGGTTCACCACCAGATCCACCTCGGCCAGCAACCCCGCCGCGCTACCGGCCAGCAATTCCCGCACCCCCGCCTCGCTGCCCAGATCCTCCAGCAAATCGCGCATGGCGACCAGCTGGAACGCCAGCCCGCGCGGGTTGCCCTGGTCGGCCAGCACCAGATCCAGCACCGGCGCCGGTTGCAGAACGTTCAGGTACCGGTTGCGATAGGTAATGGCGGAATCACACAATTCCAGCGCCAGCATCAATCCGCTATCGATCCGTCGCGCCGGCAGGTCCAGCACGAACCCCACCTCCCGCACCACTGCCCGCGCCCGTTCAATCCGCCGGCCAAGGTCGAGGAACATGAACCCGCCGCCCCGCACCATATTCTCTGACGCCAATCCGGCCACCGCGGTGCAAAACCGCGATATCGCCAGCAACCCATTGCCCAACCCATCGGCGGTGGGGGATTTCGCCGCCTCCTGCGCCGCCCGCAAGGTTTGGGTGAAGCTCGCATACATGTCGCCGGTCAGCCGGTCGCGCACCTTTTCGGTCAACCCGGCAATATTGGCGAACAGCCCGCCCACCGCCCCGCCGGCATGCATGGTCGCATGCAGGCCAATCGTCAGGCTGGCACTGGCCACCGCCTCGGCGTCAATCAACCGCGCATCAGCCAGAATGCGGGCCAAAGTCTGCAATTCCTCAAACTCGCGTGGCCGGCTCGCCCGCCCCAGCCTTGTCAGCGCCGCCCGCCCGAGCCGCGCCCCGCTATCCAACCGTTCCACGTAGCGGCCCAACCAGAACAGATTATCCGCCACCCGGCTCGGCAACGCGCCAGAGGTCCGGCGCAGCGCCAGCCTCGGCGCCGGCACCGCCAGCGGCCCGATAATGTCGCTCTGCTCGTCGTGCATCACCCACACGTCTTTGGCCAACCCCGGCAGCGGCGCGTCCTCGGCGTCGTCGTCGCGAATGCGCGCCAGCCCGCCGGGCAACACCCGCCACGCAGTGCCGTCGAACATCAGAAAGACCCGCCACACCACCGGCCGCGCATCCAACCGCCCATCGGTCAGGCACGGCGCCAGCGACGGCACATCCGCCGGTGCGGCATTGCCCAGCAACAGCGCCCTGCCCAGCAGACGCTGGCACAACGCCGGCAACAGCGCCGCCAACTCCTTGGCTTCCAGCACCGCCGACCCGGGATGGTTCACAATCCGTACATTGCCGGCCCGCGCCGCATCCAGCAGGCCGGGCACGCCGATCACGCTGTTGCCGTCCAACTCCAACGGGTCGATCAACCGGCCGTCAATCTGGCGCAGCAACAAATCAATCCGCTGCAACCCGCGCAGCGTTTTCAGAAACAGCGCCCCGTTGCGCACCGTCAGATCGCCGCCCTCGACCAGCGCGCATGACAGCAGCCGCGCCAGATGCATATGCTCAAACCAATGCCGATGCTGCGTGCCGCGCGTCAGCAACGCCACCGTGGGATTGCCGACCCCGGTCGGCGCCAGTGGCCGCAGTGCGTCCTGCCACTGGTCGAAAAACGGCTCCAACGGCCGCACCCCGGTGCTGCGCAACGCCTCTGGCAACACCCGCGCCAACTGCCGCCGGTTTTCCTGGGCGTACGCAATGCCGCCCGCCCGCCCGGTGCGGTCCGCCTTCACCCGCCATTGCCCATCCGCGCCCCGGATCAGGTCGGCGGCGTATAAATGCAGTTTCGGCCCCTGCAACCCCGCCGCGCCCAGCCGCAGATACTGCGGATTGGCGAACACCATCGCCGGCGGCAGCGCGCCGCTCGCCAGCAGGTCCTGCGCGCCATAAATATCATCCAGCACCCGCGACAGCAGCGTCGCCCGCTGCACCAATCCCGCCTCCACCGTGGCGAATTCTGCGGCTTGGATCAGCAACGGCACCGGGTCGCAGCGCCAGCGCAGCGGCGCCTCGCCCGGCATCACGCTGGTCACTCCATCATCGGCAAAGCCGCGGTCCAGGCGCCGCCCACGCTCCGCCAGCGCCCCCTCGCCCAGCATGGAGAAGGCGCCCATCAGATCGCGCCAATGCGGCCGCAACTGGCCGCGGCCATCCACCATCTCATCCACAGCCTGGGCGGCGGGTTCAGCCATAGCGGCGCAAATCCAACGTCCTCGGGTGTTCCCAACCACGCACGGATTTGGGCTCCGGCATCGCGCCGGGGGTGTGGCCAAACGGCAGGAACCGGGCGCGACGGCGCGCTTCGGCGGCATTCGCGTTCACTGGAAAATCCTCATGCGCCCGCCCGCCGGGATGGCTGACATGGTGTGCCATACCGCCGAGGCTGCGTCCGGTCCAGCGATCATACACATCGAAAATCAACGGCACCTGCGCCGGGATGGTCGGATGCAGCGCGCTTGGCGGCTGCCAGGCCTTAAAGCGCACTCCGGCGACAAACTCACCCGCCCGCGCCGTCCGGCTCATCGGCACCGCCACCCCGTTGCAGGCCAGCACGTAGCGTTCCTCCACCCAACCTTGGGTGCGCACCTGCACCCGCTCGGCGGAGCTATCGACGTAGCGTGCCGTCCCCCCCGCCGCCTGCTCCTCGCCCAGCACATGCCAAGGCTCCAGCGCATGGCGCAGCTCGATGTTCATATTGCGGACGTCGATTTCCCCCAGTGCTGGGAAGCGGAATTCCTGATGCGGCGCAAACCATGCCGGGTCCAGCCGCACGCCGAAGGCGGCAAGCTCGTCCAGCGCATCGCCGAAATCGTCCTGGCAGTAATAGGGCAGCAGAAAATCGTCATGCAGCCGCGTGCCCCACCGCACCAATTGCCGCTCATACGGCCGCTGCCAGAACGCCGCCACCGCCGCCCGCACCAGCAGCGTCTGCGCCACCGCCATGCGGGGCGACGGCGGCATTTCGAAGCCGCGCAATTCCAGTAATCCCAACCGCCCGGTGCTGCTGCCGGGGTCATAGAGCTTATCGATGCAGAACTCGGTCCGGTGGGTATTGCCGGTCATATCCGTCAGGATGTTGCGAAACAGCCGGTCCACCACCCAGGGCGGGGCAGGGGTGTCGCGATCCACTTGGGAAAACGCAATCTCCAGCTCGTTCAACGCATCGCCACGCGCTTCGTCCAGCCGTGGATGCTGGCTGGTCGGCCCGATGAACAAGCCGCTGAACAAATACGACAGGCTCGGATGATTGTTCCAGAACCCGACCATGCTTTTCAGCAGATCCGGCCGGCGCAAAAACGGGCTGTCTGCCGGGGTCGCCGCGCCCAACACCACATGGTTGCCGCCGCCAGTGCCGACATGGCGGCCATCAGCGAGGAATTTCTCCGATCCCAATCCAACCGCGCGCGCGGTCGCATACAAATGCTCGGTGCGCTCCACCATCGTCTGAAAATCCGGCGCCGGATGCACGTTCACCTCGATCACCCCCGGATCAGGGGTGACCGAAAACCGTTGCAGCCGCGTGTCGCTATGCGGTGGCAGATAGCCTTCCAGCACAATTTTCTGGCCCTGGGCCGCTGCCGTTGCCTCCACCGCGCCGACCAGTGCCAGCCAGTCCGCCGCATCGGTCAGGGGCGGGAAGAACACGTGCAAAATTCCACCGCGCGCTTCCACCGTCAGCGCCGTCCGCACCACGTCCTGGCTTTTGTCGGTGTCTGGCGCCGGCTGCGGCACCGCCCGTTGGTCCGTCGGCGCGGCGTGGCCAGTTTGCAGCGCCAACTGTGCCGGCAGCTTCGGCTGGTCGGCAAACGGATCGATTTCCGCCAGATGCTCGACCTCGTCCGGGTCCTGCCAGGGCAGGCTGTCCAGCGGCAGCCGCACCCCGATCGACCCATCGCCGGGCAGCAGAAAAATCAACTCGTCGCGAAAGAACCATTTGGCACTGCGCCAGCCGCCTTCCGGCTTGCGTGCCAGCGGCAGGACGCTGCCGGCCGGCTTGGCCAGGCCAGTGGCGAACAGCCGGGCCAGCCGGGCGCGTTCCAGCGGGTCGGCCAGCTTGCTGTCCTCCACCGCGACATTGGCCGGCAGCCGCTTCTCCTTCCACAAATAGTAGTGGATATCCTCCAACGCCGGCTGCACATGGCGCGGATCAACCTCCAGCGCCTCGGCCAGTCCGCTGGCGAAGGCGGCGGCGGTTTCATGGTCGGCCGTGCCGGTGTCCTGGTCCGGATTGGCCAGCAGCGCCGGCCGCTGCCAGGCCGGCTCCCCGTCCTTCCGCCACAGCGCGGTAATCGCCCAGCGCGGCAGCGGCTCGCCGGGATATTGCTTGCCCACCCCATGATGCAGCGCCGCCCCCGGCGCCCAGTCCGGGATCAGTTTACGGATCAGATTGCCGCCATAGCCGCGCTTGGTCGGCCCGAGCGCGTCGGTGTTCCACTCCTCCGCCTCCACATCGGTCAGCGCCACGAAGGTCGGCTCGCCGCCCATGGTCAGCCGCACATCGCCAGCGGCCAGCGTCCGGTCCACCTGCGCGCCCGCGGCCAGGATCGCCGCCCATTCATCCTCGGAATACGGCTTGGTCACGCGCGGCGTTTCCACCACCCGCCGCACCGACATCTCGAAGCCGAACTCCACCTCCGCCTTGTCCGTCGCGCCGCTGATCGGGGCCGCCGATTGCGGCGCCGGCGTCGCGGCCAGCGGAATATGCCCCTCCCCAGTCAGCAGGCCCGACGTCGCATCCAACCCCACCCAGCCGGCGCCAGGCAAATACACCTCCGCCCAGGCATGCAGATCGGTGAAATCCGCCGTCGGCCCCTCCGGCCCGTCCAGCGGCTTCACATCGGCCACCAGCTGGATCAGGTAGCCAGACACGAACCGCGCCGCCAGGCCGAGGTGGCGCAACACCTGCACCAGCAGCCAGGCGCTATCCCGGCACGACCCGCGCCCCTCGCTCAGCGTCTTGGTCGGCGTCCACACCCCCGGCTCCATGCGTACGACATAGGCAACCCGCTGCTGTACTGCCTGATTGATTGCCACCAGAAAATCATTGGTGCTGGCCGCCGCCCGCGGCAGCGTATCGATAAACGCCTGCAGTGCCCGGCTGCCCTTGGCGATTTTCCGATACGGTCGCAATTCCTGTTCCAGCGCCGGATCGTAGCTGAACGGGAAGCTCTCTGCCTGCGGCTCCAGGAAGAAGTCGAACGGATTAACCGTCGCCATATCCGCCAGCAGGTCCACCGTCACGTCGAAATGCGTCACCTTCTCCGGAAACACCACCCGGGCGAGGAAATTCCCCTGCGGGTCCTGCTGCCAATTCAGAAAATGCGGCTTGGGCGCCACCGTCAGCGCGTAGGACAGCACCCCGCGCGCATGCGGTGCCGGCCGTAGCCGGATCACCTGCGGCCCCATCGTAATGGGGCGATCATACCGATACGTGGTGCGATGGGTCAGCGCGACATGAATGGACATCAACCGCTCCGTCAGGACAAATCATCGGCGGGCGATGCCGCGTTACCCACTTAGCATACAAGATGTGTGCCGCCGGAACAGCGACCTGCCTCGACGGCGAGAAATCGTCGGGTTACAGGGTGTTTCATGGAACATCCGGATGGCCTCCCTCTGGCGCAACGTCGCCGTGCCATGCTCACCCTGGGATTGGCGGTGGGCGTCTCCGTGCTCGGCACCGCGTTGCCCAACATCGCCCTGCCCACCATCGCGCACGACCTTGGGGTCTCCGCCGCCTCGTCCGTCTGGGTGGTCAACGCCTTCCAGATCGCCATGACCGTCACGCTGCTGCCGCTGGCCTCACTGGGGGACAGCTACGGCTACCGGCGGATCTATCTTGGCGGCCTCATCATGTTCGCCTTCGCCTCCCTGGTGTGTTCCTTCGCCACCACCCTGCCGCTGCTGACCGCTGCCCGGGTGCTGCAAGGCCTCGGCTGCGCCGGCATCACCAGCGTGAATTCAGCCCTGGTGCGGCAGATTTTCCCGCGCGCGCTGCTCGGCCGCGGCGTCGGCTTCAACGCCCTGGTGGTCAGCACCTCGCTGGCGCTGGGGCCGACGGTTTCGGCCGGCATCCTGTCCATCGCCGCCTGGCCGTGGCTGTTCGGCGCCTGCGTGCCGCTTGCGCTGATTTCGCTGGCCATGCTGCACACTTTGCCCAATCCGCCCGGCAGCGGCCATCCGTTCGACTGGATCAGCGCGGTGATGAACGGCCTCACCTTCGGCCTGCTCGCCGCCGGGCTCGATGGCCTCGGCCACGGCCAAGGTCGGCTGGAAGCGGCGGCGGAACTGCTGGTTTGCGTCACCGTCGGTGTATTCTTCGTCCGCCGTCAGCGCCGGCTCACCGCGCCGATGCTGCCGGTGGATCTGTTCCGCCTGCCGGTATTCTCGCTCTCCGTCGCCGCCGCCATTTGCTGCTACATGGCGCAAACGGCGGCCTATGTCGCGCTGCCCTTCCTGTTCCAGTCGCGCGGCGCCAGCCCCATCGAAATCGGCCTGCTCATCACCCCCTGGCCGATGGCCGGCGCGCTGATGGCCCCGCTTTCCGGCTATCTGTCAGACCGCTTTCCCGCCGGGCTGCTCGGCGGCATCGGCCTCGCCGGCATGGCCGGCGGCATGCTCGCCATTGCCATGATGGGCAATCACCCGGTCTGGTGGGATGTCGCCTGGCGCATGGCGCTCACCGGCGGCGGCTTCTCGATGTTCCAGTCGCCCAATAACCGCCTGCTGATCAGCTCCGTCCCACGGGAACGCAGCGGGGCCGGCAGCGGCATGATCTCCACCTCCCGCCTGCTCGGCCAATCCACCGGGGCGGCGCTGGTCGCGGTCATCTTTGGCCTGACGGAAGCCAGCGGCGTCGCCGCCGGCGCCACCTACGCCGTGCTGCTCGGCGCCTGCCTCGCCGCACTCGCCATGGCGCTAAGCTGGGCGCGGGTCATGCGCTGAGGCTGGCGAACAGCGCCGTATGCGCTGAACCCTGGCGGTAGAACACCGGCGGCTGTCCCAACGGGGCCGGCACCACCACGCGCCCGCCCCCGGCAAACACCTGCCCGCTCCACACATGCACCCAATCCGCGCCGGCCGGCAGATAGGCCGGCCATTCGCTCTGCCCCGCCGCATGCACCGGGGCCACCAGCAGATCCGGCCCGAACAGATACTGGTCCTGAATGCCGTACGTCGCCCGATCGTCGGGGAAATGCAGCAACAGCGGCCGCTGCACCGGCAGCCCACGCGCTCCAGCATCGGCGATCAGCGTGCGCAGATACGGCGCCAGCGCCACGTAAATGCCGGTCATCCGCGCGAAATGCGCCAGCACCTCCGGGTCCTGATCCACCTGCAAATTTTCCAGCGGCCGATTGCCCTCATGCGTCCGCATCACCGCGGTAAACGCCGCCATCTCCGCCCAACGCATGATCAGCTCCGCCGTCCGCACATTGCCGAACAGCGAGGTATATCCCCCCACGTCGCTATGGTGGTACGCATTGCCCAACATCCCCGACGACAGCGCCCCGACCATCACGGTCTGCAACCCGTCATGCCGGCTGAAATCCACGCATTGATCGCCCGCCCATAGCAGCGGGCAATGCGCCTGGGTGCCGGTAAAGCCGGCGCGCATAAAGAACAGAATATCCCCGGTGCGCCCCGCTTCCGCCACCGCCTGCGCATTTACCTCCGCCCAGATCGGCGGCCAGGCATTGTGCATCAGCTTGGCATCCACCCCGTTGGCCAGATGTGCGTCAATCGGCAGATACTCGCCAAAATCCGCCATCCAGCCAGACAGTCCCAGCCCGATCATGTTCTGCTTGATGATCCGCTCGCGGAACCAGTCGCTCGCCGCCGCTTGGGTGAAATCCAGCACGCCGCAGCTGAACTCGCCAAAATCCACCAGCAGCGTGCCGCCCTCGGCGTTGCGGGCAAACAACCCCAACGCCTCCGCCTCCGGAAACAATGTCCCGTCACTGCACAAATAGGGGCTGACATAGCCGAGGAAGCGAATGCCCCGCGCCCGCAGCGCCGCAATGCGCGCATCCAACGCCGGATAGCGGGACGGGTTCCATTGCCAGTCCCAGAACAACCGCGTGCCGAAACTGGTCTGCCGCACCCCAGCCCAATCCTCGCACCACAGCCCGGACACCCGCACCCCGGCGGCGAGATAGCGCTCCAGCCGGGTAAAGCTCTCCGCCCCCGCCTTCAGCCCGATAATCGCCCCGTTCAGCACCCAATCCGGCAATGGCGGCTGGCGGCCAAACCGCTCAGACAGCAGCCCGACCATGGCGATGAAATCCGCCGCCGCAAACAATTCCAGCCGCTCCGGCATCGCCCAGACTTCGAGTTCGTGGAACTCGGCATGGCGGAAATCGAACACGCTATAGGCGGTCGTCTGCAAATGCACCGCTACCCGGCGGGACGACACATAGGTCGGCTGCGGATAGTTGGTGTGATAGTAATCCCCGCCCGCGCGGTTGCGCTGATCGGCCTTGAAGGTGATCTCGGTGGTCTTATCCCGCCCCACCCCCGGCTCGCTGGTCCACAGCGGAAACCGCCGCCCGCGCAGATCGAAATACGACATCTGCTCGCCGCAGCCCCACACATGCTCGTCCGCCTCGGCCAGCAAGCGCACCCAGAGCCGGTTCAGCCCGGCCGCCGCCTGCACCACCTCCAGCGTCGCGCCGCCGGGGCTGGCGCGCAGTTCCAGGGTCAGCCAAACCGGCCCGCCCGCCTCGCGGCGAAATGCCAGCCGGTCGCCGTCCACCGTCACCTCGGCCAGCGGCGCCCGTTCCACCACGTAGTCGGAGATGTCGAAATTGCCTTGCAACATCTCCATCGTTTCCTGGCCGCGCCCTGCAAACAGGCAGGGCGCATCCGGGCTATGCCGCAGCATCTCCCGCCCGCCGACGAACAGGCTGAACCCACCGGGACGCTGCGTGAGGTGCATCAGCTAATCCCCGCATCCACCAGAAAATTCGCCCCCGTGCTCCCGCCGGCCTCGTCAGAGGCGAGAAACAACGCCATCCGCGCCACATGGCTGCCGTTCAGGTCCACCTTCAGCGCCTGCGCGGCCGCGATATCGCGCTCCACCTCCGGCGTGCGCCACAGCGCATCCTGCCGCGGCGTCCGCACCGCGCCGGGCACGATGCAGTTCACCCGAATGCCATGCGGCCCCAATTCGCGCGCCAAGGTTTTGGTCAGCCCGTTAATCGCCGCCTTGGCGGTGGTGTAGCCCACCATCCCCGGCCGGCTGCGCATCCACGACACCGACCCCATCATAATGATCGCCCCGCGCTGGCGGGCGATCATCGCGTCGCGCACCGCCTGGGTGGCAAAAAACTGATGGTCTAGATTCAACGCCAGGGTGCGCCGCCAGCCCTCCGGCTCCACCGTTTCCATCGCGTGCCGATCGTCGCGCGCCGCGTTGTTGATCAGCACGTCGATCGGCCCGGCCGCCTCCACCTGCGCCACCGCCGCACGCAGCCCGGCAATATCGGTCACGTCGCAATGCAGATACCGCGCCCCCTGGCTTTTCGCCGCCTCGGCATCGTCGATGTCGATAAAGCTCACGCGCGCCCCCTGCGCCACGAACGCCTTGACCATCTCCGCGCCAATGCCGGACGCCCCACCGGTGATCAACACCCCGCGCCCGGCGAGGGAGGCGTAACGAACGCTCTGGTAATCCATCTCAGTTCATCTCCACGCTATAGCGGATTTGCCCGGTCAGCCGCTGGCCGCGCGGCAACACCACCATGCCCTGTCCCGGCTCGGTGCCGATGCGGTTCACCCCGTCCCCCATATTGGCCACGGGTTCGACGGCAAAGAAATCCTGCCCCTCCGGCACGAACACCACCAGGTGGCGAAACACCGGGTCCGCCTCGATCCGCAGGCTGTAGCCCCAGTCGGGATAGGCAATCCGCGCCACCCCACCCCAGTCGCCGAAGCAGTTATCCACGAAATCCAGCCCCACACGCCGCCCGGCGCGAAAATCCCATTGCGGCGGCGGCACGCTGCGCCGCGCGGAAATTCCATCGGCGCCATTGTGCCACACCTGCCCGGCCGCCACCTGCAACACCGTCTCGGCGCTGCGCGGAAAATACGGATGCATGCCAAACCCCACCGGCGCCGGCCTGTTATGGCGGTTTTCGATCATCAGATCGCAGACCAACTGATTGGCCTCCAGGCTGAAGCGCTGCGTGGCCAGAAACGGGAACGGCCACAGCGCATTCGGCGCATGGTCCAACCGCAACACCGCCTGCCGCCGCGTCGCATCTTCCACCTGCCACGGCTCCTGCCAGCCGCAGCCATGAATAGCATGCCCGTTCAGCAGCGCCGGCAATTCATACGTCACCCCATCCCAGGTGAATTGCCGCCCGGCCACCCGCCCAGAAAACGGAAACAACGGATAACTGCCCAGCAGTCGCGGCGACCCTTCCTCCAGCGCCCCATCCCGCAGCGGCCGCAAAATCGGCCGGCCCGCATGCACCCAACTGGCAATGGACCCGCCAATCTGCGGTGCAAGCACCAAACGGCTATCAGCGATGGATAACGTAACGAGCGAGGTCATGGGGTTCCGCACCAACAGGGTCGCATATATTGACTACCTTCACCGCGCCGCGCCAACTACCGCGCGGCGCGGGCATGATCTGGGCCATGTCATACCCTGCCTGCCCGCAAACGTCCCGGGAGTTGCCGCAATGTCACATGCCAGCCAGCGCCTGGGCCTTTTGCGCAGCCAACGGTATTTCAATCACCCTTTTGGGCGTCTGGCGCCGAACCGGACCTATGCCGCGGCGATCACGTTAGAGGCACCGTTCGACCTCGTCCGCCTCGCGTTCGTCAACGATGGGCCAGAGCCCTACGTCGTGACTGAAGTCGCCATCGCGCCCGCCACTGCTCTGGATGACGGCGTTTCCGCCAGCGGCGCATGGGTGCAGGTCACGTTTAACGCACAGGGGCGAAATTGGCCCCCGCCAAGCCCGGACGGCCCGATCACGCACGTCGCCGTCCCCGGCACGGCCAACCCGCATCTTCCGTCACTCGCGTGGTCAGACTGGATGCGGGTGTCGGCCTTACCGCCAGACGAAGGCGTTCTGCCGTGGTTGATGTGCCGCGCCCGCTTTGACGGTCCGGCCTGCGCCGCATTGCCAGGCCTGCCGCATACCCAGAGTTTCAACACCACGCCCGCGCATCGTGGCCGGCAAAGCTGGGGCTTTCAGGCGGATGCGGATCAGGTTATGGCCGGCGGCTGGCGGCACGGCTG
>CAITOL010000179.1 GCA_903893975.1 uncultured Rhodospirillales bacterium | reverse complement strand
TCATTCTCGTCTACGCGTTGCTTGTCGTGCTGTTCCAATCGTGGGTCGATCCGTTCATCATCATGATGGCTTTGCCGGGCGCATTGATCGGCATCATTTGGATGCTGATCGCCACTCACACCACCATCAACGTCGAATCGCTGATGGGCACCATCATGACCGTCGGCATTTCGGTCTCCAACTCCATCCTCGTCGTCAGCTTCGCCAACGACATTCGTGGCCGCCACAAACTCAGCCCGTTTGAAGCGGTGATCGCCGCCGGCCAGACCCGCCTGCGCCCGATCTTGATGACCGCGCTTGCCATGGTGCTGGGCATGATCCCGATGGCGCTCGGCGCTGGTGAAGCCGGGGAGCAAAACGCCCCGCTCGGCCGGGCGGTGATCGGCGGGCTGATCGCCGCCACCATCGCCACCCTGGTGATCGTGCCGATCTTCTACACCTTGCTGCGCCGCAAGCCGCCGCGGTTGCATGAACTGGACTCGAAATTCGCCGAGGAATCGGCTGGCTCCGCCGGCCACTGACGCCGGGCAAAGGGACAACGCATGATCGACCCGACTGAATCCGCCCCACCGAAACGCAGCTTCGGACTATATGTCGTTGGCCTGCTCATCCTGGTCGCTGCCGGCGGCGGTACCGCCTATTACCTGCGCAACAGTGCGGCCGCGATCACCGACGCCCGCAAAGGCATCGACGCCGAAGCCGCGCGTGGCCCGCGCGTCGTAGTCGCCAATGTTATCAAAGGGCCGGACAGCCGCACCATCACGCTGCTTGGCGATGCCAAACCGTATGTTGTCGCCACGTTGTTCGCCAAGGTCAGCGGCTATGTGAAGACGGTCAATGTGGACAAGGGCGACCTGGTGCAGTCCGGCCAACTGATCGCCGAAATCGAAAGCCCGGAACTGGAAAGCCAGTATCAGAGCGCCGCTGCCGATCTGGACTACAAGCAACGCCTCGCCGCCCGCGCCCGCGAGTTGCTGCGTACCGGCAGCACCGCCGTGCAAACCTCGGAACAGGCCGAATCCAATTTGCGTCAGGCGCAGGAATCGGTGCGCAACCTCAACACCATGCGCGCCTATCAGGTCCTGCGCGCCCCGTTTACCGGCACCGTCGTCGCGCGTTTCGCCGATCCCGGCGCCCTGATGCAGGCCGCGACCACCAACCAGGCCAGTTCGCTGCCGGTGGTGCAATTGGCCGATAACAGCAAGCTCCGCATCGGCGCCTATGTCGAACAGCGCGATGTCACCGCCGTGCATGTGGGCGACCCGGTCGATGTCGTCGATGCCTCCAACGCCGAACGCCACCGCATGGCCAAGATCAGCCGCACCGCCGGCACGCTGGACCCGCGCACCCGCACGCTGTTTATCGAAATCGACCTCGATAATGCCGATGGCTTCCTCGTGCCCGGCAGCTTCACCTACGCTAACCTCAAAGTGCCGTTGGCCAGCTATCCGCAAGTCCCGGTTGCCGCGCTGAACCAGCGCGGCGGCACCTCGCAGGTCGCCGTGGTTGGCGATGATGCGATGGTCAAATTCCGCCCGGTCAAGGTCGGAAATACCGATGGCACCCTGATCAATATCCTCGAAGGGGTGAAGCCGGGCGAGAAAGTCGTGCTCAATGTCGGCAATGATGTGACCGACGGTATTAAGGTCCGCCCATCGCCCGCCCGATAAGCGCAATCCGGGCCGGGCAGGGGTTGATTGACTGGGTTTAACCGAATGGTTAAACGCCCCGTAGACAACGACGGAACCCCGCCCTATGCCCCACGCCCCCGCCCGCAATGTCGTTGTCGGCCTGATCGGCGCCGGGATCCAGGGCTCGCTCAGCCCGGCATTGCATGAGGCCGAGGCCGCGGCGCAGGGCCTGAAGCTGATCTACCAACTCATCGACCTCACCGCGCTCGGCCTTGGGCCGGACGCCCTGCCAGATCTCCTGCGCGCGGCAGAACGCATGGGCTTCGCCGGCGTCAACATCACCTTCCCCTGCAAGCAGATCGTGCTGTCGTTGCTGGACGATCTGTCCCCCGAAGCCCGTGCGCTCGGCGCCGTCAACACCGTCGTCTTCCGCGCCGGCAAGCGCATTGGCTACAACACCGACGCCCCTGGCTTCGCCGCCAATTTCCGCCTCGGCCTGCCCGGCGCCGCCCGCGACCATGTGGTGCAACTCGGGGCCGGGGGGGCGGGTTCCGCCGTCGCCCATGCGCTGCTGGCCGAAGGGGTGCGCCACCTCGCCGTTACCGACACCGATGCCGCCAAGGCCGCCGACCTCGCCGCCGCGCTCTGCGGCCATTTCGGCGCCGATCGCGCCAGCGCCGTCACCGATCTCGCCGCCGCGATGGCCATCACCGATGGCGTCGTTAACTGCACCCCGGTCGGCATGGCCAAATTCCCCGGCAGCCCGCTGCCGCTCGGCCTGCTCCGCCCGTCGCTCTGGGTCGCCGATGTGATCTACTTCCCGCTGGAAACCGCCTTGCTCGCCGCCGCCCGCGCCGCCGGCTGCCGGTTGCTCACCGGCACCGGCATGACCGTGCACCAGGCCGCCCACGCCTTCACCCATTTCACCGGGCTACAAGCCGATGCCGAGCGCATGACCGCCCACATGGCGCAGCTCATCCAACCTGCCTAGGTCTTGTGGACAAACGGGATTCCCGAATCGGCTGAAGGGTGATTCAACGCTTTTCTTTGCGGAGAGCGGCGTTGATCCGAGGCCTTCTGACAGATGACGAGTGGGCGTTTTTCGCGCCGTTTC
>CAITOL010000178.1 GCA_903893975.1 uncultured Rhodospirillales bacterium | reverse complement strand
GGGGGCATCGATCACCCAGTAGTTAGAATCGAGTAACCTGTGACCGTGTCAAACGAAATCTGCAATGCCGCCGACGGAATGGCAGGGTGCTGGACAGGCGGCCGCCGCAGGGTTAGCCTCACCCCAGGTGAGCAATTACGCCCTGGCCAGCCTCGCCGATACCCTCGCCGTCGGCACCATGCCAGCGGACCTGCTGGAACGTCGCACCCTGGTGTTCGCGCGCGCCAGCGCCGCCATCGGCCAAACCGCCCAGGGCCTTGCCGCGCTCGATGCCCTTGGCACGCTCCCCGCAGTGCAGGCGCAGGCAGATCTCGCCGAATCCGCCAGGGACTGGCCCGCTGCCGTCAGCGCCCTGCGCCACCTGGCCGCCATGTCCATCCCCGCCGACGGGCCGCTCACCGAAGCCCATGGCCGCCTGCTGCTCCGCTACGCCTCCGCCGCCGCGCAAACCGGCCACGCGGACTGGCTGGCGCAAATCCGCAGCCGGGATCTGCCGCGCCTGCCGCCCGGCCAGATGACAGACCTGCTGAAAGGCCTGACCGCCGCGCCGGTGCAGACGCTGTCGGACCTGCCACGCGCCGCGCAGGAAGCCCGCGAATTCAACGGGCTGACCAAAGCGATGCAGGCTTTCACCCCCACCGCCACCCCGTAAATTGCCGCACCTGCTTGGAGGGGACGCCGGGCATGCAGAGAAGGCGCAGCCAGGGGGCGATTTGGGCTTGCATCCCCCGGCAGATTTCAGCATGTTCCGCCCCCTTGGCCCCAGGGGGTGCCACATGCGCGGTCCTGTCCCGCAACCCTGCTTAGGGTGCGGGAACGGGCCGGTTCCTGTGTGTGATACCCAACAGGCCGTCTACTGGTTGACAGAGGGATGCGGAATGAACGCACTCATGCCACTGGGGATGGTCTCGGATTTCCCGAGCGAGAACCAGACGAAAGAAACCGCGATCGGGGCTCCCGCCGTGGAAATTGACGACGCGCCGAAAGACTACTTCGTGGAACGCGATGGCCAGAAATTCGCTGGCATGCATCTGCTGGTGGATCTGTGGGGCGCCTCGCGTCTTGATGATCCGGCGCATATCGATGCCGCGTTGCGCGAAGCGGCCATCACCGCCGGGGCCACCATCCTGCACAGCCACTTCCACCACTTCACGCCCAATGGCGGCGTGTCCGGGGTCGTGGTGCTGGCGGAAAGCCACATCTCCATCCACACCTGGCCAGAACGCAACTTCGCCGCCATCGACCTGTTCATGTGCGGCGCCTGCGATCCCAACACCTCCATCCCGGTGTTGCAGGCCGCGTTCAATCCGGAACGCATCGACCTCAGCGAACAGCGGCGCGGCCGCGTTTACTAACGCCCGCACGTTTTGGCTGCCGCAAGCAACAAGGCCAGGGCAAACCCCCTGGCCTTCGTTGTATGTGGCCGGCGACGATGGCCCCAGACTCTGGAGTGACTGATATGGCGACCGATTCCTGGATCAACGAATCGCTTTACCCCGACTGGGGGCAACGCTTTCTGGTCAAGCGTGAACTCGCGCGCGTGCAAAGCGACTTTCAAGACATCGTGCTGTTCGACAGCACCTCACACGGCCGCGTTATGCTGCTCGACGGTGTGGTGCAGATCACCGAGCGGGATGAGTTCGTCTACCAGGAAATGCTGACCCATGTGCCGCTGCTCGCACATGGCAATGCCAACCGGGTGCTGATCATCGGCGCTGGCGACGGCGGCGTGCTGCGCCGGGTGCTGCAACACCGCAACGTCACCCGCGCGGTGATGGTGGAGATCGACGGCGAAGTCGTCCGCCTGTGCAAGGAATTCCTGCCCGCGATCGGCGGCGATGCCTGGACCGACCCGCGGGCGGACGTGATCATCGGCGACGGGATCGACTATGTGCGCACCGCGCCGGATGCATCGTTCGATGCCATCATCGTCGACTCGACCGACCCGATCGGCGTGGGTGAAGTGCTGTTCACCGACGAATTCTACCGCAACGCCGCCCGGGTGCTCGCCGAGGGTGGGCTGATCGTCAATCAATGCGGCGTGCCGTTCATGCAAGCCGATGAGCTGCGGGAAACCAGCCTGCGCCGCAACCAGTTCTTCCCCGTCGTCGGCGCCTATGTGGCCGCCGTTCCGACCTATGTCGGCGGCTTCATGACCCTCGGCTTCGCCGCCAAGCAGGCCGGGCTGAACGCGGTGCCGGTGGCCACCATCCGCAGCCGCGCCGAGGCCGCGGGCGTGCTGGGCCAGACGCAATACTGGACCCCGGAAATCCACGCCGGCGCCTTCAACCTGCCGCCGTACATCGCCAAGCATCTGCCGGCCTGACGCAGGCCGCGAAGCTCTGTAGCCCGTTCTTCTCCTTCTCCCGCGCTTGCGGGAGAAGGTTGGGATGAGGATGGTTAGTGCGGAAAAGTCGTTCTTTTTGTGAACAAAAAGAACCAAAAAAACTTCATCACTTCCTGGGCTTCGCCGT
>CAITOL010000177.1 GCA_903893975.1 uncultured Rhodospirillales bacterium | reverse complement strand
GTCATCGACCACGAAGCCGACGGCGATGGTCAGCGCCATCAGGGACAGGTTGTCCAGGCTGTAATTGAGCAGGTACATGATGGCGAAGGTGCCGACCAAGGCGATCGGCACGGTGACGCTGGGGATGACGGTCGCCCAGAAATTGCGCAGGAACACGAAGATCACCATCACCACCAGCCCGACGGTGAGGACGAGGGTGAACTGCACATCCTCGACCGAGGCGCGGATGGTCTGGGTGCGGTCCATCACCTCACTCACCTTGATAGACGGCGGGATGGAGGCGGTCAGGCGCGGCAGTTGGGCTTTGATTTTATCAACGGTTTCAATGATGTTGGCGTCAGGCTGCTTGAAGATGATCAGCTGCACGCCGAGCTTGCCGTTCTGGTGGCCGGCGACCTGCCAGTTATCGGCGTCGTCCACCGCCTGGCCGATATCACGCACCCGGATCGGCGCGCCGTTGCGATAAGCCAGCACCAGATTGTTGTAATCGCTGGCCTTGGTCATCTGATCGTTGGCGTAGATGGTGAAGCTGCGCAGCGCTCCATCGACGGTGCCCTTCGGGCTGTTGACGGTGGAGGCGAGCAGGCTGGCGCGCGCATCCTCCATCGTCAGCCCCATCGCGGCCAGCCGCGCCGGATCGACCTGGACGCGGACGGAACGCTTGCGTTCACCGCCGATGAACACCTGGCTGACGCCGGCGATGGTAGAGATCTGCTGGGCGAGGATGTTGTCGGCGTAGTCGTCCACCGTGATCAGGTCGAGTTCATCCGACTGCGCGGCCAGGATGAGGATGGGGCTGTCGGACGGGTTGACCTTATAAAAGGTCGGCGGGTTGGGCAGGTTGCGCGGCAACTGGCCGGCGGCGGCGGTGAGCTTGGACTGAATGTCGAGCGCCGCGCCGTCGATGTTGCGGTTGAGGTCGAACTGGACGGTGATGGTTGAGCGGCCGAGCACGGAGTTGGACGTCATCTGCGCGACGCCAGGGATCTGCGCGAACACCCGTTCCAGCGGCTGGGCGACGGCGGTGGCCATGGTTTCCGGGCTGGCGCCGGGGAACTGCACCTGCACGGAAATGGTGGGGAATTCCACGTTCGGCAGCGGCGCCACCGGCAGCAGCGGATAGGCGGCGATGCCGACCAACACCATGGCGGCGATGAGCAGTGAAGTTCCAATCGGCCGGCGGATAAAGGGGGTGCTGATGCTCATCGTCGCTACGCCTATCGCTTAAGGGTCGTGCCGCCAGGTGGGTCTCAGCTATTCGGTTTGGCCTGGGTTGGCTGCACCTTGGTGCCGTTTTGCAGCCGGGACTGCCCAGCGACGACAACGACGGCGCCTTCGTCCAGGCCCTTGGTGATGATCGCGGTCTGGCCATCGTCCTGGCCGAGTTGCACCGGCTGCACCGCCGCACTGCCATCGGGCTTGACGACATAGACGAACAACCCATCCGCCCGGCGCTGCACGGCGATGGACGGCACGGTGATCGCGCCCTTTTGCACCGTGGTTTCCAGCTTCATGTTGACGAACTGGCCAGGCCAGAGCCGGTTATCGGCGTTGGGGAACGACGCTTTCAGCTTGATGGTGCCGCTGGTCGGGTCGATGGTGTTATCGGTCGTCATCAGCGTGCCCTGGCCGAGCGAGGTCTTGCCATCCGGGGCGGCGGCGAAGACGGTGAGCTTGGCCCCCGCCTTGCTCGCCGCGATCATGGCGGACTGGATCGCCGGCAGGGTGTCTTGCGGTAGGGTGAAGGTAACGGCGATCGGGTGGATTTGCGCGATGGTGACAATGCCAGCGCCAGCCGGGTCCGCCGCGCGGATCACGTTACCGGGATCGGCCATGCGAATGCCGACGCGTCCATCAAACGGGGCGGTGATGTTGGTGTAGTCGAGATTGACCTTGGCCGCGGCGATGAACGCGTCATCCGACTGCACCTGCGCGACCAGTTGTTTGACCGTCGCCGTGCGCTGATCAACCAATTGCTGCGCGGCGAATTGCTGTTTGGCCAGTTCGATCGAGCGGGTCAGGTCCAGTTGCGCGCTGACCAGCACCGCTTGATCGGCGGCCTTACGGGCGACGGCTTGATCATAGGCCGCTTGGTACGGCCCTGGATCTATCAAGGCCAGGCGGTCGCCCTTTTTGACGTCCTGACCTTCCTCGAAAAAAATCTCCTGCAAGGTGCCATCAACCCGCACCCGGATCAGTGCGGTCTGGAACGCCTGCACCGAGCCGATATTGCCGAGCAGGATGGGCACGTCGCGCTTCAGCGCCGGGGTGACGGTCACAGGAATGCCCGGCGCTGCCGGCTGGGCCAATGCCACGGATGACAGCATCGGAATTGCCGCCAGGGCGGCCACGCGCACAAAAATTCCTACCACGAATGACTTCCCCGAAACGTCCGATTGCGCCCGCGCCCCTGCCCGGCTCTGCGGGACGGGGCTGCCCGTCCGCGCGGAGTGGTACAAAGGCACGCCGCAACGCTACACGCGCAGTGATTGACGCGCCTATAACGTTCAATCGCATAAAAGGCGGCGCGCGCGCAATCGGCTAAAGGCCGGTTTTCCGTGACGTTTTGCTAATCTGGTGCCACGCCAATCGCCTGACGCAAGCGCAGGGTTAGCATGGCGCCATCGCGCGGCGGCAGGAAGCGCGGCACCTCGGCGGCGGAAATGCGGATCACTGCCAGCAGTGCCTCGGTTTGCAGGCGCGGGGCGAGGGCATCGACCCCGGCCATGTCGTCCACCACCGCCACATTGCGCCAGCCGCAGCCGCGCGCGACCACCGACAGGTCGGTGCCCAGCGAGGTGTGGCTGCGCTGATGCCCGGTTTCGCCGAACTGGCCGTTATCGAGGATGACGATGGACAGGTTGGCCGGGGCCATGGCGGCCACGGTTGCCAGCGCGCCCATGCCCATCAACGCTTCGCCATCGCCGGTGACCACCAGCACGCGGCGGGTGGGCTGGGCGAGGGCGAGGCCGAGGCCGATCATCGCCGCGCCGCCCATGGCGCCCCAGAGGTAGAAATTTTCCGGCCGGTCGCCGGCCGCGCCGATGTCGTATACCGCCGAGCCGAGGCCGCACACCACCAGCAGCGGGCCGCCGGGGGCGGCATCCGCGGTTTGCACCAATTTTGCCGCGACGGCGCGGCGATCCAGAGTTCCCCCGCTCATTTCGTCCACACCTTTGCACCGATCAGTCGTTGGGAGAGCAGCACCGCGACGGGGATATGGCTGTCAAACGCCAGAGTGGCGCTGGCGGCGATGATGTCCACCACTTCGTCCGCCCGTTCCGCCCGGCGCACATGCACGCCGGCGGCCTTCAGCACCGCTTCGGTGGCGCTGCCCATCGGGACCTGCCAGGGGTTAAACTCGCCCCATTCGCCGCGCATGGTGATGATGGTGAAGAACGGCATGCGACAGTTGATCGGCAGGCTGAGCATGTTGATGCAGTTGCCAACGCCGGAGGATTGCATGAGCAGCACGGAACGCTGGCCGCCGAGATAGGCGCCGGCGGAGAGAGCGATGCCCTCCTCCTCCGTGGTGCAGACCACGGCGTGCATGTCGTTATCTTCGTGCGCCATGGCGATGACGCGGGCATGGCCGGCATCGGGCACATAGGCAAGCTGCTTCACGCCGGCGCTTTTCAACGCGGCATAAACCTGGTCTTGCCAGGGGAGTTCGGTCATCTCGGTGCGTCTCCTTGGTCGCTTTGGCGCGATGATGACGGAAACCCAGCCGCGTGACCACTGTGCCTTGCACGAAAAACCGTCGCGCCGTAATCGAGAACAGACCAAGGCACCCGAGGGAACCCATGCGCGAAATGCACGCCGAAATCCGCGACGAAGTGAAGAAGCTCTGCGCCCGGTTCCCTGGGGAATACTGGCGCAAGCTGGATGCGGCGCGCGGCTATCCGACCGAATTCGTCCAGGCGCTGACCCAGGCCGGCTATCTCGGCGCGCTGATCCCGGAGGAATATGGCGGCGCGGGGCTGCCGCTATCGGCGGCGTCCGCCATCCTGGAGACCATTCATCACGCTGGCAGCAATGCAGCGGCGTGCCATGCGCAGATGTATATTATGGGCACCATTCTGCGGCACGGGTCCGAGGCGCAGAAGCGGCATTATCTGCCGAAGATCGCCACCGGGGAACTGCGTTTGCAGGCCTTTGGCGTGACCGAACCGACATCGGGCACCGATACGACCTCGTTGCGCACCTTTGCCCGCAAGGAGGGCGATAAATACATCGTCAACGGGCAGAAAGTCTGGACCAGCCGGGCGGAGCATTCGGATTTGATGCTGCTGCTGGCACGCACCACGCCGAAGGACCAGACGGCGAAGCGGACGGAGGGGCTGTCGACGTTTATCGTCGATATGAAATCCTCGCTGGGCAAAGGGCTGACGATCCGGCCGATCCGCAGCATGATGAACCATAACTCCACCGAAGTGTTTTTCGACAACATGGAAGTGCCGGCGGAAAATCTGGTCGGCGTCGAGGGGCGCGGGTTCAAGTATATTCTGGACGGGATGAATGCGGAGCGGTTGCTGATCGCGTCCGAATCCATCGGCGACACCAAATGGTTCATCGAGAAGGCCACCGCCTACGCCAATAGCCGCGTGGTGTTTGGCCGGCCGATTGGGCAGAACCAGGGGGTGCAGTTCCCGATCGCCAAGGCCTATGCGCAGATGCGGGCGGCGGAATTGCTGGTGCATGAGGGTTTGCGCAAGTTCGATGCGGGCGAGCATTGCGGCGAGGAAGCCAATATGGCGAAAATGCTGGCCGCCGATTGCGCCTGGGCGGCGGCGGAAGCGTGCATCCAGACACATGGCGGCTTCGGCTTTGCCGAGGAATACGACGTGGAGCGCAAGTTCCGCGAGGCACGGCTGTATCAGGTGGCGCCGATTTCCACCAATCTGATCCTGTCCTATGTCGCCGAGCATGTGCTCGGCATGCCACGGAGCTACTAGAATGAGCAGCCTGCGCCCGCTGGAGGGGCTGCTGGTGGTGTCGTTGGAACAGGCGGTGGCGGCGCCGTATTGCTCGTCGCGGCTGGCAGATGCGGGCGCGCGGGTGATTAAGCTGGAACGGCCGGAGGGGGATTTCGCCCGGGCGTATGATAGCGCGGCCAATGGGATGTCCAGCTATTTCGTCTGGCTCAACCGGGGCAAGCAGAGCCTGACGGTGGATATCAAAAACCCGGATGATGCGGCGTTGCTGCACCGGATGCTGGCGCAGGCGGATGTGTTTATCCAGAACCTGGCGCCGGGGGCCGCGGCGCGGGCGGGGTTTGGCTCTGAGGCATTGCGGGCGGCGTATCCGCGGCTGATTACGGTGGATATTTCCGGCTATGGCGAAGATGGGCCGTATGCGGAGATGAAGGCGTACGATCTGCTGGTGCAGGCGGAGGTGGGGCTGGCGGCGATTACCGGGCATGAGGCCGGGCCGGGGCGCGTCGGCGTTTCGGCCTGCGACATTGCCTGCGGCATGGCGGCGCACGCGGGCGTGCTGGAAGCGCTGATTGCCCGCGGCATCACCGGCAAGGGCAAGGGCATCAAGGTCAGCCTGTTTGACGGCATGGCGGATTGGATGAATGTGCCGCTGTCGTTCTACGAGCATCTCGGCAAGGCGCCGGTGCGGATGGGCCTGGCGCATCCGTCGATCTGCCCGTACGGCGCGTTTGCGCTGAACGATGGGGCGCAGGTGCTGATCAGCATTCAGAACGAGCGCGAATGGGCGGCGTTCTGCGCCCGCTTCATGGACGAGCCAGGCCTGCCGCAACGGGCGGGGTTTGAGAGCAATGCGGTGCGGGTGGCGAACCGGCCGATGGTGGATGCGTATATTGCCGCCAAGTTTGCCACGATGAACCGCGCCGAGGTGGCGGTGAAGCTGAAGGCGGCCAATACCGCGTTCGGCTTTGTCAACGAGGTGGCCGATCTGTCCACCCATCCGGCGTTGCGGCGGGTGGCGGTGGAGACCTCCGTGGGCACGATGCAACTGGCCGCGCCGCCGGTGGTGCTGTCCGACGGGCCACGCGCGCTCGGGCCGGTGCCGGATATCGGCCAGCAGAGCGCGGCGATCCGGGCGGAGTTCGCCGCCTAGGCCCCTGCCCTAACCCCAGGGCGTTGGGGTGAGGACTTGCGGCAGATAGAGCGGGTGCACGGGTACGCCGTCTTTGGATAGGCGCAGCACGGTGAGCTTGATGCCGGCCTGGCGTAAGGCGGTGCAGACCGCCTCCGCATGGCGTTGCAGGCCCTTGGGCAGTTGGCCGTGGGCGATCACGGTGACATCCGCCTGCTGCGCCATGGCCACGATGGCCGGCAGGTTGTCCGCGCCGACCGGGTCTACCAATGGCACCAGCGCGCGCTTGTCGGTGGCGCGATAGGCGCAGACATTGCCGACATAGAGCCGGCCATAGCCCCAGGCGGCGGCGTAGCGCATGCATTTGGCCACCGTCGGGTCGTTCACCTGCTCATCGGCCGTGCTCGGGTTCATCATCACGAACAGCGCCGACGGCAAGGTTGCATCCCAGGTGCGGCACAGGCTGTAGCGGTAGCAACGGTCGGCGGAGAATTGCGCCACGGAGACGACGTTGTCGGCGAATTTCAACCGGACCTTGCCACCGGGATCGTGATCAGAAGTCAACCTTCATGCCCCCTTCGGATTTGCGGCGGGCGACGAAGGCGGCGAGTTCCTCGGCGATGGCGGCATCGAGCGGCGGGGGTTCGTAGGCGGCCAGCACGTCTTTCCAGACGCGGTTGGCCTTTTGCATCGCGGTGGGGCTGCCGGCTTCCTGCCAGCTTTCAAAATTGCGCCAGTCCGACAGGATCGGTGCGTAAAAGGCATCCGCATAGCGGGCCTGGGTGTGGGCGGCGCCGAAATAATGCCCGCCCGGCCCGACTTCGCGCACCGCTTCCAGGCCGAGGGTTTCGTCATCGACCACCAGCGGGTCGAGGAATTCGGCGACCATTTGCAGCAGATCGACGTCGAGGATGGTTTTCTCGAACGAGCAGGTCAGCCCGCCTTCCAGCCAGCCGGCGGCGTGCTTGACCAGGTTGCCGCCGCCCATGGTGGTGGCCCAGAGCGAGAAGACGGATTCGTAGGCCGCCTGCGCATCGACGGTGTTGGCAGCGCAGACGTTGGAGGTGCGGTAGGGAATGTGGTAACGCCGGGCGAGTTGGCCGCCGACCAGGGCCGCCTTCATGTATTCCGGGGTGCCGAAAGCCGGGGCGCCGGATTTCATGTCCACGTTGCTGGTGAAGCCGCCATACATCACCGGCGCGCCGGGGCGGACGAGTTGGGTGAAGGCGATGCCGGCCAGGGCTTCCGCGTTTTGTTGCGCCAGGGCGCCGATGATGGTGACCGGGGCCATCGCGCCGGCCAGGGTGAACGGGGTCATCACAATCAGCTGATTGCGGCGCGACATTTCGATAATGCCTTGCAGCATCGGGTCATCCAGCCGCAGCGGCGAGGAGGAGTTGATGACCGACATAACGCTCGGCTCCCGCTCCAGCTGCGCATCATCGATGCCGCGGCCGATGCGGGCGATTTCGATGCCGTCCTGCACCCGGGCGGTGCCGAGGGAATAGAGGTGGAAGGCTTTGTCGGTCAGGGTAACGAAATCCGACAGGCAATCCAGATGGCGGGTGGAGGCGTGCAAATCCACCGGTTCCACCGGATAGCCGGCGGTGAGGTGCAGGATGTTGAAGCTTTGGCCAAGCCGCAGCAGGTTCTGATAATCCACATGGCTGCCGGGGCGGCGGCCGCCGTCGAGGTCGGAGCAGTTTGGCGCGCTGGCCATTTGCGCGAAGGCCACCCAGTCGCCGCCCAGGC
Source organism: uncultured Rhodospirillales bacterium (assembly GCA_903893975.1). Classification (GTDB taxonomy): domain Bacteria; phylum Pseudomonadota; class Alphaproteobacteria; order Acetobacterales; family Acetobacteraceae; genus CAITOL01. The sequence goes on along the minus strand of CAITOL010000177.1, from coordinate 1,330 downwards.
GGACGTTATGCGCGGGGTTGCGGGCGTGCAGGGTGAATTCGGCCGGGCAGGTGCGGATGGTCTGCTCGATCAGCGCGCGGTCGAAGCGGACGCGCAGGCCGTCGACCGTAGCGCCGGCCTGGCGGCAGATCTCCCGGGCCTCCGAATTGAGGAAATCCATGCCGATTTCTTCGAGGATGGTCAGCGAGGCAGCGTGGATGGCTTCGAGCGCGTCGGCGGAGACGATGTCCGTGGCGGGGAAGCGGCGGCGCGGCTGGCGGAACGGCTTTTGCGCGATCGGGCCTTTGCCGGCACTGCGGCCGGCGCGACCGGCGCGGCCGCCTCGGCGGGTGGTGTCACTCATGTCGAACTCCTACTTGGGCCAGCGGCGGGAACCTGCCTGTCGTTTGCCTCGCTGTCGAGGCGCTTCACGCGGCTGGGGAAACTGCTAGCATTGCGGCAACAAGGCCGACCGGGAGAACAGATCAGTGCCAGCCGAGACCGACATGTTGCAGGAGACCGCCGCGCGGGTGTTTGCGGACCATTTTCCGCCGCGGGTGCTGGCGGCGGCGGAACGGGGCGAATGGCCGGCGGCGGGCTGGGCCGCGATTGAGGATGCGGGGTTCACCCGGGCGCTGGTGCCGGAGGAGGCCGGTGGCTATGGGGTGCCGGCGCGGGAGGCGTTGAGCATTTTGCGCGCGGCTGGCGGGCATGCGGTGCCGCTGCCGCTGGCGGAAACGATGGCGGCGAGTTGGCTGCTGGCGGGCGCAAGGCTGGATATTCCCGATGGGGCGCTGTCGATCGCGCCGGTGCTGGCGGGCGAGGCGCTGGCGGCACGGCCGACCGCGACCGGATGGCGCATTGAAGGCACGGTGCGGCGCATTCCCTGGGGCCGGCAGGTGGGCGCGATGGCCGTGCTGGCCGAGGGGCCGGAGAGCATGATGGTGGCGCTGGTGCCGCAAGGCGGCTGGACCTGCGCGCCGAGCACCAATCTGGCGCAGGAGCCGCGCGACACGCTGAGCTTCGCCGCCGATATTCCGCGCGCGGCGGCGGCGCCGACCACGACCGATGTCGCAACCTTGCGGCGCCTGGGGGCGGCGATGCGCAGCCTGCAGATCGCCGGGGCGTTGGAACATATGCTGGGGATCACGCTGCAATACGCGCTGGACCGCAAGCAGTTCGGCAAGCCGATTGGCAAGTTTCAGGCGGTACAGCAAAACCTCGCCGTGCTTGCCAGCCAGACCGCGGCTGCGAGTGCGGCGGCCGATATCGCCGCCGAGGCGGTGGGCAACGGCATCACCGCGCTGCCGATTGCCGCCGCCAAGCTGCGCTGCGGCGAGGCGGCGGGGAT
>CAITOL010000176.1 GCA_903893975.1 uncultured Rhodospirillales bacterium | reverse complement strand
TATCAGCCGTCCTCGTCGAAATCGACGAAAAATGGGCCGCTTCAACGCAACCCTATATCACTTGGAAGGCCAATACCGTTCACTCCCCGTGACGTAAATTTCCAGACTTCAGGTTGCGCAATCCGGATGCCAAGACAGTGCGGCATCAACGTCGTTAAAAACGCCTTCGCGCACCATGAAGGTCTTGGCAGACCCGCCTTCCTCCGCCGGGCAACCGTAATAGCGCACCCGGCCCGGCAGATTGTTGGCGGCCAGGTAGTCTTTGACCGCCACGGCCGCCATCAGGGAAGCAGTGCCAAGCAAGTTGTGTCCGCAGCCATGTCCATTCCCAGCCGCCTGCCCGGCGCTGATGGAAGGGTCGGCAGCGGCCGGTTCAGCCTGCGCCTCCACCTGGCTCAATCCCGCGAGTGCATCGTATTCGCCCAGGAAGCAGATCACCGGCCCGCCATGCCCGGCTTCCGCGACAAACGCCGTGGGGATGCCGGCGATTCCGCTTTGCACCCGGAAACCCTCATTGCCGATGGCGTCAATTTGCGTCGCCATCGACTCTGTCTCGTGCCAGCGGGTTTCCGCCAACGCCCAAATCCGATCCGCGACGGCGATAAAGCGATCTTGCTTGGTGTCTATCAGCCGACGAATAGTGTCCAGGTCCTTCATGTCGGCGTGCCCCTCTGCTTAAATGTGGCATCGTAGTGTGAGGTTCCTCGCGATGTCCGACAAGCCCCAGGTCACCGTCTTCGCTGCTCGTCGCATTGTGACGCTCGATCCGTCGCTGCCGATCGCCACGCACGTCGCCGTGCGCGACGGCAGGGTGCTGGCGACTGGTGGGGCGGAATTGGTGGCGCAGTTTGGGGGGCGGCTGGATGATCGCTTCGCTGGCAAGGTGCTCGTCCCCGGATTTGTCGAAGGCCATGGCCACGCCACCGACGGGCTGATGTGGCGCGCCCCCTATGTCGGGTTCTTCCCGCGCACTGCGCCGAATGGGCAACCGGCCGGCGGGTTCAAAAGCATTGCCGAAGTCGTCGCGCATCTGCGCCAGGTAGAAATATCCATGACCGACCCGGATCAGCCGCTCGTCGCGTGGGGGTTTGATCCGATTTACTTCGATGGTCCGCGCATGACGGTCGCCGATCTGGATCAGATTTCCGCGACCCGCATGGTCGTCGTGGCTCATGTTTCCGGGCATATCCTGAACGTGAACACCAAAGTGCTCGACAAGGCCGGCTTCTCGCCAGACAGTAATCTTGATGGGTTGGTGCGTGATGGCCACGGCCGTTTGACCGGCGAGCTGCAAGGCCCGGCGGTGATGGGCCGGGCCAATCGCGCCACGGGTGATGGTGGGCTGCTGCGGGCTCTCGATGTGCCGGGCTTGCGCGATTATGGGCGCATCGCCCAGCGCGTCGGCGTGACCACCTCGACCGACCTGGCCAATGCGCTCACGCCAGACAACGTCGCCGCGCTTCGGGCGGCAACCAACGAGGCGGATTTCCCGATCCGTCTGGTGCCGGCAATGCGCGCACGCGAGTATAGCCTCGACGACGGACTGGCGCGGATTGCCGAGCTGAAAACCATGTCGACCGACAAGTTGCGCTTTGGCCTTGTCAAACTCGTCGTGGACGGATCAATCCAGGGCTTCACCGCCCGCTTGCGCTGGCCGGGCTACCATAACGGCGCCCCCAACGGGCTTTGGTATGTTGCACCTGGCGAGTTGGAGGGGATCGTCACCGCCTATCACGGTGCCGGGCATCACCTGCATATTCACACCAACGGTGACGAGGCCAGCGAACTGGCGACGGAAATGGTTGGGCGCGCGATTGCCGCCCATCCGCGTCGCGATCATCGCCACACGCTGCAGCACTGCCAGATGGCCGATAGCGGCATCTTCCGCCGCATGCAGACCTTCGGGATGTGCGTGAACCTGTTCGCCAATCATATCTTTTATTGGGGTGAGCAACATGCGGCCCTCACAATGGGGCCCTCGCGCGTGCGACATCTCGATGCCTGTGCCACCGCGCTCGCCTGCGGTGTGCCGCTGGCAATCCATTCTGATACCCCAGTCACACCCGTCGATCCGCGCTTTACCATGTGGTGTGCCGTCAACCGGCTCTCCTCGGCCGGCCGCGTTCTGGGCGAGCATGAGCGCATCACCCCGCTGCAAGCCCTGCATGCGGTGACCCTGGGCGCGGCCTACACGCTCAAACTCGACCATCTGCTCGGCAGCATTGAGGTTGGGAAATTCGCCGATTTCGCGGTGCTTGAGGATGATCCGCTCACCGTCGATCCGGTCACCATCAAGGATATCCCGGTCGTCGCCACCGTGATGGGCGGGCAGGTTTTCACCGCCTCATGATCCCGCTGACCGTCATTGGCGGCTTCCTTGGCGCGGGCAAAACCACCTTGGTCAACCACCTGCTTTCCAGTGCGCATAAGCGCTGGGGGGTTTTGGTGAATGATTTCGGCGCCATCAATGTCGACGCCGCGCTGATCGCGGCGCAAGACGGCCAGACCATGGCGCTGACCAACGGTTGCGTTTGTTGCAGTCTTGGCGATGATCTGGGCGATGCCTTGGCCACTATCGCTATGCGCCAGCCTGAGCATGTGATCGTCGAGGCCAGTGGGGTCAGCGATCCCTGGAAAATTGCTCAACTGGCATTGATTGAGCCGGGGTTCCTGTTGGAACCGCTGGTTGTCCTCGTTGATACCCCGGCTTTATTGGCGCAACTTGGCGACCGATGGGTTGGCGATACGGTCGCACGCCAACTCGCATTTGCCGAGATCATCGTGTTGAACAAATGCGATCAGGCCAGCGCGGCAACCCGTGCTGCCGTGCGGGCGCGGATGCAGGACCTGCGTCCGGAGGCCGTATTACTAGAAGCCACCGGCGCAGTGCTAGCCGAAGCCACCCTGAGCTTTACCCCCGCGTCGCGGCCAGCCGTGAGCCGCTTTTACGCCGAGGCGGTCGGTCATCATTTTCCGACCTACGCCCTTCCAGCAGAAATCGCATTCGACCGCGACCGTCTACGGGCCGTCCTTGGTGATCTGCCGCGATCCGTCCTGCGGATCAAAGGGGTATGCCAGTTAGGGGCGGACGCAAAGCCGGTGCTGTTGCAATACGCAGCAGAACGCTGGGCATTTACGCCGGCGCCGGCGGGCTTGCCGTCTGGCCTCGTGGTGATCGGCACTCCTGAATTGCCCCCACAATCCGAACTGGCCGATCAATTTGCGGCCGCGGCGTTGGATTGATTGCGGATAGCCGCTGCCTTTTGTAGGTTGCGGCTAGAACACGGGTTGGGGAAACGGGAATGGCGCGCCTAGCGCTACGGGGCATTGTTCGAGATTACGGCACTCTTCGGGTTATCCATGGCATCGACCTGGATGTCGCGGAAGGAGAGTTCGTCGTATTTGTCGGCCCATCGGGCTGCGGCAAGTCCACCCTTTTGCGCATGATCGCTGGGCTGGACAAGCCAACCGGCGGCGATATTGAGATTGACGGCATCCGGGTAAACGATCGCAGCGCGGCCGAGCGTGGGTTGGCGATGGTGTTCCAGTCCTATGCGCTGTACCCGCATATGACGGTGCGGCAGAACCTGGCATTCGGTCTGGAAAACCAACGTATGCCGCGGGCCGAAATTGATCGCCGCATCGCCGATGCGGCGCGGATGCTGCAAATCGAGCATCTGTTGGCGCGCAAGCCGGGGCAGCTATCCGGCGGCCAACGCCAGCGCGTGGCGATTGGCCGGACCGTCACGCGGGAGCCGGGGATCTTTCTGTTTGACGAACCACTGTCGAATTTGGACGCTGAACTACGCGTGCAAATGCGGGTAGAATTGTCCCAACTTCACAAGCGCCTGCGGGCGACGATGATTTATGTCACGCACGACCAAACCGAAGCGATGACAATGGCGGATCGCATTGTTGTGCTGCGCGCCGGGCGGTTGGAGCAGGCTGGTAGCCCGCTTGCCCTCTATAATCACCCGGCAAACCGGTTCGTGGCAGGCTTTATCGGCTCACCGCGCATGAACTTTCTCCCCGCCACGGTCTCGCCCAACGGCGTAAGGGTTGATGGGTTGGACGAATTGGCGCTCGAACGGTTTGCCGTGGCGCAAGGCGCAGCCGTCAGCCTCGGCGTGCGACCGGAACATTTCGAGTTTGTCGATGCTGGCGGGTTACCTGGCACGGTCGATCTTGTGGAACATATGGGCGGAGAGAGTTACGTGTACGTGACATTGGCAAACGGCGAACGGATTACCGTGCGCCGACCGGGGCAGACTGGATTGGTCGGCGGCAGCAATGTGCGGGCTGCTGTCCTGCAGGGGCAAGCCCATCTGTTCCATACCAGCGAGGGTGAAGCCGCGGTTGCACGGCTATGAGCCGACGATATCGGGTTGCCATTGTTGGGGCCGGGATTGGTGCCCAGCATGTCACCGGCTATGCCGCCAATCCAGATTTGTACGAAATTGCGATCATTTGCGACCGCGATGTGGCACGCGCGACCGCCTTGGCGGCGACCTGTGGTGCTGCGGTTCATGCGGATTACGATGAGGCGCTGCTGGCGCGCACGGATATCGACATCATCGACATTTGCTTGCCGCCGTTCCTGCATTTTGATGCGGTCCGTCGCGCGTTGGAAGCCGGCAAGCATGTGATTTGTGAGAAGCCCCTGTGCGGGTCTGTCGCCGAAGCCGATGCGTTGGCAGAGATTGCGGCCCGGACCGGGCGCGTGCTCATGCCAATCTTTCAGGTCCGTTTTGGCAACGGCATGGCCAAAGCGCGCCATCTCGCGGCCACCGGGGCGTTGGGCAAAGTTTTCATGGCCACGGTGGAAACCCATTGGTCGCGCGGTGCGGATTACTACGCCATCAAGTGGCGCGGCACGAAAGCATATGAGCTTGGTGGCGCGTTCCTCGGCCATGCGATCCACGCGCATGACATGCTGACGACACTGCTGGGCCCAATCAAGTCGGTCAGCGGCGCCACGGCCATTCGGGTCAACCCAATCGAGACCGAAGATTGCGGCGGCGCGTTGCTGGAAATGCAAAGCGGCGCTTTGGCGATGGTCTCGGTCACGCTTGGGTCGGCCAACGAATTCACCCGCACCCGGATCATGACCGAGAACGTCACCATCGAAAGCGCCGGTGAAGTCTATATGAGCTCCAAGGAGCCATGGCACTTTCTGCCGCGTGCGCCAAAGGATCAAGCTTGGCTCGATGCCGCTTTAGCCGGGGCGCCGTGCGGCAAGGAAGGCTTCGACGGCCAACTGGCCCTGCTCCATGCTGCTTTGCAAACCGGCGCTGCGCCCCCGGTGACCGTGGCGGAAGCGCGGCAGTCGCTGGAGCTCGTGACCGCCATTTATCATTCCGCGCGCACGGGCATGCGCGTTGAACTACCGATCACACAAGCGCACCCAGCCTATCAGAGCTGGGGCTAGACCTTACAGGGAGGACTTCGATGAAAACGCTTTTCCGTCGCACGATTATGGCGGGCGCCGCGATGCTGGCCCTGCCGTTGCTGGCCGCCGCCCCGGCGCGCGCCGCCACAGAACTTCGCATCATGTGGTACTCAGATGCCAACGAAGGCGATGTGATGCGGGACCTGCTCGACCGGTTCGAGAAAGCCAATCCGGACATCAAGGTCGTGCTCGATCGCGTCCCCTACAAGACCATTACAGATAATCTGCCGGCCTTGGTCAGCAGCGGCCAGGCACCGGATATGGCTCGCGTGACCGATCTTGGTGGTCAATCCTCCTACTACCTGAACCTGACGCCTTATCTGAAGGATAAGGCGTATTGGGAAACGAACTTCAAGGATGTGCTGCCTTGGGTGCGGCCGGCGGGGGAGACCGATGGGGTTTACGGGCTGATGACGCAGCTCACCATCACCATGCCCATCGTCAATGAAACACTATTCCAGCAAGCCGGCATTCCGCTCCCTGGCCCCACGGCAACCTGGGATGACTGGGCGAAAGCCGCCAAGGCTGTGGCCGCGAAGCTGAACGTACCCATTCCCATCGCGATCGACCGCTCCGGCCACCGCATCGCCGGTCCGGCGATCAGCTATGGCGCCAAGTTCTTCAGCGCCGATGGCCAGCCGGCTTTGGTCGATGACGGTCTGAAGACGATGGCGCGCAAAATTTACGACTGGCACAAAGATGGTGTCATGTCGAAGGCGATTTGGGGTTCTGTCGGTGGTGCCGCCTATCGCGGTGCCAACGAAGAATTCTCCAACGGTCAGGTCGTCCTCTATATGTCCGGCTCCTGGCAGTTCGGCCAATTCGCTAAAACGGTTGGCGATGGGTTCGATTGGCACGGCGTGCCCAACCCGTGCGGCCCTGCCGGATGTTCTGGCATGCCGGGCGGTGCCGGGCTGGTCGCCTATAAAACCAGCAAGCACCCGGCCGAGATCGGTAAGTTGATGGACTATTTGGCCAGCGAACCCGTTTATGCCGAATTCCATGCCCGCACGCTGTTCTTGACCGCGCATAAGGGGCTGATGGCGAAGGGTATCTCCTATGCCGCCGACAAACCGCAAATCAAGAAATCGCTCGATGCGGCGTTTGCCAATGTGAAGGCGCTGTCGCCGGTTGCGTTCCAGTTGCAGGGCTATCGCTTGAACCGCGTCCTGTTCACGCCGCTGACCGTCCGCCTCAATCAGGCGATCTCTGGTGAGATGTCGCTCGACGACGCCTTCACCCGCATGACGCAGGACATGCAGGACGGGCTGAAAGCGGCCGGAGCGAAATAGTAGCATGCGCGCGGCGCTGGCTCGTCTGATTGATTGGCCGTTCGAGGCGCTGCAACGCGCCTTGGGCGCCGCGCGTATGCCCTATGTCTTCGTGCTACCCAACCTGTTGGTATTTGGCATTTTCGTCGTGCTGCCGATGTTGCTCAACATTTGGTATGCAACAACCTCCGGCGCCGAACTCATGCCCGGGCAACGTCCTTTCACCGGGCTGGCTAATTTTGCCGAGCTGCTGGACTGCGGCAATTACCTCAATGTTGCCAGTTGCCGCCAGGATCGCTTCTGGCGGTCGGTCGACAACACGCTCTGGTTTGTTGCTTTCCAGGTCATCACGATGGTGGTGCTGTCGCTCATCACCGCACTGGTGCTCAACCGCAAGATGGCGTTGCGTGGGTTTTTTCGCGCAGTGTTTTTCTACCCGGTATTGCTTTCGCCAGTGGTGGTGGCGCTGATTTGGAAGTGGATTTTGCAGCCAGATGGCGTGCTGAACGCCATTTTGGTCGCCAATGGCGGCCAGCGCGTCCCGTTCTTGCTCGATCCCAGCTGGTCGTTCTTCTGGACGGTTGTCGTCAGCGTCTGGGCGCATATGGGCTTTTATGTGCTGATCCTGCTGGCCGGCCTGCAAGCCATTCCGCCAGATTTGTATGAAGCGGCGGCGATGGACGGCACGCCACAATGGCGGGTGTTCTGGCGGATCACCCTGCCGCTCCTGATGCCGAATATGGCCGTTGTACTGGTGCTCGGGCTCATACGCGCCGTGCAGGCGTTTGACGAAATCTACGTCCTCACCGGTGGCGGGCCAGGCACTGCGACGCAATATATCGTGCAATATATCTACGAGACCGCGTTTGCCGGCCAGGTGCATATCATGGGCCTTGCCGCTGCGGCGTCGATGTTGGTGGGTGGCGTGCTGCTGGTGTTGACCTTGCTGCAACTGCTGGCGTCGGCGAGGGCAAAGCAATGATCCGTTTTCTGACCCGCAGGCGTGGGAACTGGACCGACTGGCTCAGCTGGGGGTGGATGATCTTTGGCACCCTGGCGATGTTTGTCCCCGTTTTGTGGCTGGTGCTGTCGTCGTTCAAAACGCAGTCCGCATTGCAGGAATTTCCACCCAGCCTATGGCCGACCGGGCAAAAGCAGATCGTCGTTACCGGCTACGACAAGCCCCTTCCGGTGTTTACCGTGCCGCTGCCTGACGGCGGAACCGCCGAGCGCGCCATGGTTCGCCGTATTGGTATCGAATTGCAGGTGATTGATCCGGCCGTTCCGGATGCGCCGCTGCGCCGCGTTAAGCTCGCTGAAGCCGTTCCCGTGCGTGAACTTCACTTCGCGATCGAGAATTATCTGGAGCCGCTGGAGAAATTCAGCTTTGGTCGCTACCTGTCCAATTCGCTGATCGTCACCATCACCGCCACTGCCATTACGCTGTTGATCAACGCAATGTGCGCCTTCGCGCTCAGCAAATACGAATTTCGTGGCCGGAACGGCATTTTCATCTTCATCGTCTCGACATTGATGATCCCGATAACCGTGATCCTCGTGCCGGCTTTCCTGGTGGTGACCCAACTGAACCTGGGCAACTCATTGTGGGGCGTGATCCTGCCGCCGGCCGCGACGCCTACGGGGGTTTTCCTGCTGCGCCAGTATATGCTCACCATTCCCGATGAGCTGATGGACGCCGCTCGGATGGACCACGCCAGCGAGTGGCGTTTGTTCTGGCGGATTGTGTTGCCGCTGGCCGCGCCTGCGCTCGCTGTACTCACCATTTTCTCGATTGTCTGGCGCTGGAACGACTTCCTCTGGCCACTCATCGTGCTGAACCGCGAAGACGTCTTCACGTTGCAACTCGGATTGGCTTCGTTCCAGGGGGAACTGCAAACCCAGTGGCACTATCTGTTAGCGATGACCGTGGTCACGCTCGTGCCGGTGAGCGTCGTGTTCGCATTCCTGCAAAAGTATATTACGACTGGGATAGCATCTTCTGGCATGAAATAACGCGACGTCGTCCGAGCAGCATTGCCCCGATTCCTATGGCTAAAATTGCCGGTGCGCTTGGCTCGGGAACCCCGAATAAATTGCCAATAATGGGGGCTGGATTGCGGTAGCCGACCGTCTGGTTGTCTGTCTCAAACCCTGTTCCGCAGCAGTTGGAGATCACGAGCTTATCAAACGTCCCGCCAACCCCAAAAAAATTGACAAACGCGAACGGTTCCGACGTGTCCTGTGTCGGATTATTCGGGTTGCCGTAATAGGCCGCCTTATTGCTGGTCGCATTGATGGCAGTAATCATTTGCGATGGTGTAAAGGTAAATAACAAAGATCCGCCGCTGTAGAAGGCGATGGTATTGTTGGCATCCAACGCCGAAATCCACAGACCAAAATAGTTCACCCCAGGCACGCCGTTGACCGCCAGCGCGATTGTGTAGCTGCCGTTCATCAACTCTGGGTAGGAACCAGTGCCTCCGGCGCCGCCGTACTGATTGGCTGCCTGGCTTACAAGATTGCTGCCGGTTTTGGCCGTGGCATCCGCGGAATAGGTCCCAGTGATGGTTTGGCTGCCGGTTAGACCAAACGTCGACGTAAAGCCTGTGGTCAGGTTAGCCGTTGAAACCGAGTTGAAGCTTTCTGTACCCAGAACGCAGACGCTGGTCCCAAGGCAAAGGGCAGTACTATCCGCAGTCTGAGCGCCCGGGTTCCCATAGGTCACGGCAATCAACGTCGCCGAGGCACGCTCAGAGTGAAGCGCCATAAACCACAGACCGATGCTGGCGAACGCGATCAGACGATACGTTCTCCGATGCTCGTTCATCAAACCCATCCTATATCTGCGCACTATGTTCTTCGTGGAAACTATGAAGGAACCATACCCTTAAGCTAACAGTGCAGCCGCACGCGTTACGGTGCGGTTACGCCGACGTTCGTATCAATGCAGCCACGTCCAGCAGTCCTGCGATCATGATCTGTGCTCCAATGCACAGCAACAAAAATGCAGATAAGCGCGAGATCGTCCGCCGAGCCGAGGTTCCGATGAATTCGCCGACCCGATCGGCTGAGCGATAGCATAGCCATACAATGATCGCGATCGTTAGCGCGGCAGCGGACATCCCAATGAAGAACCCCGCCGGTCCAGTCTCGGGCCGCCCGGCACCAAGCGCGACCGCCACGGCAATCGTGCCGGGGCCAGTGGTGAATGGCAATGTGAGGGGGAAGAAGGCGATATCTTCCACCTTGCCATGCGGACCCTCCGCCTGCTCTTGCTTACGGGCTTCCTGCCGTTCCGGGGCTGACAGCAAATCCCAGGCGCGCAAAGCGACCACCGCGCCCCCAGCCAGCCGCAACGCTGCCAGCGAGATGCCAAAAAAGCTGAGGATATACGCGCCGCCCCAGAGCGCGCCCAGCATGACTAGAAGCGAATATAACCCCACGCGATTGGCGAGGCGTGCCCGATCCAAAACGCTATAGCCAGCAGCGATATCGTTGAAGATGAACGCCGCACCCGGGGGATTGACGATCGAAAACAAGGCGGGAAACGCGAGCAGAAAAGCGGGGAGGGCGCTATTCACGTCGCGTCGCGAGCCAATTCCTGCTCGACCAAGCTTGCCCAGAAACTGGCGCCAATCGGCAGGATCGCATCGTTGAAATCATAGGCGGGATGATGCACTTGAGTTGAGAATCGCTCACCCTCGGCCTGCCCGATGCGAACGAAGCAGCCCGGTACGGCCTGTGCCATAAAACTGAAATCTTCGCCCCCCATGCCTGGCGGCCGCTTACGAATAACCTGATCGGCCCCCAACAATCGGGTTGCCGCGCAGGCGGCACGTTCGGTCGGGTCGCTGGCATTCACCACTGGCGGATAGCCCCGCCGATAGCTGATCACCGCTTCTGCCCCATGCGCCGCTGCGGTCGCATGCACCATCTGCGGAATGAGACGCTCCACCTCGTCCTGCACGCGGGGCAGTAACGTACGCACTGTCCCAGCCAATGTCGCGCTATCAGGGATAACGTTATGGGCGCTGCCGGCATGAAACTGCGTAATGGAAATCACCCCGCTATCCAGCGGATCAGTGCGGCGCGCGACAATGGATTGCAGTGCCAGAACAATGTGGCTGCCGACGACGACCGGATCAATCGTGCGGTGCGGACGCGCGGCATGGCCGCCCCGGCCGGTAATCGTGATGTTCAACCGGTCTGATGCCGCTGAGACCGACCCCTCAACCACCGCCATCGTGCCTTTCGGCAGGCTGGTGTCGTTATGCGCCCCAAATACCATCTCGCACGGGAAGCGCTGGAACAGCCCTTCCTCGACCATGATGCGCCCGCCGCCCTCATTTTCCTCTGCCGGTTGGAAAATAAAATGCACGGTGCCGTCGAAATTACCGGTTTCCGCCAGATAGCGTGCGGCCCCCAGCAGCATCGTCGTGTGCCCGTCATGCCCGCACGCGTGCATGCGGCCCGGGTTCTGGCTGCGATGCGCGAAGGTGTTCGCCTCATCCATCGGCAGCGCGTCCATATCCGCACGAATACCGATCGCCCGCGTCGAACTGCCGCGCCGCAATGTCCCGACCAGCCCCGTGCCTGCAATGCCGGTCGTCACCTCAATGCCCCAACTGCGCAGTTTCTCGGCCACAACCGCGCTGGTGCGGAATTCTTGCAGGCCAATTTCCGGATGCGCGTGCAGGTCACGCCGCCACTCGGTCAGGTCGTCTGCGAAGGCGGCAATGCGATTGATGACTGGCAAGGTTCAGTGCACCCGATGGTTTTGATGTGGGGAATCGAGGCTGAACGTTGGGATCGTCACCTCAAAATTCTCGCCTGTTGGCACGACAATGGCGTGATACAGCCCCCCCATGAAGCCGGACGACGTCGAAAGCGGCGTGCCAGATGTATATTCAAACGCCTTGCCAGGTTCGATCACCGGGGTTTCGCCCACCACGCCGTCGCCGTGCACGGACTGGGTCCGGGCTTGGGCATCGGTGATATGCCAGGTGCGTTTCAGCACTTGCACCGGTGCATCGCCGCCGTTCTCGATTCGAATGCGGTAGGCCCAGAAGAACTCGTTGTCCTCTGGGTTAGACCGATCAGCGAGATAAAAGGATCGCACGGTCACCTTCACCCCTTTGGTCACGGCGATGTAATCGTGGTTCATCGGCACTCCCTGCCCCCAAGGGGCCCACAGCGACAGCCGCGTTTTACCGCGATCTGCCGCCGTTTCGCCATATCGGACTGCAGGCGTCAGACCATTAGCAACGCTTGCGCCAGATCGTCCTTAATATCCTCAACGTCCTCCAGCCCCACCGACAAACGGATCACACCGTCGGTGATGCCGAGTTTGGCCCGATCATCGGCGGGAATGCGCATATGCGTGGTTGTAGCCGGATGGGTGGCGAGGGATTTGCTATCGCCGAGATTGTTGGAAATCGCGATGAGCTTGAACGCGTTCATCAGCCGGAAGGCCGCGTCTTTACCGCCAGCAACCTCGAACGTCACCATCGTGCCACCAGCACTCATCTGTGCCATTGCCAGGTCGTGTTGCGGATGGTCTTGGCGAGTTGGATACCATACCCGGGCGATACCAGCTTGCTGCGCCAAGAAGTTGGCGACCTTCTCGGCCGCCGCGCAACCCGCATTGACCCGCAGCGACAAGGTCTCCAACCCTTTCAGGAGCACCCAGGCATTGAACGGAGACATCGCCGGTCCGGTGTTGCGGATGAAGGGTTGCAGCACCTCGTCTACCCATTTCTTGCTGCCGAGCACAGCGCCACCCAACATCCGCCCTTGCCCATCGATATGTTTGGTGCACGAATACACCACCACATCTGCGCCCATCGGGATCGGCTTTTGCAGCAGCGGCGTGGCGAATACGTTATCGACCACAACAATCGCCCCGGCCGCATGCGCCAGCTTTGCAACCGCGGTCAGATCCACCATTTCCAACATCGGGTTGGACGGTGTTTCCAGCAGGACCAGATTTGTCGGGGTCGCCAGGGCTTTGCCCCATTGCTCCAGATCACCCCCATCGACGAATTCAGTGCTAATCCCATAGCGCGGCAACAGCGAGGATACGATCCAGTGGCAGGACCCGAAAAGGGCGCGAGACGCAACCACCCGGTCGCCGCATTTCAGGTGCGACAGTAACGCTGCATGGACTGCCGCCATCCCGGTTGCCGTCGCGCGGCACGCTTCCGCCCCTTCCAGCAAGGCCAGCCGGTTCTCGAACATGCTGACGGTCGGATTGCCGAAGCGGGAATATTGGTAGTGAACAATCTCGTTCTTGAAAGTCGCTTCCGCTTGCTCGGCACTGTCGTAGACAAAGCCCGAGGTAAGATAGAGCGCTTCCGCAGTTTCGCCGTGCGGAGAACGATCGACGCCGCCTTGAACCAGCAAGGTTGCAGGGCGGTAGCTTTGGCTGGATTCGGTCATAAATAGGGCCCTTGTATCCGTTGGGCCGACCCTCAGATGCAGCGTGCAACTTTCATAGCGTTGCCGCTGGCCTCTTTAGCGCGCTTCTTTCACCTCGCCGCAATCCGGCCGGACAAATCACGAGGGTCGAGCAAATCGACGGCTTTCTCTACCGTCAGGCATCACGTGGGTCAACACATCGAAATTCATTTGACCAACCTGCGACGGTGCCTTGGTGGCGACGATAGGGCCCTTGTCAAGAGATCAAAAAAGTAATTAATATTCAGTTAATGTAAAAAATCTGCGACACCGGTGGGTGATCTTCGGTGTTTTCATCCCTACGAAGCGTTGTAAAAAATTATTGGTTGGAGATAAAAATGTTTCCTTTTAAAGCTTTAGCGTCACTGTCATTGCTCGCGCTCGGCGTTGGATTGCTCATGCCACTGCAGCAGGCCGCTGCGGCGCCAAGCCTCGTGGACGGTGTCTGCCCCGCTGTCGGTGCGGATGGCGCCGGTTGCGGCATTTTGATCACCATTGATGCCAACGGGGCGGCGACAGTCACCAATCCGCACGGCCAAGGCCCCTACGACAGCAGCGAAGATACCTTGGTCGGCGTGATCAACAATAGCGCCAACGCCGTCGGTACTCTCGGCCTCTCAGGCTCGAACATCTTCGGGTTCGAGGGTGACGGTGCCTGTTCCGGCACCTACCTCAGCTGCGATTACGGTGGCAGCGGTTATGCCGGCCTGTCGACGAACACTGTCGGCGGCGTTGTGACCAACGGCGCGGAAACCTTCACGACTACCGACAATAGCAATGGAAGCATCACCTTCGCCGCGGCCCTGCAGACCGGCGATACGGCGTGGTTCTCGTTGGAAGAGAGCCTGAGTGCCGCAACCTTCCAGATCACCACCGTGAACGGTAACCCCAACCCGGTGCCGGAACCGGGTTCGATGGCCGTCCTCGCCCTGGGTCTCGCCGCATTCGGTGCCCTGCGCCGCAGGGCTTAATTGCGGAACGCGATTCGCATGTGGAAAAGGCGGCCAATGGCCGCCTTTTTTCTTGCCTATCTAGCCACGGCCCGTGTCATGCCCCGTTGGTAAAACTCGCGATATAGTTCACCGATGTATCCCGGCTGCTCCGCCACCCAGCCGGCCCCGGAACCATCCCCACCACGGCGACCGTCCGCAAACCCACCGCACGTGCTGCGGTCGAGAGTTCAGCGGGCGAGAGAAATTTTTTCCAATCATGCGTGCCAACCGGCAACAGCCGCATCGCGTATTCGGCGCCGGCAATCGCCGTCAGCCAGGATCGCCGCGTGCGGTTCAGGGTGGAGACAAACACCTTCCCCCCCGGCTCCAACAAGCCGGCCAGGGTGCGCAGGAAGGCCACCGGATCTGGCACATGCTCGATCACCTCCAGCGCCGAAATCGCCGGAAACCGGAGCCCTTCGGCCAAAATATCTTCAGCCACCCCCTCGCGATAGGCCAATTGCACCTCCAGCCCCTCGGCATGTGCCCGCGCGGCGGCAATAGCCGCACCGGCGGCATCCACTCCCGTCACGTCATGCCCGCGCCGGGCCAATGACTCGGCCGCCAGCCCCGCCCCGCAGCCAACATCCAGCCACCGCACCGTCCGCCCAACCTGCGCGTGCACCCACTCCACCCGCAGCGGGTTCATCCGGTGCAGCGGCCGCATCGGGCCGTTCGGATCCCACCAATCGGCGGCCAAAGCGTCGAAATGTGCGATTTCCTCGGGCGAGACGCCCGTTCGCGGCACAGCTTGCATGTTGCCCACTCCTGTCGGTGCCAGTATGTGTGCCGCCCGAGAGATTTCTGCAACTTTGACCCTCTACCGCACGCTTAGGATGTCATGGCACGTATCGTGATGAAGTTCGGTGGCACCTCTGTCGCCGATCTCGACCGAATCAAGAATGTCGCTGCCCGCGTGAAGCGGGAGGTTGATGCCGGCAATGAGGTTGCCGTCGTCGTCTCCGCCATGTCGGGCGTCACCAACCAACTGGTCAAATACTGCACCGACCTGTCGCCGCTGCACGATGCGCGGGAATACGACGCCGTGGTGGCCACCGGCGAGCAGGTCACCTCCGGCCTCACCGCCATCGCCCTGCAAAACCTCGGTGTCGATGCCCGGTCCTGGTCCGGCTGGCAGATCCCGCTCAAAACCGACGGCGCACACGGCAAAGCCCGCATCGAGTCCATCGACGGCGCCACCCTGATCGCCCGCATGCAGTCTGGCCAGGTGCCGGTCGTCGCCGGCTTCCAGGGCATCGGCCCGGATAATCGGGTGACCACGCTCGGCCGTGGCGGCTCCGATACCTCGGCCGTGGCCCTGGCCGCCGCCCTGCAGGCCGATCGGTGCGACATCTACACCGACGTGGACGGCGTCTACACGACCGATCCGCGCATCGTGCCCAAGGCGCGCAAACTCGCCAAAATAGCCTATGAGGAAATGCTGGAACTCGCATCGGTTGGGGCCAAGGTGCTGCAAACCCGCAGCGTGGAACTGGCCATGAAGCAGCGCGTGCGGGTGCAGGTGCTATCGAGCTTTGAAGGTAATGGCCTGGGCAGCGACCTGCCCGGCACAATGGTGGTGGACGAGGACGAGATCGTGGAACAGGCAATCGTATCCGGCATCGCATATTCGCGCGACGAAGCGAAAATTACTGTCCGGCGCGTGCCGGATCGGCCCGGCATCGCCGCCGCCATCTTCGGGCCGCTCTCCGACGGCGGGGTGAATGTGGACATGATCGTCCAGAACGTCTCCGCCGACGGCACGACGGATATGACCTTCACCGTCGGCCGGGCGGACCTGCCGCGCGCCAAAGCGGTGCTGAACGAGCAGATCGGCAGCATCGGCTTCGCCGAAATCCTCGCCGATAGCGACGTGGCGAAAATCAGCGTCGTCGGCACCGGCATGCGCAGCCATGCCGGCGTTGCCAGCACCATGTTCAAGTCGCTGGCCGATCGCGGCATCAACATCCAGGTCATCTCCACCAGCGAGATCAAGGTCTCCGTGCTGATCGCCGCCGACTACACCGAACTCGCCGTCCGCGCCCTGCACACTGCCTACGGGTTGGACTCCGAATGACCGAGGCCGAAGCCCGCGCCCAGCTCGATCGCCTCTGGGCCCGCGGCACCGTCTTCCTCGGCAGCCGCTACGCCCTGCTCGGCGGCGCGATGAGCTGGGTGAGCGAGCGTAGCCTGGTCGCCGCCATTTCTAATGCCGGCGGCTTCGGCGTCATCGCCTGCGGCTCCATGACCCCGGCATTGCTGGAGGCGGAAATCGCCGCCACCCAGGCGCTGACGCAGCAGCCATTTGGCGTCAACCTCATCACCATGCACCCGCAACTGGACGACCTCGTGCAGGTCTGCCTGCGCGCCAAGGTCGGCCATGTCGTCCTCGCCGGCGGGATCCCGCCCGGCGGCGCCGTGCGCGCGGTCAAGGATGGCGGCGCCAAGCTCATCGCCTTCGCTCCGGCTCTGGTGCTGGCCAAGCGTCTGGTGCGCTCCGGCGCCGACGCGATTGTGATTGAGGGCAGTGAGGCCGGTGGTCATATCGGCCCCGTCTCGCTCACCGTGCTGGCGCAGGAAATCCTGCCGCATCTGCGCGATGTTCCGGTGTTCGTCGCCGGCGGCCTCGGCCGCGGTGAGGCGATTTTGTCCTACCTGGAAATGGGGGCCGCCGGCGCCCAGCTCGGCACGCGCTTCGCCGCCACGGCGGAGAGCATCGCCCACCCGAACTTCAAGCAGGCCTTCGTTCGCGCCAACGCCCGCGACGCGCTGCCGTCGGTGCAGTTGGATGAACGTTTCCCGGTCATCCCGGTTCGCGGCCTGGTCAATGCCGGCACCAAGCGCTTCCTGGTGCATCAGGCCGAAACCGCCAAGCGCTTCCAGGATGGGGAACTGAGCAAGGAGGCCGCGCAGCTCGAAATTGAGCATTTCTGGGCCGGCGCCCTGCGCCGTGCGGTCATCGAGGGCGATGTGGAGAATGGCTCGGTGATGGCCGGCCAATCCGTCGGCATGGTCAGCGCCATCCAAACGGTGGCCGAGGTGATCGAAGAACTGGTCGCCCAGGCAACCGCAGCCCTGATGGCGCGATAGGCCGGGCCGAAATTCGGCCAAGTTTAGTTTTGATATCGTAACAAAAAACACATGAGAATGCCGCGCCAGCTCAGGCGCGGTTTTTCGTGGCGGGCGATGACGCACTGCTTGGCTCGACGTAAACTGCGGGGGCGGGCGCTGCGGCGATTGGCCGCACTTGCGGCGCGCCGCCCGTGTCGGGCGTGGTCCGCACTGCGGCGGGTGGTGTCACCCCCAGCATCCGGCATACCGGGCGTAAAATGCGCCCAAGCGCCGGCATGGTCGCCAGCAGCGCCTGCATGTCCGGCTCATCGAGCAAGGCTTGCAACTGGCTGCCATAGCCCGCAGCCTCCCAGCCAAGCGCCTTTACTAACCACGCCTTGCGCGCCGGCAGCCGCACTTTGGGCGCCACGCTTGGCGTGGGCGCGCGAGCGGGGCGGGGCTGCGGCGAACGTGCGGCGGCCGTCATGCTGGCTGGCCGGACTCGCTCGAAGCGCCGCACGGCCCGGTTCAGCCAGGTCCAAAGCGGCACGATCAGTTGGAAGAACTGCGGGTCACGCAAAAACCGCCGCGCCACCAGCGCTGCCACCGCGCCCATAATCAGCCCGAACCGCCGCGCCATCTCCGGGGCGACGGTCAGCAGATTGGGGTGGGAAGCGTGTGCGGTCATGTTATTTAACATAACGTTTTCCGCATTTCGCTGCAAGCAAATTCTGCGCGGCGCGAGACCTCGCCGCCTGCTACACCGCGCCCATCGGCCCGATGACCGCCGCGCGCAACGCCGCCGCAATCCCGGGGGCGGCGGCAAAAATCGGGTTGCCAGCCACCAGCCCATCGCCCTCCAGAAACGCGGACACCTCGGCCCCGGCCTCGGTC
Source organism: uncultured Rhodospirillales bacterium (assembly GCA_903893975.1). Classification (GTDB taxonomy): domain Bacteria; phylum Pseudomonadota; class Alphaproteobacteria; order Acetobacterales; family Acetobacteraceae; genus CAITOL01. The sequence goes on along the minus strand of CAITOL010000176.1, from coordinate 11,327 downwards.
AAAATCGCCAATGCCGCCGCCACGTCCCACAAATTGATGTGCAATTCCAGATAGGCATCAATCCGCCCCGCCGCCACATCCACCAGCCCGAGCGCCCCGGACCCACCGGCCCGCAGCATCGCCCCTTGCCCCATCACCGCGCGCGTCAGCGCGAAAAAGCTTTCATTCGGCCGCCGTGGGGACCAGCCGCATTCCACCATGCCGCGTGCCAGCTCGGTGGTCGCCGCCGCCCGGATCGGCTTGCCGTTCAACGTCGCCCCGCCGCCTTGCCGCGCGGCGAAGGTTTCCCCCAACGCGGGCGCCTCGATCACCCCCAGCAACGGCGTCCGCTGTTCAATCAACCCCAGAGACACACAAAACCGGGTGCTGCCGCGCGCGAAGTTAGATGTCCCGTCAATCGGGTCCACCACCCAGCGCAAGGCCCCGTCGCGCCCACGCCCGGTTTCCTCACCCTGGAAGCCGTCCTCGGGAAACGCCTCGCGCAGCGCCTGGTCGATAAAGGCTTCCACCGCGCCATCGGCCTCGGTCAGCCAATCCTGATGGCCCTTCAGATCGGCAATCGCCGCCCCTGGCGGCGGCTGCCGGCGCAACGCCATTTGCCCCGCGGCTTGGGTAATCCGTAAAGCGGCTTCCAGCCGGCGATCGAGTGCGTTCATCGAATTCCTGCTCGCATAAAACTCTGCACGAATTGCCGCTGAAACAGCAGGAAAGCAACCAGCAATGGGGCCGAGGTCATCAAAGTGGAGGCCGTGATGATCGACCAGTCAATCCCCTGGTCGGTCGAGGCGAACACCGCCAACCCCACCGTCAGCGGCCGCGTGCTCACCGAATTGGTAATCACCAGCGGCCACAGAAAATTGTTCCAATGGTAGCTGATCGATACCAGCCCGTAGGCGATATAGGTCGGCCGGGCCAGCGGCACGTAAACCCGCCACAGCCGGCCGAGCAGGGAACTGCCTTCCAGCCGGGCGGCATCATCCAATTCCTGCGGCACGCTGCGAAAAATCTGCCGCAGCAGAAAAATCCCGAACGCCGAGCCGAGATAGGGCAGGGCGATCGCCAGGATGGAATCCACCAGCCCCAACTGCGCCATGCTGCGGTAATTCCCCACCAGCAGCACATCCGGCATGATCATCAGTTGCAGCAGCACCAGCCCAAACACCACATCGCGGCCGGGAAAGTTCATCCGGGCAAAGGCAAACGCCGCCGGGGTGCACAGCACGAACTGCACCACCAAAATCAGGCTGACCAGGATGGTGGTGTTGAGAAAATAGCGTGCGAACGGCGCGGCCTCCCAGGCGTTGACGAAATTCTGCAACGTCAGCGGCGCCGTCAGGTCAAAATGCGTCGCATAGGCCGGTGCGTGAAACGCGGTCCACACCGCATACAGCAGCGGCAGCACCCAGATCAGCGCCAGCATCCAGGCACCGAGGATTTCCAGGCTGCGCGTCGCGATTTTCATCGGTAATGCACCCGCTTGCCCAGCACCCCGAATTGCAGCCAGGCCAGCGTCCCCAGCAGCGCCAGCAACACCACGGTCAAGGTGGCGGCCATGGCGGTGTCCCAGAACCGGAACCCCATTTCGTAGATGTAATACAGCAGCAGCGTCGTCGCGTTATTCGGCCCACCATGCGTCATCACCACCACATGGTCCACCAGCCGGAAGGCGTTGATCACCGCATTCACCAGCACGAACAACGTCGTCGGCATCAGCAGCGGCAGCGTCACCCGGCGGAAGAAATACCAGCGCGACGCACCTTCCAGGTTCGACGCCTCCTGCAAATCCGGCGGCATCGCCTGCAACGCCGCCAGGTAGAAGATCATGAAAAACCCAGCTTCTTTCCACACGGCTACCGCGATCATCGATGGCAACGCCGTCGCCGCGTCGCCCAGCCAGTTATGCCGCCCGCCGCCGAACACCGCCAGGATCCGGTCGAACAGGCCATAATCCGGGGTGAAAAAAAACAGCCAGATATTCGCCACCGCAATCATCGGCAGCATCGTCGGGGTGAAATACGCCATCCGCACCAGCGGCCGGCCGGGCAGCGCGGTATTCACCGCCAGCGCCATCAGCAAGGCCAACACCACCGACGCCGGAATGGTGGCGAAGGCGTAGACGGCGTTGTTGCGCAACGCCGTCCAGAACACCGGGTCGTCCCACAGCGCGGCATAGTTGTCCAAACCAACAAAGCGCGGCGGCCGGCTGCCTTTCGGCGTCGTGTACAGGCTATCCAGCACCGTCGTGATCGCTGGCCAGTGGGTAAACGCCACCAGCAGGATCACGGCGGGCAGGATCAGCGCCCAGGCTTGCCAGGTTTCGCGCTTCAGCAAACTCAAGCCTTCTTGTAGGGCTTAAGGATGCGATCGGCTTCCGCTTGCGTGTCGGCCATCGCCGCGGCCGGCGTTTTGGTGCCGTTCAGGCAGGCCTGCACGTTGTTGGTCAGCGCGGTGTAGACACGCTGATTTTCAAAGGTGGAAAGCTCGCCCACCGCAACCGGCAGAAAGCCGCGCGCCACATCAGCAGCCGGGAAGCCGGCGACGTAATCCTTCAGCGCCTTGGTCTCATACGCTTCCGGACGGGTGGCGATATAGCCGGTTTTGATGCTCCAATCCGCCGCGCGGGCGGGCTGGCTCACAAAGCGGGCAAATTGCAACGCCGCCGCCCGTTCAGCCGGGCTGGCGGATTTGAAGAAATACAGATTGCCGCCGCCCACCACCGTGCGCGGCCCATCTTTCCCTGGCAGGCCGGCGACGCCGAACGGAAATTTCGCGTTCGCCTTCACATTGGTCAGGTTGCCCGTAGTGTGCTGGATAATCGCCGCATTGCCTTCCAGGAAATCCGGCGACAGTTGCGGCCAGTTGGAAACCCCTTCCGGCGCTGCCTTCGCCTCGCTCGCCAGCCCGCGCCAGAAGCTCAACGCCTCAATCGCCTTGGGATGGTTGAAATAGGTTTCGGTGCCCGCCTCGTTCATCAGCACATGCTGCACCTGGTTGGCCAGCGCACCGAAGGTCCATTGCGCGTTGCCGGTATCGCCCGCCATCTTGATGCCCCAGCGCGTCACCCGGCCGGATGCATCCCGCTTGGTCAGCTTCGTGGCAGCGGCCTGCAATTGCGCCCAGGTTTTCGGGAAGGCTTCCGGGTCCAGCCCCGCTTCGGCAAAGGCGGCCTTGTTGTAATACATCACTGCCGTCGAACGCTGGAACGGCACCGACCACACTTTGCCCTCGGCCCGGCTATTGGCGAGGAACGCCGGATAGAACCCGGCCATCCATGCCTTGCCCGCCGCATCCAGCCCGATTTCGTCGAGCGAAACCAGGATATCCATATCCTGCAGGCTGTGCATTTCCGCTGCCAGCAGCACCGCCATCTGCGGGCCATTGCCGCCTTTGATCGCGGTCACCGCCTTGGTCAGCGTCTCGCCATAATTGCCGGCGTAAACCGGGGTCACTTCGATCCCGGTCTCCGCCTGAAAGTCCTTGCAATAGCCATCGATGATCGCCGGGATCGGCCCACCCACCGCGATCGGATAGTAGAAGCTCAGCTTCTTCACGGTCTGCGCCCGCAGAATACTGGGCGCCGCGAGGCTGGCAGCCGAAGCCGCCAGCAAAGTCCGACGATGCATCATGACGTTTCTCCCTCAGGTGATACTGGGTTAACGGGCAAACGGTTTCAGGATGCGCGTCCCGCTGGCCTGCGCATCGTCCAGCGCCTGCTGCGCGGATTTCTTGCCGGTCAAGGCGGCCTGCAACTCATCATCCAGCGCCTGCGTCACCCGTTGGTTGTCATGGGTGGACAGTTCCGGCACCGCGAATTCCAGCTGGTCACGCGCCACGGCGGCGGCCGGGAATTCGCTGACATATTTGCTCATTTCCGGCGTCGCCCACGCATCCGGGCGGGTCGCGACATAGCCGGTCTCAATCCCCCATTGCGCCGCCTTGGTCGGCGAGGTCAGCCATTTCAGGAAGGTCAGGCACGCCGCCTGCTGCGCCGGATTGGCGCCCTTGAACAGATGGAAATTGCCGCCGCCGGTCGGGCTGCCACGCCGCTTATGCGCCGGCAACATCGCCACGCCCAACGGGAACTTGGCGTTGTTCTTGATGTTGGTCAGGTTGCCGGTGGTGTGCCAGATCATCGCCACCTTTTCTTCCAGGAAGTCGCGCGGCGCGGTGCCCCATTCGACAATGCCAGACGGATGCGCTTTGGCTTTGCCGGTCAGGTCCAACCAATATTGCAGCGCTTCCACGCAGGCCGGATCGTTGAAGTTCACCTTGGTGCCATTGGCGTTCGCCAACTCGGCCCCAGCCTCGGCCACCATCGCCTGATACAGCCAGTAGGTGAAGCCGCTGCCCGGGATTTCCACACCCCAACGCGTGGTCCGGTCGCCTTCGCGCTTCACCGCCTTGGCGGCGATATCCATATGCTCTTCCCACGTCGCCGGGCCTTTCTCCGGATCGACGCCGATCTCCTTGAAGATCGCCTTGTTGTAGAACATCACCACGGTCGAGCGCTGGAACGGAATGCCCCAGGTATGCCCGTCAATCTGGCCGTTGCGCATGAAGGCCGGGTAGAACCCGCTCAACCACGCCTTGTCCTCGGTGCTGGTCGCCAGCGTGTCGAATGGCAAAATCAGTTCATCGTCCACCAGCGAATACGCATCCACCGCCAGTACCAGCGCCATCTGCGGCCCCTGGCCCGCTTTGGTCGCCGTCACCGCCTTGGTCAGCGTATCGACATAGCTCCCGGCATAAACCGGCTTCACCTTGATCGACGGGTGCTGCTTCATGAACTCGGCCGCATAGCCGTCGATCGTCTTGGTGATCGGGCCACCCACGGCAACCGGGAAGTAGAACTCGATTTCGGTCACGCCCTGGGCGCGAACAATGGCCGGCATCGCCAGGGCAGAGGCGCCGGCGAGCAGGGAGCGACGGGAAGTGAGCAAACGCATCGTGCGGACTCCTCAAAAATTATGCGGCAGGATTGGCAACCGCCCGGCCATTAGCGGCATCAAAGAAATGCACAGCCTGGGTCTCGTAGGCGAGGTGGATTGCGGCGCCCTCGGCAAGATCAATCTTACCCGGCAAGCGCGCCAACACCCGCCCGGCCCCCACGCTGCAAGCCACCACCGTATCGGCGCCCAGATATTCGGCGTTAATCACCGTTGCCGGCAAGCCGGAATCGGCAATTCGCAACGCTTCCGGCCGCAAACCCAACAGCCCCGCGCCCAGCGGCACCGCAATCGCCGTGCCCCGCACCACACCGCCTTCCACCGGCAGCAGATTCATCGGCGGCGTGCCAATAAAGCTCGCCACAAAGCTGGTCGCCGGCGCGGCATACATCTCCGCCGGCGGCGCATCCTGTTCAATCCGCCCATCCCGCAACAGCACAACCTGATCGGCCATCCCCATCGCCTCGGTCTGGTCATGCGTCACGTAAAGCATGGTCATACCCAAGCGGCGCTGCAGCGCCAGAATTTCCCGTCGCATTTCCGCCCGCAACTGAGCATCCAGATTGGAAAGCGGCTCATCCATCAGGCAAACCGAGGCCTCCGCAACAATCGCCCGGCCCAGCGCCACACGCTGCTGCTGCCCGCCCGATAATTGTCCCGGCCGGCGCCCGAGCAGATGGCCAATGCCCAGAATTTCCACCGCCCGATCCAGCCGCCGGGCCCGCTCGCCGCTCGGCACGCTGCGGGCCTTCAGCCCAAAGACGATGTTTTCCGCCACCGTCAGATGCGGAAACAGCGCGTAGGATTGGAACACCATCGCCACACCGCGCGCCGCCGGCGGCAAGCCGGTCACATCCCGGCCACCAATTTCCACCACCCCCGCGGTCGCCTGATCCAACCCGGCGACAATCCGCAGGCACGTCGTCTTGCCGCAGCCCGATGGCCCGAGCAGCACGCAGAACGTTCCGGCTTTCACGTGCAGCGAAACCCCCGCCAATGCCTGGGTCGCGCCCCAACTCCGCGTCACGCCTGTCAGCCGAACCTCGGCGCCGTTCATGAATTTCTGTGGCTCTGTCATCGCTGCCCCATTACCTCCGGACGGCCTGTCTTGCATGTGACAGTTCTGCGGTGGCCTGACTTTACTTCTTGAACCCAAGGTTGCCAGTCTGTCCAGGTCGCGCGACACTTGGCGCATGAGGACGCGATCATGAAGCTTATCGGACTGACCGGCGGCATCGGCATGGGCAAATCCACCGTGGCGGCCTGTTTCGCGCGCGCGCGCATCCCGGTCTTTGACGCCGATCAGGCCGTCCACCGCCTGCAAGGGCCGGGCGGCCGCGCGTTGCGCCCGATTGAGGCCGCCTTTCCCGGCACCGTGCGCGCCAACCAGTTGGACCGCGCCGCCTTGCGCCAGGCGGTCTTGGGCAAGCCAGAGGCGCTGCGCGTGCTAGAACGCATCGTCCACCCCATGGTGCGGGAGGAGGAGAGCCGCCTGGTCGCCCGCGCCCGCCGCGCCGGCGCCCGTGCCGTCGTGCTCGACATTCCGCTGCTGCTTGAAACCCCGGATCTGGACCGTATCGACCAGATCGTCGTCGTCTCAGCGCCGCGCGCGGTGCAAATCCACCGTGTCGGCCTTCGCCGGAAAATGGATCGCGCCCAAATCGAAGCCGTCATCGCCCGGCAAATGCCAGACGCCCAGAAGCGCCGCATGGCCGATATCGTCATCCGCACCGGCCTCTCGCGCTTTCACACCATCCGCGCCGTCAAGCGTCTCATCCAAGGCATCAGGGCATGAGGGCCGTTCTCTTCGACACCGAAACCACCGGCCTGGAGCCGCTGAAGGGCGACCGGGTGATCGAGGTCGCCGCACTCGAGCTGTTCAACGACCTGCCAACCGGGGAAACCTTCCACCGCCTGATCCATCCGGAACGCGACATTCCCGCCGAAGCAACGCGGGTGCACGGCATGACGCTCGACGACCTTGCCACCGCCCCACGCTTCGCCGAAATCGCCGATGATATGCTGGCCTTTTTCGGTGACGCCCCGCTGGTGGCCCACAACGCTGTCTTCGACTTCGGCTTCCTCAACGCCGAACTCGCGCGGCTCAAACGGCCCGCTCTGGCGCCCGCGCGCATGATCGACACGCTGGCGATGGCCAAAGCCCGCTTCCCCGGCATGCCCAACAGCCTCGATGCGCTGTGCCGCCGGTTCTCCATCGACCTCTCGGCCCGCACCACCCACAACGCTTTGCTCGACTGCAAGCTGCTGGCGGAGGTCTATATCGAGCTCACCGGCGGCCGCCAACGCGGCCTCAGCCTGGTTGACGACAGCTCCAAGCAAGCCGCGATGCCCGCCGTTCACTACGCCCCCCTCGGGGCGCGAACCCCGCGCCTGATCGTGCCCGCCGCCGAAGAACTCACCGCCCACGCCGCCTTCGTCGCGAAGTTGAAGGACCCGGTCTGGAACGGCTAGGGTAATATCGCTTGAGGTTGCTTCAACCGAGCGATAAAATTGCACGATTAAACAAAGGCCTAGCAGCCTGTCGGATTGGTATGTTTTGGCTGTTAATCGAGTGCTGTGTTTATGCTGTCTGGATTCGGGCGATGCGCCTGCAGTTATACGCTATGGCGATCAGGGTCCATTCGGTGGCGACTTTGGCGATGCCGCGCAGGCGGAACTGACGCATGCCCATCGCGGCCTTGATGATTCCGAACACCGGCTCGACGGTCTGTTTGCGTTTTTTATAGAGCGCCTTGGCATCTTCAGTCTCCAGCTTAGCGCGCATCTCCAGGCGCCAAGGTTCGGTCATTTTGCGTGGCGTCTTAGCCGCTGGTGGCGGGCGGAAGTCGTAGGGCCGGTGCGGCTGGGTGCGGCCGATGGCAACCAGCGGCTCCACACCGCTCTTCTGTAATGCTGCAACCGCCGGCCCGCTGGCATAGCCAGTATCGGCCAGCACCCGCGCCGGCAGGCCGATACCGGCCTGCATGCCCAGGATGATTGCGTCAAAGCTCGGCGCATCGGCGGTGTTGGCGACAACCTCGGTGGCCAGGATCAACTGCGTGCCGTCAGCGCAAACCACGGCTTGGGCATTATAGGCTTGGCGGTATTCATGCGCGTCCGAGCGGCGCATCAGCGCGCTGTCGGGGTCGGTCAGGTTACTCTGTCGCTCGGGCGGCGGCGCATCGCTGGGTGGTTTGGGCGGCCTGCCGCGTGGTCCTTTTTTGCCGTCGAAAGCTGCCTGTTTTGCCTCATAGTCAGGTCGGGCGGCCTCGGCCTCGGCGCGCGCATCCTCTTCCAGCCGGGCGCATGCGGCATCAAGCTTGGCCTTCAACGTCTCGCGCCTGGCCAGTTCCGCCGGCAGCGCCTGCGGGTCCAGGCCTTCGGCATCAGCGGCCTCGGCTTGCGCTGTGAGAGCTGCGATGTCGGCAGCCAGCTTGCTGCGCAGTTCGCAGGCCCGGTCGTAACGCACTGAGCGGATTTTCGAGGCGTTGGCATCGATCTTGGTGCCGTCGATCGACACTGTGCCGAGCTTGAGCAGCCCGCTCTCGCGCGCCAGCAGCAGAACCTGCAGGAAAGCCGCCTCGAAGGCAGCCTTGTTGCTGCGGCGGAAGACCGCGATCGTGTCGTGGTCGGGGTGCAGGTTGGCGGCAACGAAGCGCACGGCAATGTCGCGATGGGTCGCCCGCTCGATCCGCCGGGACGAGAATATCCCGTTCGCATAGCAAAAGATCAGCAACGCCAACATCAGCCGAGGATGATATTGCGGCTTGCCGCCAGGGCGCCTGGCAACCTCGAAGGCGCCAATCGGCACACGCTCAACCACCGCTACAACAAAATGCGCCAGATCGTCCTCAGGCAACCAAGCCTTCAGATCAGGAGGAAGCAGAAAACCTTGATCACGGTTGTAAGGGACATAGCTCGCCATGCCGAAATTCTAACCGCGAACAAACAATTTGGGTACTGCAATCCGACAGGCTGCTAGAGCATGATCGGACTCCGATCCCGATGCAACCTCACACGATCATGCTCTAGCGGCGCCCTACCGCACCAACGCCCCGCCATCCACCGGCAGCTCAACCCCGGTAATGAACTGCGCCTCGTCAGAGGCTAAAAAAAGCGCCGCATTGGCGACATCCCACGCGCTGCCCTGCTGGCCGCGCAAGGGCACTCGCGCTGCGCGTTCGGCGGCAATTTCGTCACGTGGCCGGTTGCTGGCCCGCGCCCGCGTGTCCACCGCCATCGGCGTATCCATCAGCCCCGGCAAAATCGTGTTGGCCCGCACCCCGTCGGCGGCATTCTGGATCGCCACCTGCTTGGTGAACGCCACCAACGCCGCCTTGGTCGCCTTATAGGCGACATAGGGATAATTCTCGAACGCCGCGACCGAGGAAATCGTCAGAATCACCCCGGATTTCTGCGCCCGCATAATTGGCAACACGTGCTTGCACGCCATGATGCAGCCCCGCAGATTGACCGCAGAAATCAGATCGAACGCATCCTCCGTGATGCCGTCAATCACCGCGTCACCGCCGCCAAGGCTCACGCCGACATTGTAGTGCAGGATATCAATCCGGCCCCACCGCGCCATCGCCGCAGCAACACACTCCGCAAGCGACGCCTCCCGCCGCACATCGGCCTCATAGGCAACGCAGTCGCCGCCAGCGGCGCGCGCCAAAGCCGCGGTCTCCTCAGCCGAGTCACGCCGGTGATCCACCGCCATCACCCGAGCGCCCTCTTGGCAGAACCGCAACGCGGTTGCCCGCCCGTTCCCCGTGCCGCTCCCCGGGCTTTGTCCCGCGCCGAGGATAATCGCCGTTTTGCCTGCCAGCCGCATATGCCCCCCTCCCGTTTATGGCAGGACGACAGCACCCTGCAGCCTGGCGGTCAAACCGGCGCGGTCGTCGCGCCCGCGCCAAGCGGCAATGTCATCAACACCGAATCGAGCCATCTGCCGTGTTTCCACCCCACAGCTGGCAACACTCCCGCATGGGTAAAGCCGCAGCGCGCGTGCAGGGTGATGCTCGCCGCATTGGCGCTATCCCCAATCACCGCCACGATGAGGCGAAAGCCACTTTGTTCCAGGCAACTGATCAGGCTCGGCAACAGCGTCCGACCAACCCCCGCGCCCTGTTGGTCGGGGGCGACGTAAATCGAGTTCTCCACCGTAAAGCGATAGGCCTGCCGCGGGCGATACGCGCCAGCATAGGCGTAACCCACCACCCGCCCGGCGCGTTCGGCCACCAGATACGGATATCCGCCCGCCAGAATCCCCTCCCGCCGCCGGCTCATCTCGGAAATATCGGGTGGATCAACCTCAAAACTGGCGTTGCCGTGCAAGACCGCGTGTTGATAGATCTCGGTGATGGCGGGCAGATCAGTGACGGCGCTGTCGCGAATGATGATGTTCATACGTGCATCTTTCGCCAAAAGCGCCGCGCCGGACAACCCCGTCCGGCCCGCCCTTTTTCACCCGCATGCGCCGAGTGCATAGCTTCGCTGCGAACGCCGTAAAATCGCGCTTTCGGCTGTCATATCTCCGTAACATGCTGATTTATGGTTGTTTTGTGACATTTTGCCGCGTCATCACGGTCAAAAAAACCCGTTTGACACCGAATGGTGTGGGGCCTAGAAGGCGCCTCCCGACGCTGACCGGGTTCGAGAGTTTCTGGTTGGCGGCGACAAGTTTTGTTCTTTGACAATTGCATCTGAATGGAAGGGATACGTTGGCGGCGCCTGCCAGCCTTTGCTGCATGTGAGTGTGTGTGAGGGATTGGGAGCGATGATTTGGGCTGGCTTGGATCATAAGATCTGGTTTTGTCCGATTATTGAGGCGTTTAGCTTATGTGTCTTTTGACTACGCAAGATAGACGCTTCGAATTGTCTAGGGTCCGACCTCCGTCGGGGATCTAGGCGGATAATTTGGATAAGGCTGGGGTCTTGTTCGTTGGTTTGGGTTTGGCGCTTTTGGGTGCTTGGTCTGAATTGATGAACCTGAGAGTTTGATCCTGGCTCAGAGCGAACGCTGGCGGCATGCTTAACACATGCAAGTCGCACGGTCGGAGTAATCCGGCAGTGGCGGACGGGTGAGTAACGCGTAGGTATCTATCCACGGGTGGGGGATAACGGCGGGAAACTGCTGCTAATACCGCATGATGCCTGAGGGCCAAAGGCGCAAGTCGCCTGTGGAGGAGCCTGCGTCCGATTAGCTTGTTGGTGGGGTAACGGCCTACCAAGGCGACGATCGGTAGCTGGTCTGAGAGGATGATCAGCCACACTGGGACTGAGACACGGCCCAGACTCCTACGGGAGGCAGCAGTGGGGAATATTGGACAATGGGCGAAAGCCTGATCCAGCAATGCCGCGTGGATGAAGAAGGTCTTC